>PLFB01000129.1 GCA_003137135.1 Acetobacteraceae bacterium
CGAAAAGGACAGAACTACGGCACAATCATTGTGGACTGGAGCGACGGGCGCTGACATCGTTCGGGAGTTGGGTCTCAGCCGAAAGCGGGTCGACAATTGGATCCGTTTGCAGACGCTGCCGGCAAGAAATCCAATGGCGCCAAAACCGTGTTCGCCCGCATTCTATAAGTCGTATCTGGTCTCCCGATGGACGGAGGGTTATCAAAGCGGGCGCGGACTATTCGAAAAAATCAAGCGCCTTGGCTACAATGGTAGTTTCTCATACTTGGCGCGGTTCCTCTCGCCATGGCGCGATGCGAAAAATTCTTCAATCGGAACCGTTGTGTCTCCCAACGAGGTGACCACGCCCGCCATATTTACCAGCGGGCAAACGACCTCTCAGCTGGTGGCCGCGGCGCTCTGTATAAAGCCACGGCCTCTGCTGACGGCACGGCAGGCCGAAGAGGTCGAAGCACTCAAACCCGATAGTCCCGATTTTGCGGCAATGCGTAGCCTTGCGATGAAATTTAGGGGTATCTTGCGCGGCAGCAGTATCGAAAAGCTGGACCGCTGGACCGATTCCGTCAAGCAATCGGGCATCTACTCAATGAAGCGCTTCGCGAAACAAATTTGCCGTGATATCGACGCTGTCAGAGTTGCAGTGACGGAAACTTGGAGCAATGGCCAGACAGAAGGACAGGTCAACCGCCTAAAAACACTCAAACGGTCGATGTATGGCAGAGCGGGCGTCGACCTTCTCCGCGCTCGGATGTTGCCCCTCCCGATGATCGATTTGCACCAAGAATGAGGGAGACCCCAGAAACCGCCGGGCGGGCGATGATGGCGCAAACCCCAGCCCGCATCCTGGTGATCGACGACGCGGCGGTGGTGCGCCAATACCACCGCAAAATTCTCGAACAGGCCGGCCACGCGGTGAGCGAGGCCGTGAACGGCATGGAGGCGATCGAAAAACTGCTGCAGGAACCATTCGATCTTTGCATCGTCGACGTCAACATGCCGGTGATGGACGGCTATTCGTTTCTGCGCGCCCGGCGGCGATCAGCTGACCTCGCTATGGCAGCAAAAGCTCAGCCAGCCTGGCCAGATTTCTGTCCTGACCAAAGGGGAAATCCACGGTGGCGGCGCGAAAGTCGCAACCACGTTCGGCCGGGAAACCCTGCACCGGCTGGTGCTGTTCGGCTTTATGCTGCTCGGGCTGTTCTTTTTTCTCCGGAATGGCGAGGAAGTGATCAAAAAATTGCGGGTGGGAAGCCGCCGCGCCTTCGGCGCCGCAGGTGAGGATATCGGCCGGCGGATCATCAAATCGGTTCCCGGCACGGTCAACGGCCTGGTTGAACCGCAAAGGCGCGATAGACGAGGTGCGCGGGTCGGGAGGGAGACTGGCCGTGTTTACCGGCGAAAATGCAGCCCCAAAGTCGGTGACCGGGGCGCCACCATTTGGTTGCTGATGTCGGGGGATTTTCTCGCGAGCTCTATGAATGCCAGATCAGTTTCGAGCAGATGAGTGCGCGTCATTGTCATATAGCAAAAAATAGTTTGTGGCCGCCCTCGAGATCCCGGCTAGGTTGCAAGCTGATTGGTTCTACACTGACTTGGTAGTTCGGGGGGTGCGGAACGTTCATTCGAAAATAAAATCCGCGCGGCGACGATTTGGTGGTGCAAGAGATGCCGTGCAGGCAGTGTGACGAGCACGCCGAGGTTGAACAAGCATAAAGCGACGCAAGCTAGGGAGGACGGATATGCAAGGTGATATCGACAGGGGCCCGGTAAAGCGTTGGGCTGCGCCTCCAGCCGTTCCGGCCGGCGAGCCAAACCATCTGTGGGTTGGCGGCAACCCGGCCCCATCCTCTTCCGGCGAGACTTTTGCGGCGTTTGACCACGCCACCGAAGCTTCAGCGGCGTGCACGGCGAAACTGGCGCGTAGATCGGCGTCAACGCCGCAGACTTGGCCTGCTCGACCGGCCGCGCTGCCTGACTATACTGATTGTCTAATTTTATGTTAAATAAGGTAACCAATGATCTTCACCGAAAAGGCGTCTGATACGGATCCCGGAACAGCGCCGCGGCACGCGGCGGCCAAGCTTGCCATATTGGCCGGTGGCAATGTCATGATGACGCTGATGATCAGCTCGGTGCTGCCCGCCACCGGCGCGATCGCCGGGCATTTTGCCGCGATTGGCGACGCCGATCTGCGGGCGCAGTTCATTCTGATGGCCCCTTATATCTCCTTCATCTTCGCCTCGCCGCTCAGCGGCGTCATGCTTCAAAAATACGGGCGGCGCTGGCCCCTGCTGGCGGCTTGTGCGCTTTACGCGGTTGCCGGTGGCGCCGAGCTCTTTATCGAGAATTTCTGGCCGCTCGTTATTGCGCGCATCACGCTAGGTGCTGCAGGTGGCGCCATCACCACGATTGTAATGACTCTCGCGGGCGATTATTTCACCGGCGCCAAGCGAACCTGGGCTGTCACCGTAGTTGGCCTGGCGCCGGCTGCCGGCGCGGTTGCCGTCATCGCGGTTTCAGGCATTCTGGTCGATCGGGGTGGGTGGCACATGGCCTTCGCGCCCTACCTCATTTCGATTCCTATTTTGATCGGCGCCTTCTTCATCATCAGCGAGCCTGAAAAGCCGGGCCACGCAGCCACCGGTTCCGGCGCCTTGCCGAAGAATTTCCTAGGTCTGTGCTTGATCACCATGGCGGTTGCGTGTCTCGCCGTCATGGGACCGGTGCAATTGCCGTTCCTGATGCGCGCAATCGGTGTGCACACCGCGATCGTGGCCTCGATGGTTCTGGTCCTTTCCACCGTCGTGGCGGTCGCGACGGCCGTCATGTATCCGGTCATACGGCGCTATCTCTCTGTCAACGATGTTCTAGTCTTTATTCTGGGATGCGGAACGATTTGTTTCCTGCTGCTTTTTCTAGCGAATAGCCTGGCGATGGTGATGATCGCGCTAATGATCGGCGGTCCGCCTTCCGGGCTGATGATTACGCATTTCTCCGCCGTCACCATCGAGCGTGTGTCGCCCGAAGCGCGCGGGCGGGCGCTCGGATTGATCAACAGCGCGATTCCGCTGGGCCAGCTTTTGATCCCTTTTGTTTCGGGACCGCTGCGCGAAGCACTCGGGATTCAGCCGATGTTCGGCGTGCTTGCCGCCATCGTGTTCACCGCCAGCGTCATCGCGTTCTTTGCGCCGCGGCTAGGCAGTGAACGACCAGCGATGATGTCGCTGGGCGGCCAGGGCAAACCGCCGGGGCGGGCATAGGTTCCCGCCATGGCCAGTTTCCTGTTGATCCATGGCGCGATGCATGGTGGTTGGTGTTGGGAGCGTGTTGTGCCGCTGCTGGTGAGCCAAGGCCACCACGTGGCTGCGCCGGACCTGCCGGGCATGGGCGCGGACTCTATGGGCGCTCCTGGCATCACCCTGGAATCCTGGGGCCGATTTGCTGCCGATTTACTCGGACGGCAGCCGACAAAATCCATCCTGGTTGGCCATAGCCTCGGCGGCATGGTCATCAGCCAGGCCGCGGAATATGCACCGGCACAGATCACCGCGCTGGTCTATCTCACGGCGCTCCTGCCGCGGAACGGTTTGTCGGCACTTGAGATTACGCGCGGCGAGGACGTTCCAGACATGGGTGCCAGGATGGCGCTTCGGCCGACGGCGGATGGCGAAAGCATTATCGCCGCGCCGGAAGACGCGCGCGCCTATCTCTACGGCGAAACACCCGCCGAATGGGCCGAACGCGCCGTATCCCGCTTGGTGCCGCAGCCTCTGGCGCCGCTGCAAAATACCGCCGCCCTCACGGAAACGAATTTCGGCTCGGTTCCACGCGTGTATATCGAATGTCTGCGCGACCGCATTCTGCCTGTGCTCCTGCAACGGACCATGCACGCCGCATCGCCTTGCGCGGCGGTGCTTTCCATCGATACCGATCACTCGCCGTTTTACGCGGCACCGGAAGCGCTAGCGGCGCACCTGCTTCAAATCGCGGCGCGGTTCGATTAGGATTCCTGATTGGCAAGGCCGCGGCGCCGCCGATTGGCGTCTTCTCGTACCATGGCTGCATAGTGTTGCAGCGCCAGGGAGGGGTCGGCCTGGCGCCAGGCAATGTGAAAGTTGAATTTTGGGAGGGCTGGGCGGATCGGGCGAAATGCCACGGCCGATGCGGGCGGGTCGTGCAGGGCGGGCAGCACGGCGATTCCGAAACCGGCCGCCACCAGGCCGAATATGGTGGAACTGGTATCGGCTTCGTGGATGATTTTTGGCCGGAAGCCGGCGCCGGCGCAAAGTTTCTCCAGCCAGGCCTGGTAGTCGTAGAAAACCCCACCCAGCGAGACGAAGGGCTGGTCAGCGAGGTCCGCAAGGGCGAGGTGCCGGCGGGCGAGGAGGATATGGCCGGCGGGCAGGGCGGCGTGAATGGCCGCCTGCTGGATGCATTCGAAATGGATCTGCTCCTGCACGGCGGCAAGGCGCAGGCCTGCATAGGCGAGGTCGATTGTCTTGCGCTGCAGGGCTTCGATCTGCTGGCGCGGGTCGAGTTGCTGGATTTCAATTTTGACTTTCGGGAATTTTTCGCGGAACAGCTTCATCACCCGTCCCAGGGAGGGCTCGAAATACCCGAAGGAATACGCGATCCGTAGCCGGCCGGCGGCGCCACGCTGGACTTCCCTGACATCCTCGAGGGCCTGCGTGGCGCGGGCAAGGATTTGCCTGGCTTCGTTGAGGAAGATGTCTCCAGCCTCCGTCAGGGCAATGCCCCGCTTGCCGCGGGTTATGAGCGGGACGCCGGCTTCGCGCTCGAGGTCCTGTATCTGCCGGCTGAGGGGCGGATGGGAAATGTTCAGCCGCGCCGCGGCGCGCCGCAAATTCAACTCCTCGGCCACCGCGATGAAGTAGCGCAAATGCCGTAATTCCATGTTCCGCCCGGGCTGTGTGGTACCTGAATAGTGCCACATTGGCATAAAAACGGTAATTGTGAAAGTTTTTAGGTTGCAATAATGGTGCGGGCAACGGAATTCGGGAAGGAAATGAGGATGCGGGCAGACCGTATGCCGGTGATCGTGGGGGTGGCCCTGAGCGATTATCCGAAGGCGCCGAACCTGACGAGCCACGGTCACCACGCCCAGGCGCTGCAGCGTGTGCTTGAGGAGTCTGGTGTGCGGTTGGAGGATGTTGATGGCTATATGTCGGTGGGAACCGGCGGCATGAATGTCGACGATGTCGCCACGATGGCGGAATATTTTCGTATCAAGCATCGATGGGCCGAGGGATCGCAGATCGGCGGCGCCGCATATCAGGGGTTTGTCGACCACGCGAAGACAGTTATTGAATCTGGTATTTGCGACACGGTGCTGATGACCTATGGGTCGGATCTGCGTTCGAATAAGCGCCGCTCGCTAGCACCGCGGCTGGCTGATCAGTTCGTTGAATCGCCGCGCTGTTACGAGAATCCGTATGGGCCGACGATTCTGGGCAATTACGCGCTGGCGGCGCAGCGGCACATGCACGAATTTGGCACCACGCTTGAGCAACTGGCGGAAATTGCGGTTTCCACGCGGCTGCACGCGGCAAACAATCCGTTTGCGCTGAATCGCGAGCCGATCACCATTGCGGATGTGGTGAACGCGCCACGCGTCGCCGACCCGCTGGGGAAACTCGATGCCTGCGTGGTGACGGATGGCGGCGCCGCGGTGATCATGACGACGCTGGAGCGGGCACGCGACTTGCGGCAGAAGCCGATCTACCTGCTCGGCTCCGCGACGGCGCAGACCCATTGGAGCATCAACCAGATGCCCGATTATACGACGACGGCGGCGGCGGTGAGCGGCCCGGCGGCGTTTGCGCAGGCCGGGGTGACCCCGGCTGATATCGATACCGCGCAGCTCTATGACAGTTTCACCATTACCGTGATGCTGCTGCTGGAGGGGCTGGGTTTTTGCAGGCGGGGTGAGGGCGGCGCGTTTGTGCGGGATGGCAAGCTGCGACCCGGCGGGCGGCTGCCGACGAATACGGATGGCGGCGGGTTGTCGGCCTGCCATCCGGGCATGCGCGGCGTTTTCACGTTGATCGAAGCGGTGCTGCAGCTGCGCGGGCAGGCCGGCGCGCGGCAGGTTCCGGATGCGAAGCTGGCAGTGGCGTGCGGGAGCGGCGGGATTCTGTCCTGCATCAGCACGCTGATTTTGGGAAAGGAGCAGCCGTGACGCTGCTTTCCGATGCGATCGCAGGCGAGCTGCCGGGGCGGCCGGTGCCGTTCGTGGATGCCGATAACAGGCCATTCTATGACGGCTGCGCGCGAGGCGAGTTGTGGATGCAGCGCTGCGTGGAGACCGGGAGATATCAGTTTTATCCCCGTCCATGCTCGGTTTATACCGGCGGGCGGGTTGAATGGGTGAAGTGCGTCGGCAAGGGCACGGTGCATACGTTCAGCGTGATCCGGCGCAATTATCCGGAGCCTTATTT
Source organism: Acetobacteraceae bacterium (assembly GCA_003137135.1). Taxonomy (GTDB): domain Bacteria; phylum Pseudomonadota; class Alphaproteobacteria; order Acetobacterales; family Acetobacteraceae; genus Acidocella. The sequence continues at coordinate 6,459 of PLFB01000129.1, forward strand.
CGAGGCGTTAACGCCTTACGTCGTTGCGATTATCGACCTTGGGGAGGGGGTGCGCATGATGTCGAATGTGACCGGATGCACGCCGGAAGAGGTGAAGATCGGGATGAAGGTGGAAGTTTATTTCAGTTGCGTCAGTGAGGCGCAGCGCGTTTTTCTGCCTTTCTGGCGGCCGGTGGGCTGAGGGGATTTTCGGTATGGAACTGGCGCTGACCGCAGAAGAACTGTTATTTCAACGGGAAGTTCGGGAATTCCTCGACTCCGGGCTCAAGCCGGAATGGCGTGGCGTGTCGGACAGTGATAATCGCTCACAGCCGGAGGTGACCGCGCAATGGCAGGCGGTGCTGGCGACAAAGGGCTGGCTGACACCGGCCTGGCCTGCGGTGCATGGCGGGCTGGGCTGGAGCCCGATGCAGCACCATATTTTCAAGGAGGAATGCAGCAAAAGGCGCGCGCCGAAGCTATCGAGCATGTCGATTGGCATGATCGGGCCGCTGATCTGCCTGTATGGCACAACTGCGCAGCAGGCATATTATTTGCCGCGCATCATCAGCGGCAATGATGTCTGGTGCCAGGGGTTTTCCGAGCCTGGCTCGGGATCGGATCTCGCCTCGCTGAAAACCGCGGCGCGGCGTGACGGGGATGAGTATGTTGTCGCGGGGCAGAAAATCTGGACGACCTATGCGCATTACGCAACGCACATGTTTTGCCTGGTACGGACCAACCCGCTCGCCGCGCGACCTCAGGCCGGGATCAGCATGCTGCTGATCGACATGAAATTGCCTGGCATTACCGTGCGTCCGATCAGGACGATTGATGGCGAGCACCATTTCAACGAAGTGTTTTTCGATGACGTCCGCGTGCCGGAGAGTTGCCTGCTGGGCGCTGAGAATCAAGGCTGGGATGTGGCGCGTTCGTTGCTCGCTTTCGAGCGTTCCGGCATTGCCGATGTGGTCGCCACCCGGCAGGCGCTGCATGATGTTTTGGCGATCGCGGCGGGAGAGGCGCGTGGCAATGGCAGCCTGCTGCAAGATGATGACTTTGGCGATCGTTTGGCACGGTTGGAAATCGCCTTGGATGCGCTTGAGACCTTTGAGTTGCGGGTAATGGATGCCGGGCCGCGCTGCGCGGGGCGAGCGCATGATGCATCGATTCTGAAAATTCTTGGCTCAGAGGTCAGGCAGAAGATACATATGCTTGGCGTTGAGGCGCTGGGGCAGGTTGGCGCGGTTTGGCCGGATGATGCGGCGCCGGCGCATCCGTCGGGGGCCGGCCGGCATCTTGTGCAGGATGCACTATTTTTTCGGGCGGCATCCATTTATGGCGGCGCCAACGAAATCCAGCGCAATATTATTGCGAAATCGTTGTTAAAGTCACCTGTGGAGATTTAGGCGTTAGCCATGGAATTCAGTTTCACCGGCATTCAATCCGAATTTCGCGCGACGCTGCGGCGGTTTTTGAATGAGCGTGGCGCGCCAGCGGCGCAGGCAGGCGAACGCGAGATGGCGCGGCGGTGGCGGGCGGAACATTGGGCGGAGCTCGCGGAACTTGGCGCGTTGGCAGCGCTTCTGCCGGAAGATTGTGATGGACTGGGTGGCGACAGCGTCGATGCAATTGCAATGCTTGATGAGATCGGCCGTGCGCAGGCCGGGGCGCCGTTGATTGAGACCGCCATCGTCGCCGCGGGGTTGATCGGCAGGTTGGGCTCACCGGCGCAGAAGCGGGAATTTTTGCCCGCGATTGCGGCGGGGCGGCTAAAATGCGCGATCGCGGATGGCGGGATTCTGGCGCCGGGCGCATCGGGGTCATCGTTCGAGTTGCGTGCGCTGGATAATGGGGCGTACCGCGCCCAGGGTCGGCAGGCTTTGGTAACCGAAGCGCCGGACTGCGATTGGCTGCTGGTCGTGTGCGGAGGATCGCTGTCTGCGTTGAGCGTGTTTTTCGTCAAGCCAGGTCAGGCTGGAGCGCGGTTGCAGCCGTTCTGGACAATCGATGACCGGCCGGCGGCCAGTCTCAGCCTGGAGGCGGTGGCGCTTGAGGCGGCTTTGCGTTTGGGCGGCGTTGGTGAGGCAGGTGCAGCGCTTGCGGACGTTTTCGATTGTGCGGCTGTCGCGCAGTGCGCCGAAGCGGTGGGGCTGATGGCAAGTCTGTTGAACCAGACGATCGCGCATTTGAAGACGCGCACGCAGTTCAGCCAGCCCCTGGCGGAATTTCAGGCATTGCAGCATCGGCTTGTGGATATGTATGCGGCTTATGAACTGAGCCTGTCACTGACGTACAAGGCGGCAATTCTGAGCAAGCAGGCCGCGACGGATGATCAGCGCGCCGCCGTTTCCGGCGCGAAAGTACAGACAGCTGAGGCCGCGCGCCTGATTGGGCACGAGGCGATTCAGATGCATGGGGCGATGGGCATGAGCTCGGAACTGCCAGTGGGAAGGGCGGTCAAGCGGCTGAAGGCGATGGAGCCGCAATACGGATTGCCCTCGTATCATCTGCGCCGCTACCGGGCGCTCCGCAGGAGCCACGCGGTGTGATCCAGGGCCGGCCCTCTGCGCGCTACAAAACCGCCGGGCAGATGCTTCAAGCCGCGGCCGCCACGTCGCCGGGGAAGACGGCGCTGGTGTTCGGAGATCGCAGGCGCAGTTACCGGGAATTGGACGAGGCCAGTAACCGGATTGCCAGCGCGCTCCTCGCAAAACACCATGCGTGTGGCAGGACGATCGGAATTATCGGCAAAAACTCAGATTATTTCGTGGAAATTCTGTTTGGCGCCGTCAAGTCGGGTGGCACGGCGGTGGTGCTGAACTGGCGCCTGGCGCCGCCGGAATTACTTGGAATCGTCGAGGATGCCGGCCTGGCCGTACTGTTTTATGACATCGCGTTTGCTTCAGCCGTTGAATTTTTGCGATCGGTCTTGCCGTCGATTGTGTATATTCCGTTCGACGTGGCGGGTGATGCGAACCCGGATTTTGGGATGCTGGTTGCAGGGCAACGCGCCGGGGCGCCGGAGGTTATGATCAGCCCGGATGATCCTGCTATCATGATGTATACCAGCGGCACCACGGGACAACCCAAGGGGGTGCCGGCCAGCCATTATGCGATCTGTTTTGCACCGCAGAACATGCTGGCCACCGGCGAGCGCTGCGTGAGCCTTGAGCCGGATATCAATCTGCTCACCACGCCGTTGTTTCATCTGGCGGGGATCGGCTGGCTGTTTGGTTCGATTTTTGCGCGCGCGACTCTGATTATTTTGCCTGCCGCCGATGTGCCGGCGATCGTTGCGACGATCGCCGCGCATCGGGTGACGCGCGCGACGGTGCTGCCGGCGTTGATGCCGGCGCTGCTGGATGCGGTGGCGCAGGGGGTCGATCTGTCAAGCCTGCGGCTGATCGTTTATGGCGCATCGCCGATTCCGGAAAGCCTGCTGGCGCGGATGCTGGAAAACTTCTGCTGCGGCTTTCTGCAGAATTATGGAATGACCGAGAACAGTACGGCGGCGACCTATCTGGGACCGGAGGACCATTATCCCGGCAGCCCGTTTCTGCTGTCCTGCGGCCGGCCTTATCCGTATGTGAAGCTGCGCACGGTGAGAGCGGACGGGACGATCTGCGGCGCCGGTGAGATCGGTGAGATTGAGTTGCAATCCGCGACGTTATTTGCGGGCTATTGGCGGCGGCCGGGGGTGAGCGCGGAAGTGTTGCGGGATGGCTGGTACGCCACCGGCGATCTCGGGTATCTTGATACGAAGGGCTTTATTTTTCTTGTCGACCGCAAGAAGGACATGATTATTTCGGGCGCGGAGAACATCTACCCGGCGGAGGTGGAATCGGCGATCAGCGCGCATCCGGATGTCGTGCGCGCCGCCGTGATCGGCGTGCCGAGCGATAAATGGGGCGAAGAGGTCAAGGCGATCGTGATTCTGCGCGACGGCTCGGTGCTCGATGGCGCTGGGCTAATTACGTTTCTCCGCCCGATGATCGCCGGCTATAAATTGCCGAAATCGGTTGATTTCGTGTCCGAATTGCCGCTGACCGCGGTCGGTAAAATCGCCAAGCCGGTACTGCGTGAACGTTATTGGCCGGCGCCGGGCCGGAGGATCAATTGAGGGAGGTTGAATTGGCTGACGAAAGGCGAATGGTGCGTTTTGAGCGGGATGGGCATATCGGCATCATCACCATCGACCGGCCCGAAGTCCGAAATGCGATTAACGGCGCGGTTTCGCGTGGGATCGAGGCGGCGATTGACGAGATTGAAACCGATCCCTCGCTCTGGGTCGGCATTCTGGCCGGTAACGGACCGGTATTTTCCGCCGGTGCGGACTTGAAGGCGGCGGTGGAAGGGCGCGGTGAGCAAATTAGCACGGCGCGCGGCGGCTTCGGCGGGATCACGGCGCGGCAGCATGAGAAGCCGATCATCGCCGCGGTGGACGGCGCGGCACTTGCGGGCGGCTTTGAGATCGTGCTGGCCTGCGACATGGTGGTCGCCTCAAAGTCGGCACGGTTCGGGATTCCGGAGGTCAAGCGCGGGCTGATTGCTGGCGCCGGCGGTTTGTTCCGGCTGGCGCGGCATTTGCCGCCGAATATCGCGATGGAACTGGCGCTCACTGGCGATCCGATCGACGCTGCCAGCGCCGCGCAATGGGGCATCGTGAATATTTTGACGGAACCTGGCGGAGCGCTGGCCGGCGCGCGGGATCTCGCGAACCGGATTATCGCCAATGCGCCGATGAGCGTGCGCTTAAGCCGCCGGACCATTCTGGAAACCAGGTTGCTGGACGACGCCGCGGCGTTCCGGAATTCAGCCGCGCGCCTGGCGGAGAATTGCGCGACTGCCGATTATGCCGAAGGCCCGAGGGCTTTTCTGGAAAAACGTGCGCCAGTGTGGCAGGGGCGCTGAAACCCGGCAGCTTCCCGTTTCCGGCCAGTGTGTTAACGCTGTTGCCCGATTTTGCCGCCGCGCCGCTGCCGCGCGGATTTCTGGTGACAGGCTGAAACAAGCTATGTCTTCAGGCTGGAAACATAAAATTTATTAGTGAGAAGCGTTAGCGCGCGCTGCGTATAATCAAGGGAAGATGGTTCAAGAAAGATGCCTTTCCTTCGGCGAAGAAGGCCCTTCAGCGTCGCAATATTCCCGTCTTGGTCGAATTTTTGCCATCTATAGATGATATAAATTCACTGGGTGGTCCACGTGGCCTGTGCTTGATGATTGGATGAGGCGGCCAGGAATATGCTACACATGCGGGCGCCACCAATGCCGGGATAAGGGCAATATGCATGATTGATTTGGTGATTCGGCGGGCGCACGTGGTGGATGGAACCGGGCGGGACGGCTTTGAGGCCGACATCGCGATTGAAGGCGGTTTGATTGTTGAAGTCGGGCGGGTTGCGGGTACGGGGCGCGAGGAACTGGATGCGCATGGCCTGCTGGCGACGCCCGGTTTTGTCGATATTCATACGCATTACGATGGGCAGGCAAGCTGGACTGACCGGCTGACGCCGTCATCCTGGCATGGCGTTACGACCGCGGTGATGGGAAATTGCGGGGTGGGCTTTGCGCCTTGCCGGCCGGGTGATCATGAACGGCTGGTGAACTTGATGGCCGGGGTTGAGGATATTCCCGAGGTGGTGATGGCGGAAGGCGTGCCGTGGCTTTGGGAAAGCTTTCCGGAATATCTCGATTTTTTAGGCGAACGGCGGTTTGATATAGACCTTGCGGGCTATGTGCCGCATGCGGCGCTGCGGCTTTTCGTGATGGGCAAGCGGGCCTGCGATCTGGAGCCGGCGAATGCGACTGACTGTGAGAGAATGGCCGGACTTTTGAAGGAGGCGCTGCGGGCTGGGGCGCTGGGGCTTGGCACGTCGCAGACGATCAATCACAAATCCAGCGATGGCACGCCGATCCCGACCTTACGGGCGGCCGAGGCGGAGCTGCTGGCGCTGGCGCTGGCGATGCGTGATGCCGGGCGCGGGGTGTTTCAGTACGTCACGGATTTGCAGGACCCGGACCGGATCGAGGAGCAGTTTCGCGTGCTTGAGCGGCTGGCGGAACGCTCCGGCCGGCCGGTGACATTTACCGTGACGCAGCAGCACGCGAACCCCGGCAATTGGAGCAGACTGCTGGACTGGACGGCTGCCGCGCAGCGCAAGGGGCTGGCGATGAGTGCGCAGATCTACCCGCGGGCGGTGGGTGTGATTTTGGGGCATGAGCTTTCACTGAACCCGTTTTTTTCAACGCCCACCTATCAGAAACTCGCCGCGCTGGATTTTGACGCGCGCATCCGGGAGCTGCATGTCCCGGCCATTCGGGACCGCATTCTGGCTGAAAAACTCGATCCGAATCCCGGCTCGTTGCTTGGGTTGCGCGTGGCCAATTATGATGAAATCTACCCACTAGGCGACCCGCCGGATTACGAACCGCTGCCGGAGACCAGCATCGCGCGGCAGGCGGCGTCGCGTGGCTTGGATCCTGCGGAATTTGCGTATGATTTGATGCTCGAAGATGGCGGGCGCACGCTGCTGTATATGGCGACAGCGAATTATGCGGCGCGCGATCTGGAGATGTGTGGTGATGCGATGCGCCATGAAGGCGGCGTGATCGGGCTGGGCGATGGCGGTGCGCATCTTGGGTCGATTTGCGACGCGAGCTATCCGACTTTCATGCTGACGCATTGGGTGCGCGACCGCCGGCGCGGGGCGCGGTTGAAGCTTGAATTTGCCGTTGAAGCGATGACGCGGCGGACCGCGCGGGTGGTTGGGCTGAATGACCGTGGCGTGTTGGCACCTGGTTATCGGGCGGATGTCAACCTCATCGATTTTGCGGAGCTGCGGCTCGGCAAGCCATTCATCGCGCGGGATCTGCCATGCGGGGGGCGGCGCTTGCTGCAGCAGGCCCAGGGATATGTGGCAACCATCGTCAATGGTGCCGTAGTTTACCGCGAAGGCGTGGCGACCGGCGCGCTGCCTGGCCGTTTGGTGCGCGGCCCGCGGGAAAGTCAGGCGGGGGCATGATGTCGAAATCGCAACGGATGCCGTGGATACCGATGGATCAGATGACCGCGGCGCAGCGCGGGACCGCCGCGATGCTGGGCCAGGTTTCCGGCGGGACGACCAGCGGGCCGCAGAGTTTTTTGCTGCGCAGCCCGGAGATGGCGCTGCACCTGCATAAGTTGATCCATTACCTGCTGGGCAGCAGCCCGCTGCCCCGGCGGCTGGCGGAATTCGCAATTCTCATTCAGGCCAAATTATGGGATCAGGATTATGAATGGTGGGCGCATCATCATCTTGCGATCCGCCACGGGATTGACCCGTCTGTGCCGGATGATCTGAGGACCGGATGCCGGCCGGCAAAGATGCAGCCTGACGAAGCGCTGGTCTATGATTTCTGCATGGAGCTTTCGACGACGCACCGGGTTTCCGATGCGACATTCGCGGCGATTTCGGCGGCGCTGAGTGAGCAGGCGCTGGCGGATCTCACGGTGGTCACCGGAACTTATGTAACAATCTCGATGATTCTCAATGTTGCCGAGGCCGTGGCGCCGGTGGATGATCCGCTGCCCTTCGCCGCCGGGCCGGAGGTGAGGCGGGAGGGATGACGAGCCGGGAGGAGGACGAAAATCTGATCCGCCGGCTGATGGAAGGCCAGGGCCGGCAGGATTGGGATGAGATTTTGCGGCTGCTCGCGGATGATGCGGTTTTTGAGATGCCTTTCATCGCTGAAAAATATCATGGCAAAGAGCTGATTTTAGAGCGCTGGCGGCCCGCGCTCACACGGATGGAGGGCGTTAATTTTTTTGACCTGGCGTTTTCACCCATGGCGGAACCGGGTTGGTATATCGCGACGTTCCGGAACCGGTGCAAGGTGAAGACGACCGGGATGGATTACGATCAGATGTATATCAGCCTGTTTCATGTCCGAAACCGCAAGATCGCCTATTTTGCCGAGTATTTTGACACGTTGCGGCTGGCGGTCGCGCAAAGGCGGGTTCGCCGGATTGAAGAGGTGGCGCGGCTTGACTGACGGCGGACTGGCGGGCCGCGTGGCTTTGGTGACCGGCGCGGGGTCGGGCATCGGGCGCGGGGCCGCTCTCGCGCTGGCGGGGCTTGGCGTTGCGGTCGCGGTTTGTGACGTGAGCAATGAGGCGGCTTGCCGAACTGCCGGTGAAATGACCGCTGAAGGCGGACGCGCGCTGGCGGTGGCGATGGATGTGACTGATATCGCCAGCGTGACGGCCGGTTTTGCCGCGGCGGTGGCGGCGCTGGGCGATGCGGATATTCTGGTGCACAGCGCCGGCGGCAATGAAAGGTCGCCTGGCGGCGATACGGTTGCGAACATGGATCTGGCGGTCTGGGATCGCATAATCCGGCTTAACCTTTACGGCGCGGTGCATGCGTGCCGCGTGGCCGCCCCGGGCATGGTGGCGCGGGGCTGGGGGCGGATCATTATCGTGGGATCCGCCTCTGGGTACCGGCTGGCGGCGGGCGGGGGCGCCTATGCGGTCGCCAAGGCGGGGATTGGCGCGTTTACGAAAATTCTCGCGCGGGAAGTGGCGGCAAGCCAGGTGACGGTGAATTCAATCGTGCCGTTTTTTGTCGACACGCCGATGCTGCGCCGGCAGTTTCCGGACGATGCCGCGCTGGCGGCGGAAATGCAGACCGGCAAGCTCGCCAACCCGATGCATGTGGTGCTGCAGGTTGCAGACCAGGTGGAGGCGATTTTGTATCTCTGCCGGGCGTCCGGCCGCTATGTGACCGGGCAGGCACTGCATGTGGACGGCGGCTCGATCATGCCATAGCGCATCCGTGCCGGTTCAGGCCGCGCTAAGGGACTCAACGAATTCGATGGGCACACCGTCGGGATCCGCGATGTAGAAACTTCGTATTGTGCCGCTGGCGTTGGTGATGATGGACGAGGTGATCCGGACCTCGCCGTTGGATGTAAGTGATTGATATTTCGCCGCGATGTCAGGCACGAAGAATGACAGATGCGGGCTGCCGATATTGTTGTGGGCAAGCTCAAGCGCGTTGCCCCTCTGCGTCAGATATTGCAGGAGTTGCAAGGTGATGCCATCCAGCGTGAGAAAGACGCTTTTGAGCTGAGCACCTGGCAGATTGACCAGGGCGGCGAACTGGGCGTTCGCGCTGTGCGCGCGCGCGCCCTCTTCCATGCCGACAATGTCACGATAAAAATTCGCGGATTTGTCGAGATCGGTGACTGTGAGGCCAACATGCCAGAATCGCGGCGTCACGATGGATCAGTTCAGCTTGGGCGGGCTCGCAGCCGGTGTGACGCGGACCGGCATGGATTTGAAGCCGGGAAACTGGTGGGAGGCGACGCGGCGGACCGGGCCGGTGAGTTCAATGTCCGCGACATGGTCCAGGAACACGCGCATGATGTGGCGAAGTTGCAGGCGCGCGATGAGGGCGCCAAGACAGAAATGGTCGCCGGCGCCGAACCCGACATGCGGGGTGGGCGGCCGGCCGATGTTGAATTCATCGGCCCCTGCAATCGCCAGAGTGTCGCGATTGGCCGAGCCGTTCCACAGCACCACCCAGTCACCTTCGCGAATGGTCTTGCCGCCGAGTTCGGCATCCGCCGTTGCGGTGCGCAGCACATGGGTGACGGGGCTGATCCAGCGGACGAATTCGTCGGGCAGGGTGGTGAGCAGAGAACGATTATCCCGAAGCCGCGCCATCTCGGCCGGGCGGCGGATGAGTTCGAGCATGCCGCCGGTGAGCGAATTTCGTGTGGTTTCCTGCCCGGCGGCGATGAACATGAAACCGTTATAGCCGATCTCGTTTTCCGTGAAGGGCACACCGTCGATCTTGGCTTCGGAGAGAATCGTTATGAGACCGCCGCCGCCGCCGCCGCGGCGTTTTTTCGCCAGGTCCTGGACATAGGCGATGATGGTGCGGAGGGCGTGGGTGCGGGCTTCCAGCGCCTCGGCGGCGCCGTAATCCGCATCCGCCGGGGCGCTGCCCATGTTGGCCATCTCAAAAAGCATCGGCCAGTCTTCGCGGGGCAATTGCATGATTTCGAAAATCACGGTGGAGGGTAGCTTGGCGGCGATGTCGGTGACGAAATCGCATTCGCCGGTCTGGATGAGATCGCCGATGAGGTTGGTGGCGAGCTGGCTGACAAACGGGTCCATGCGCGCCACAGCGTTAGGCAGGAAGCGGTGGTGCAGGACCTGGCGCATCTTGTTATGGCGCGGCGGGTCGTTGGAGGCCAGCATCGCGCCTTCAATCGCAAGGCGGATGCTGGGGGACCGGGCGGGGTCCGCAAACGCCGCGGTCAGCGGCAAAGTCGCGCCGGATTTCTGCGCGCTGTAGAGCACCGGGTCCGTATAGACGGTGCGGACATCCGGCAGGCGGGTGACCGACCAGTAGCCGCGGCCATAATTCGTCTCGGTCCAATGGACCGGGTCTTCCTCCCGCATCCGGCGCCACAGGGCATGTGGATCGCCGCTGGCGAAGAATGCCGGATCGGTTAGGTTGAGGTCCTGGCTGGACAACGGGGATTCGGCTGACATTTTTGATTCCGATTGGTTAAGCCCAGTATCATAAGCCAATAAGCACGGCCTGCATGGGATAAAATCTCATTGGCGCGAAACGCTAAGTCGGTTGCAGTGGGCTTGAATTTCCCGCCAATGAGATGTCCGGCGTCTGGCGTCATGGATGCAGGTTGTAAAGGGAGCGGAAAATGCAGCAGCGGCGTGCAGCTCTGGTGACGGGAAGCAGCCGCGGCATCGGCAAAGCGGTGGCTTTGGCGCTGGCCGGTACGCATGACATCGTGCTGAATTACCGGGCGCGGGGCGATGAGGCCGAGGCGGCAGCCGAACTATTTCGCGCTGCCGGCGCCGGCGTGCTGATGCTGCAGGCGGATATTACCGACCCTTACTCGTTGATCAGACTTGCCGACGCCGGTCTCGAAAGATTTGGCCGGATCGACACGCTGGTCACAAATGCCGCCACCGGGCTGCATTGGCCCATCAGCATTTCCGGATGGCAGCAGGTGCAGGATTCCGTTCAGGTGATTGCGGGTAGCTTCGCCACACTGGTCTCCCGGCTCAGCCCGGCAATGGTGGCGGGCGGCCGGATCGTGGCGATCAGCGGGCTGGACCGGGTTTTTGCCGTGGCGGATCATGGCCTGATCGGCGCCGGCAAGGCGGCGGTGGAATCTATGGTGCGCAACCTGGCGATGGAGCTGGGGCCGCGCGGGATCACCGCCAATGCGGTGGTGCCGGGCGCGTGCCGGACCGAATCCCTGGCGCGGGCGCTGGAGCGCCGGCCGGGCTTTGAGGAGAACCTGGTAAAAAGCATTCCGCTGGGAAGGATGGCGACGCCGGAGGATGTGGCAGGGGTGGTGGCTTTCCTGTGCTCGCCCGCGGCGGATTATGTGACAGGAGCCTCAATTTTGGTGGATGGCGGGTTCAGCGCGGGAAACTTGTGGACGGAGCGGCAGCGAATTTCAATGGCGGAGCAGCAATGGTCGGACAGAAAACTGGGGCAGTGAAGCCGCAGGATCAGTCTTTACACCAAAACCGGTTGCCGGCGATAAGCGGCGGCCGGATGCGTCGCGGGCATTCTGCCATCGCCATGGCCAATTAGCTTCTGGCGCAGCGTGCCTTCGCGGTAGGCGGTTTTGAACAGGCCGCGGTCTTGCAACTCGGGCACCAGCAAATCAGCAACATCCACGAACGTGCCGGGGGTGAAGGCGCGGCAGATATTGAACCCGTCAATGTCGGCTTGTTCTGCCCATGCGGCGAATTCATCGGCGACTTGGGATGGGGTGCCGACGATTGTGGAGCCGCGGCCGAGATGCAGGTCTTCGGCAATTAACCGTGGGGTCCAGATTTTGCCGGCGCTTTTTTTCGCCAGGCCATCGGCGGCCGAGCGGTTGGCTTCTGTTGGCTTGAAGGGGATCGGCTCGTCAGGGTCGAGTTTGGCGAGGTCAATGCCGATTGCCGCGGCAATCATCGCAAGGCCGCCTTCCGGCAGCACCGCGCGGCGATGGGCGGCCAGTTTGTCCTGCGCCTCGGCCTCAGTTGCGCCGAGGACGACAACGGCGTCCACAATCACTTTGACGTCGCTGGGATGGCGGCCGTTTTCCACCGCGCGCCTGCGAATGTCCGCAACCAGCGTGCCGGCCGCCTGCTTGTTGGACCCGCCGACGAAAATGCATTCGCAGTGCCTGGAGGAGAATTGCCGGCCGCGCTCCGACGAGCCGGCCTGGTAGAGGGTCGGCGTGCGCTGCGGCGAAGGCTCGCTGCGGTGAATGCCCTGCATCTTGTAGTATTTGCCGGAATGCGTCACTTCATGAACCATTTCCGGCTTCGCATAGATGCCGGCGGCGCGGTCGCGGATGACGGCGCCGTCCTCCCAACTGCCTTCCCATAATTTGTACACGACTTCCATGAATTCGTCGGCCGCCTCGTAGCGCTCGTCATGCGGAAGCTGCCCGGTGCGGCCAAGGGCGCGGGCTGCGCTGTCGAGGTAGCCGGTGACGATGTTCCAGCCCATGCGACCGTTGGTGAGATGGTCGAGCGTGGAGAAGCGGCGGGCGAAGAGATACGGGTCTTCATAGGAAAGGTTGCCGGTGACGCCGAACCCGAGATGCTTGGTGACATAGGCCATGATGGGGATGACCATCATCGGGTCGTTCTGCGGAAAATATGAGGCGCTGCGAATCGCGGCGTCCGCGTTGCCGCCATAAATGTCGAGGACGCCGACGAGGTCTTGCAGGAAGATGCCGTCGAACAGGCCGCCCTCCAGTACGCGAGCGAGATTGGCCCAATATTCCATCGTGGTGTAGTTCATGGCGCGGTCACGCGGGTCAGTCCACTGGCCGGAAGGCGTGAAGCCCACGGCGTTGGTGTCGAAGGCATTCAGGATCAGTTGACGTGTCATGGGATTCATCATCGGATTGCCGGAGCGCCGGATCAAGCGAGATTTGGTCATGCGGTGATGCGGGCGGCGGATTCGATCGTCATGTCCACGGTCAAGAATTTTCGTCATCCCCATATACGGAAAGCTGCCTTGTGATTGCGGCGGCCGAAGCGCAAGTTCCCGCCCTGGCAAAAAAGGATCTGGCGCGAGCATGAATCGGTTGGCTGGGAAAGTGGCATTTATAACGGGTGCGGGAGCGGGCATAGGCAAGGAGGCTGCCTTGCTGTTCGCCAGCGAAGGCGCGCGGGTGATGGTTGCGGAACGCAACGCCGAGGCCGGCGAGGCAACGGCGGCGCTGGTCAGGCAGGCGGGCGGAGAGGCGCGATTTGTTCACACCGATGTTTCGGATGAGCCAAGCGTGGCCGCGGCGATTGCCGCAACGGTGGCGGCTTATGGCCAGCTGAACATTCTCTACAATAATGCCGGCGGCTCATCGGCTGACGATGGGACGGTGACGGATATCGACATCGCCGCGTTCTGGCGCCCGATGCAGGTTGATTTGTTTGGGACGTTTCTATGTTGCCGGCACGGGATTCCGGAACTGATCCGCGCCGGCGGCGGCGTGATTGTGAACACAACCTCGACAACAGCGCTGCGCGGTGTGCCGCATGTGGAGGCTTATAGCGCCGCGAAAGGCGGGGTGATCGCGCTGACGCAGTCTATGGCGATTGATTATGCCGGCGAGGGCATCCGCGTGAACGCGATTGCCGCGGGGGGAATCCGGACCGAGCGGACAGCCGCGCGAATTGCCGCGTCCCCGCATGCGGCCGCCACACAGGGGGCGCATCTGCTTGGCATCGGCCATCCGCGCGATGTCGCGAATGCGGCGCTGTTCCTGGCGTGCGAAGAATCTCGCTATATTACAGGCATCGTGTTGACGGTGGATGGCGGGTGGTGTGCGGCAAGCCCCGGCGTTACGGCGCGGCCAAAGCAAAACAAAGGGACCTAGAATGACTGAAGCGATGACGGACGGCGATATTCTCGACGTCGATCTCTACGGCGCGGTCAAGCAGGACCCTTATGAGCATTATGTCGCGTGGAACCGGCGGCCGCCATTTTTCATTCTGGCGGCGGGCCATAGGCAGGCGGTGTTCACGCGGCAGGCGGATACGAAAATCGTGCTCGAAGATTATGCGCGGTTCTCCAGCGTGAAGCGGCCTTATCCCGGCACTGAAGGTTTCTATTTTTTCAATTCCATGCCGAGCGTCACCGATTCCGACCCGCCAGTTCACACGCGCCGGCGCCGTCTGATGTCCCCCGCTTTGACGCCGCGCAAGCTGGTAAAAATTCAGGACGGGCTGAACGCGGCGGTCGACAAGCTGCTGGATGGACTCGAGGCGCAAGGCGGCGGTTTCGACCTGGTGGCGGATCTGGGCAAGCCGCTCTCGACAAAGGTCTTGCTGGGGCTGGTTTGCGATTTGCCGGAAGAAGATTGGCCTATATTCACTGATTTCATGCAGGCGCAGCGGGCGGCGTTCAACCAGCTTGCCGGCAATGAGGCCGGCCGTGCGGCGTTTGATCGTCATTGGAAGCTGGCGCGGGATTATTGCGAGGCTCTGATCGAGAGCCGCCGGGCGAATCCGGTTGACGATCTGGTCAGCAATATGCTGGCGGCTCAGAACCGTGACGAAAGCGCGCTGACGACTGAAGAAGTGTTCGCGACGCTGTTGATTATGTATTCGGCTGGCCTGGGCGGCACCGTGAACACGCCGGTCTGGACATTGTGGCGCCTGGCGCGGCACCGGGACCAGCTGGAATTGCTGCGGCGCGAGCCGGATTTGATTAACGGCGCGGTGACCGAAGCGCTACGTACGGACCCGTCTTCCTACGCATCCCTGCGCTATGCCACGGGGGATTTTGAATTTGCCGGACTCCGCTTGAGCGAGGGCATGCCGGTTCATACGCTGAGCGCCGGCGGCAATTTCGACCCCGACCGCTATGCCGACCCTTTACGTTTCGACATCACGCGGCCCACCGACTGGCTGGCGTTGAGCAGTTTCGGGCACGGCGTGCATCACTGCATCGGCAATGCCGTGGCCCGCATGGTTGGCCGCGTGGCGGTGGACAAGACCGTGCGGCGTTTTCCCAAGCTGCGGCTGGAGACCGAGGGTTTCGTGCCGCGAATTGAGGGCGTGCTGAAACAGCGCGCGCCGGTTTCGATTCCTGTACGGATTGACTGAAGGCTTCAGGCGGGATCGAACTCGACATGAAGCTGCTTCAGGCCGCGAAGGATGGAGTTGGCTTGAAAGCGGAATTGGTTGCCCGGCGCGAGCCGTAGATTTTTCAATCGCGCGAGGCAGGCTTCCAGCGTGATGCGCATTTCCATGCGCGCGAGCGGCGAGCCGACGCAAAAATGCGGACCGTAGCCGAAGGCTAGCT
Organism: Acetobacteraceae bacterium; assembly: GCA_003137135.1. Lineage (GTDB taxonomy): Bacteria > Pseudomonadota > Alphaproteobacteria > Acetobacterales > Acetobacteraceae > Acidocella. The sequence continues at coordinate 21,779 of PLFB01000129.1, forward strand.
GACCGGAAGGGTGCGGCCGTTCCTGGTCGAACGTATCAGGCTGATGGGTGAATTTGGTCTCATCCCGGTTGGCGGAACCCCAGTTGAGATAGACGCGTGAGCCGGCCGGTATTTTCACGCCGGCGAGTTCAGTGTCTTGTGGCGTTGTCCGGCCAGACCATTGCGTTGGTGATTCAAAGCGCAGGGATTCCTCGATAGTCCTTGGAATGAGCGATGCGTCTTCACGCAGGCGCGCGAATAATTCGGGCCGTTCAAGCAGCCGGTACATCATCGTGCCGATCGCCAGCGCCGTCGTCTCATTGCCGCCGATCAGGAAAATGCGGAGGATATCAACCAGAACGATATGCTCAACGGGTTCGGGTAGCGCGTTATTGGCTTTGATCAGGTCGCTGATCAGGTCATCGCCAGGTGCGGCCGAGCGTTCCTTGATTTTTTGCGAAAAAAAGAGCTGAAGATCGGTCAGGCTTTGGGCGCATTCGAGCACACGATGGCGCTTCATGGGCCGTGAGTTTGAGGCCATGGCCTCTGAATAGTCATCGGACCAGCTTTTCAGGTCCTTTGCGTCAGCGCGGTCAAGTCCCAGCAGGTCGACGATGACGATCAAGGGCAGCGGGGTGGCATACTGGCTTTGTAGATCGGCTTTGCCGTCTGCGATAAACCCATCGATCAGGCTGTTGATAAGCGTGCGAATGCCAGGTTCCAGCGCCGCAAAACGGCGATTTGAGAGGACCTTCATCGAGAGGGCCCGAAGCCCGGAGTGCTCCGGCGGGTCGGTCGCGGTCAGGCTGTTGGAATCGGGGAAGCCTTTTGCTCTGATGGCTGCAACCTCGGGATCGTCGCTGGCCATCCAGACGCGTTTACTGGAGAAAAGCTCTGGGTGCTGGCTGGCGTAGACGACATCCTCGTAGCGGCTGACGACGTAAACATTGGTGCCCGGCACATAATAAACCGGCGCCTCGCTGCGCATCGCGGCGTAGAATTCATAAGGGTTTTCGAGAACTTCGTCAGCCGGATAGGCAAACCGGTCAACCGGGCAAGATTCTTTCATGTCCGTCCCTTTTTTCGAGAAGGATGATTTGGCGCGCGGCGGCAACCGGTGTCGACCGAAAAATGCTCATTTTGGGATGAGGAGGACTCGTTTTCTGGCGCGGTCGGGAGGGTTTATCGCTTTGCTTGATGAAAAAATGGTTCATTACAGGCGTTTCCAGCGGGCTGGGCCGCGCCTTGGCCATCGCGGCACTCGGCGCCGGCGACTGCGTCGCGGGCTCGGTACGGCACGAAGGCGCACGCGATGAATTCAACGCACTGCATCCGGATCGCGCCCAAGCCTTCATCATGGATGTGGCAGATTTTGATGCTGTGACTCGAAACATCCAGCAAGCGGATGAAGCATCCGGCGGGATCGACGTGCTCGTAAATAATGCGGGTGTGAGTTTGGAAGGCACGCTGGAGGAGACTGGTTGGGCGGAGATTTACGAGCAGTTTCGGGTGAATGTTTTCGGGCCGGTCGCGGTGATGAAAGCGGTGTTGCCGGCAATGCGGGCACGGCGGCGCGGGCTGATTGTCAACGTCACCTCGCTCGCGGGCTATGCCACCGGCGGCGGCACGGGGTTTTACGGCGGGGCCAAGCTGGCGCTTGAGGGAGTTTCGAAATCCCTCGCCAAGGAATGCGCGCCGTTTGGGATTGAGGTGATGACCGTGATCCCCGGCGCGTTCCGGACTGATCTGGGTTCCAACCGGCGCTCCGCCCGCGACAGCATCGCCGATTACGCGGCGCAGAATGCAGCCAGGCGGGCACGGCTCGCCGCTTTGTCAGGGCATCAGCGGGGGGACCCCGCGCGGGCGGCGCAGGCCATTGTCATGGCGGTGAACACCGCGCCGCCGCCGCGGCGGCTGGTGCTCGGCGTAGATGCCGCGGATTCCGTCGCCGCCGATCTGATGGCGTTCGGCGAAGAGATGAGGCAATGGGAAAGCGTGTCGCGCGCCACCGATTTCTTGCAGAATTAGGGAGCACGTTCAATATGCGCCCGCACGCCGCCGCTATCGTCCAGCCATCCGGCGCCTTTTGCGTAGCTAAGCATCTTGTCCAGTCCCGCTAGCCAGCTCGCATCATCGGAGCGGCCATTGGCTTTGAGCCATGCGGTGCTGACCCAGACATGATCGCCATCGAGGCGGCCGATCTCCGCAAACGCGGCCGGCGCGGCGCCGGCGGCGACCACTTTGAACGCCTTAAAATTATCAACGTCTTCGAGCGTTGCCGGTCCGGATGGTGGGATTTCAATGAACATGATCAGACTGAAATTTTGTCGCGGGGGGTGAAAGAAATCGGCATGCGCTTGATGCCGGGAAACAGATTGGAGGCTGAGATTTCCGGCGTTGCCGTGAGCGTGATGTCGTTCATGGCGCCGAGCAAATATTCGAGCATGACCTGCATTTCGAGCCGTGCTAGATGCGCGCCGAGGCAGAAATGCTTGCCATAGCCGAAGCCGAGATGGACGTTCGGCGTGCGCTGCACATTGAAGCGATACGGCTCGGGAAATTGATCCTCGTCCCGGTTTGCCGAGACGTTCCAGACGACAACACGATCACCCTTGCGGATCGTTTTATTGCCTAGGGTGGTGTCCTCGGTCGCGGTGCGCATCTGGTGGTTCAGCGGCGTCATCCAGCGCACGAATTCCTCAACCGCGGTTTTCAGCGCGGCCGGGTCGCCGCGCAGTTCGCGCAGGCGGGCGAGTTCCGCCGGCTGGCGGGTGAGTTCGGCAAGGCCGGCGCAAAGCGTGTTGCGCGTGGTTTCATGGCCGGCGTTGAAAAACATCAGGCCGTTGAACGCCAACTGCTCATCGGTCAGTTTCTTGCCGTTCACCTCGACCGTCGCCATCGTGCTGATCAGGTCATCGCCCGGCGCGTTGCGCCGTTCATGTGCCAGTTGCAGGCAGTAGCCGTTGATTTTTTGTAGGCCGAATGTGGTGGTTTCCAGCGGCGTGCCGATCGAAAATTCCGGGTCGTCCGGAGAGGCGAACATGTTCGTCCAGTGGTAAAGCTCGTCCCACGCCTCGCGTGGAATGCCCATGATATGGGCGATCACCATCAGCGGCAGCTTGGCCGCAACATCGATGGCGAAATCGCAGGAACCGCGGGGCAGCACATCGTTGAGAATTTCCATTGTGATATTGCGTATGAGGTCCTGCAGGCTGGCCACACCGGCTGGAGCAAAACGTGCGTTGAAAGCCTGGCGCAGCACGGTGTGCGGCGCGCCGTCCATTGCTGAAAGGTTTGCCCCCTCACGGGTGAGACGGTTGAATTCCATATTCGGATCTTCGAATTCCGGATGCGCCGGCAGCACGTTGCCGCCTTCCTGGATGCTGAAAATCCGGTTGTCACCGGCATAAACCTGCTGGGCGTCCTTGTATTTGAAGACCGACCAAAAACCGAAGGTGAGCCGCCCCTTGGTCCAGTGAACCGGGTCCTCCCGGCGCATCGTGCGATAGGCGGCGTCCGGGTCGCCATTGGCGAAAAACATCGGGTCGGTCAGGCTGGTGTCAATTTCCTGGAACATATAGTCCATATTTTTGCTCCCTCCGCCGCTGCAGGCTCAACCACTTTTGCTACGCGCACCACGCCGGTACGAGTGAATTTTGTTGATGCGGCGATGAGTGCGGGTCATCGCCCGGCGCATCCCTTTACAGCCTGGGCAAACTGGGGATTATGCTGGGCGGGCGTGAAGATTTTCGTTTTCGCGCGCGGCCGGCACGCCGGAGAAAAAGCATTTTAGGAGCGTTCATGCCGGATCAAACCCTGTTGCCACCCCCGCCATTCGCGGCTGCCGTCAGCGCCCCGGTGGAACTTGTCGTCACCGTGTTGTTCGCGGCGTTCGCGTTGGCGGCGCTGGTTTACGCGCTCATCGATTGGCGGCGCTCAGGCAAGCCATCCTTTTTGCTGATGTTTATCAGCGGCGGGGCGATGTTCATCGTCGAGCCGATGATCGATACGGTCGGCGGTTGCTGGTTCCCGGCAAATTCATTTGTTGCCTTCACAGCCTATGGACGGCCGATGCCGGTCTGGCTGTGCCTGACCTATTTCTGCTATTTCGGCATCGGCGTGGGTGTAGTCTGGCGCATGATGAATCGCGGCCTCAGCCGGGCGCGGCTCTGGTCATTTTATCTTGGCGCGATCGCGGCGGATGTGGCGGAGGAAATTCTGCTCCTGCATTTCAAGGTCTATATGTATTATGGTCCGCAGCCGCTGGAGGTGTTGAACTTTCCCTTGTGGTGGTGCGCCGTTAACGGGTTGACGACGATGGCGGCGGCGGCTGTGGTTTACCGCTATCAAGCGTATTTGATGACGGGTTGGCGGCAGTTGCAGATTATTCCGGTTGTGCTGACTGTTAGCACCGCCGTTAATTGCATGGTGGGCTGGCCGTCCTGGATGGCGATCAACACGCCGGTCAGCCCGGTGGTCACACAGTTTGCGGGGATTGGCAGTTTTTGCCTTTCCTTGTGGTTCATGTCGCTGGTGGTGAAAGCGGTAGCGGCGGATGCAGTGCCGGGCAGCGCGCGCCTGGCCGGGCAGGCGGGCAGCGCGCGCCTGGCCGGGCAGGCCGTGCGGGCGACGTAACGGGTAAGGAAATACGTCGATTTATTTGATGAAGTCGGGCGGCCGTTTTTCCTTGAAGGCAGCGTAGCCTTCGACGAATTCCGGGCCGGTGAGGCAGGCGACCTGAGCCTCGGCTTCCAGCGCCAGATTTAACGGATCCGTTCCGGAACTTTGCCGAAGCAAATGTTTCAGCCGCGCGAAAGCCTGTTGCGGCAGTGCTGCCAGGCGCTCGGCGTCCTCGATGGCGCGCGTCATCACTGTGCCATCTTCAACATCCAAATCCGCCAGGCCGGCGGCGACGGCGGCCTCGGCCGAAACGGGCTTCCCATCAAGAAATATCTGTGTGGCGCGCGCTTGGCCGGCACGGAGACAAACTGACCGCACCAGACCCCAGTCGGGCACCAGGCCCAGACGCAGAAACGGAAACAGCAGCGTCGCGCCGCTTCCCATGACGACCCGGTCGGCGAGCAGCGCGATTCCGGCGCCGGCGCCGGCCGCCGCGCGCTCCACCGCCGCGATGACGGGCTTTGGAAACATCCATAGCAAGTCAACGATTCTATGGCCGTCCGCCATGCGCGCCTGGGCCGCTGCCGGCGCGATTCCAACCATGCTCGGCAAATCGCCGCCGGCCGAAAAAAAACCGCCCGCGCCGCCAATGATGACAGCGCGAACCGAATGATCGTCGGACGCCGCGATCAGCGCCGTACACAGCGCATCACGCACCGCGGCGTTGATGGCGTTTCTGGCTTCCGGCCGGTTGATGAGCAAACGGCGAACATGCGGTGCCGGATGGTCCATCAGAAGCTCGCTCATGCCCGTGGCGCCTCATGCAGCAGCGACAGGCCGAGCATCGCGCGGCGGCGCAGCCAAAGGCTGGGACGGTAGCGCAAATCGCCGGTGATCTTTTGGATCGTCTCCAGAATCTCAAGAATTTTCTTGGGGCCGATTTGATCACCCAGTTCCAGGGGCCCAGCCGGATAGCCGAGGCCCAGGCGGATCGCGGGGTCGATCTCGGCGGCGCGCGCGATGCCGCGCTGGGCGATTTCGCAGCCGATATTGACGATCATCGCGATGACGCGCTGGCTGACGAAGCCGGGGCTATCCGCAAGTACGGTAACCTTGGCGCCATTCGCCGCCAGCAAGGCATGCGCCGCCTCGGCCACGCGTGGCGCGGTGGCCGGGGAAAGCATCAGCGCAAGGCGGCGAGTCCATTGCATAAGCGGATCGACGCCGAGGCTTCGCAACGGATCAAGCCCAAGCCGAAGGCAGGCCGTGGTGATGTCCTCGCCCCAGGGCAGCAGAAAGTTAATCTCGGCGGCTTGAGAGTCGTCGATGATGTTCGCACCGGAGCGGGCTAGAAGATCAGCCAGCTCGTCACGTCGTTCGCCGGCCTGCACGAAGACGGAGATGCCAGACCGCCGCTCTGGTGGATGCGGTTCTTCCGGTTCCAGCTTGCGTGCGCCATCATAATTGTAAAACCCGGTGCCGGTTTTGCGGCCGAACAGGCCTGCCGCCAGGCGCGGCGGCACGAGCGAGGAGGGGCGGTAGCGCGGCTCATGCTGGAACTGATCGAATATGGACTGCATCACCTTGCCCGAAACGTCGAGCCCGGTCAGGTCCATCAGCTCGAACGGTCCCATGCGGAAGCCGCTGCCATCGCGCATGATGCGGTCGACGCCGGCAAAATCCGTCACGTTTTCTTCCACCACGCGAAAGCCTTCGCCGTACAGGCCGCGCCCGGAATGGTTGATCAAAAAACCCGGCTGGTCCGCCGCAATGACCGGGCGGTGGCCGGTTGCCTCGATCAGTCTGCGAAGCTCTTCCACGACCTCTGGCGTGGTCTGGATGCCGGGGATGATTTCCGCGATTTTCATCAATGGCACCGGGTTGAAAAAATGCAGCCCGGCGACGCGGGACGGGGTTGCGCATAACGCCGCGATGGCGCTGACGGTAAGCGAGGACGTATTGCTGGCCAGGATCGTTTCCGGTCCGGTGATCGTTTCAAGCTCTTGAAACAGTGCCTGCTTCGCCGCCAGGTCTTCGATGATAGCCTCGACGATGACGGCGCAAACGGACAGGTCCTCTATGGACACGCAAACCAGCAGATTTTCCAGGCAGGACGCCAAAGCCGCTTGGGAAAGACTGCCCTTCGCGGCCAACCGTTCCAGCACGGCGGCGACGGACGTTTTGGCTTCCGCCGCGGCGCCGGGGCGGGCGTCGAAAAGGCGGACGATGTGGCCGCCCTGCACGAAAAGCTGGGCAATCCCGCGTCCCATCACGCCGGCGCCGACAACACCGATCAGCATGTCAGTTCTTGCCGGTCAGCAGGCCGCGGGCGATGACCTGCGCCTGTATTTCGCCGGCGCCTTCGAAGATGTTCAAAATCCTGGCATCGCACAGCACGCGGCTGATCGGGTATTCCAGGGCGAAGCCATTGCCGCCATGAATTTGCAGCGCATTATCGGCATTGGACCAGGCCGTGCGCGCCGCCAGCAATTTCGCCATGCCCGCCTCGATATCGCAACGTTTATCCAAATCCTTTTCACGCGCCGCGAAATAGGTGAGCTGCCGCGCCACCATCGTCTCAACGGCCATCCAGGCCAGCTTGCCGGCAACGCGGGGGAATTCGTAAATCGGCTGGCCGAATTGCGCGCGGTCAAGCGCATAGCCCAGGCCCAGCTCCATCGCGTTCTGCGCCACGCCAACCGCGCGGGCGGCGGTCTGAATTCGGGCACTTTCGAAAGTTTCCATCAGCTGCTTGAAACCCTGGCCGCCCACGCCCCCCAGAAGCGCGTCTTCGGGCACTTCAAAACCCTCGAACCGGATTTCATATTCCTTCATGCCGCGATAGCCCAGCACCTCGATCTCGCCGCCGCTCATGCCAGGTGCCGGGAATGGGTCGGCGTCGTCGCCGCGCGGCTTCTCCGCCAGCAGCATGGACAGGCCTTTATAGCCGGCGGCCGGCTCAGTGCGGACCAGCAGCGTCATCACATCCGCGCGCGCGGCATGGGTGATCCAGGTTTTGTTGCCGGTGACGCGGAAGATCACGGCGCCATCCGGCCCGGTCACGCGCTCGGCCCGGGTTGCCAGGCTGGCAAGGTCGGAGCCGGTATTCGGCTCGGTGAACACCGCGGTCGGCAAAATTTCACCGGCGGCGATTGCCGGCAGGTATTTTGCCTTCTGCGCCGCCGTGCCGCCAAGCCGGATAAGTTCCGCTGCGATCTCCGCCCGCGTGCCGAGAGAGCCGATGCCGATATAGCCGCGTGAGAGTTCTTCGGAGGCGATGCACATGGCAAGCTTGCCGAGGCCGGAACCGCCCCATTGCTCGGGCACGGTCAGGCCAAAGATTCCAAGCGCCGACATCTCCTCAATGATCGGCATCGGGATGTATTCATTGCGGCAATGCCAGCCATGGGCGTCGGGCGCGATTCGGTCCTCGACGAAGCTGCGCAGCTCGCCGGCGATCTGATCGAGTGCGGCGTCACCCCGGCAAATCGCGCCGAAACTCCCATGCCTGACCAGATCGGCGATCCGCGACCGCGTGGCCGTGTTAAAACCCTCGCGCCGCAGCAGGTTGCAGGCTTTGGTATCGAATATGCGCGCGGACTCATCCTGCAGGCCGAAATCGGCGGGCCGCACGGTTTCAACCTGTGACATCGGCAGGCCGCCGGCGATCTGGTTCAGATATTCGCCGAATGCCGCGCCAAGAATAAGTTTTTCCAGCGCGCCGAGTTCATTTGTTTCATGCAGGCAAGCGGCCCAGCCCAGAAGCGCGCGCAGGCCGGCTGCGTAGGTCGCCAGCCATGCCACGCCATGCAAAGCATGCTGATGCTGCGTGGCTTTGGCGTTGTCCCAACGGCCTTCCGGCGAGACAAGATCCGCGATTGCCCCGCGGGCCAGCGCCACGAAGGAGTCGACAGCGCCGAGACCGGCTTCACACACCGCCAGAATTCTGTCTCCGCTTTGCTCATGCAGAGGACTGGCGGGAACGGGCCGGTCCAACACCTACACGCCTTGCGTCTGGTTCGTCTGCTTCTTCAGGCGTTGCCGCTCGCGCCAAGCGGTCATCAGCCGGCGCGGCTCATCGGTCGTGTGGGACAGGCCCACGGCCCGGACGCCCGCCTGTACGGCGTCGGTGATCGACATGCGTTCCCAGTCGCCGATCAGCTGCTTTTGAATCCGGATGGAGCGCGGCCCGGCGCTGCAAATCGAATGCACCCATTTCTCAACCTGCTCGTCCAGCGCCTCTGGCGCCACCAGCTTTTCCATATAGCCAAAATGGTAGGCCTCGGCGGCATCGATGATATCTCCGGTGAATACCAGCTCGCGGGCCTTGCCCCAGCCGACGATCAGCGGGATCAGGCAGGCCTCCATGCCCGAAGGCACGCCGTAGCGGACTTCGGGCATGCCAAATTTCGCGTTGGTGGATGCCACGCGCATATCGCAGGATGTGGCGATTTCCATTCCGGCACCCAGGCAATAGCCGTTGATGCGGGCGATGACCGGCACCGGCACGCGGCGGATGCTGTCGCAGGCCGCATGCGTCGTGGCGCTGCCGCTCTCCGCGATATGCGGGTCGGGAAATTCCGACATTTCGGAAATGTTCGCGCCACCGATAAAAGATTTTGAACCGGCCCCGGTCAGCACCACACAGCGCAATTCCGGATTCCGCGAAAGCTCCTTCATCGTTTTCGCCAGCAGGGAACGTCCCTCCACCGGCAGGGCATTGTGTTTCTCTTCGTTATTGATAGTGACGTAAGCGACCTGGCCGCCTTCCGAGCGGTCTTCGATACGGACCGATATCAATTCGTCCGGTAGATGCGCATGGCGCGCAGAAGTCATGACTTACCTCACAAATAAAATTCTGTTGCCAAGCCGGCGTGCTTCAGAATATTTCCAGCAGTTGCATCTTAAGAGGCGGCGAAAAATATATGAATACGTACCATGGGGAATTTTCATGCGGTTGCGATGAGGAACGCTCAACGGGCGCCGGTTTGCGCTTCGGCGTATTCGCGGGCCAGCCGCGCGCACAGGTCAGCGGCCGTTGGCAAGTCCTGGATTGCGCCCACCCCCTGCCCGGCGGACCACACATCGCGCCAGACTTTTCCGCTCCGATCACCCTGCCGCACCGTCCTGGTCGCGCAATCAATGGCGGCCGTCGCGAGGTTGTTGGCGTCGAGTCCCCATTCCGCCAGGCTGGGGCGCAGAAAATTCGCATGAACGCCGGTTAAATGCGGCGAGTAAATGATGTCCTGGGCACGGCTGGCGCAAACCATGGATTTATAGGCGTCAGGTACGCCGCTCTCGGCGGTGGCCAGAAAGCGGGTGCCGATCGAGACCATGTCCGCGCCCATCAGCCTTGCTGCGGCAATTTGCCGGCCGTTGGTAATCCCGCCTGCCAACACAATCGTGCCACCGAACCAGCCGCGCAGCTCTGCCACAAAGGCGAAAGGGTTCAGCGCGCCGCCATGGCCGCCGGCGCCGGCTGCCACCGCGATCAGACCATCCGCCCCGGCGGTGGCAGCTTTTTCCGCGAATTTCAGGTTGACGACGTCGTGGAAGAGCAACCCGCCATAGGCATGGACGCGCTCCACGATCTCGCGCGACAGCCCGAGCGAGGTAATCACGAGCGGGGTTTGATGTGCGATTGTACTGCGTAGGTCTTCGTTAAGCCGGGGATTGCCTTTGCGAAGGCTTAGATTCACGCCATGCGGGGCGCAGCGCTTGCCGTCCCGCCGCAGCGCCGCCAGCCGTGCCTCGACCTCAAGCAAATATTGTTCGAAGCCGGCGTTATCCCGGAAATTCAGCGCCGGGCAGGTGCCGATAACTCCGCCCTCGCAGCACGCTAGCGTCAACGCCGCGTTGGAGGCCAAAAACATCGGCGCGGCGATGGCCGGGGCCGCCAGAGTCTCAGACCATCCGTCTGGCATCGCCATGAGACGCGAACCTTTCAGGGAAACAGCAGGACTTTCGAGGCTTCGCGAGAATGCGCAAGCTGAAATCCGGCCACGGCTTCGGCAAGCGGCAGGCGATGCGTGATCATCGGCCGGAAGGCGGCGGGGTCTTGCACCAGCGCGTCGATCACTGTCCGCCACGCGCTGTCCGGCGCGCGGGAGCAACCGATCATACGATGGCGGCCGCGCACGATGAGCATGACATCCAGGCTGGCTTCGCGCTCCGGCATTCCGGCCAGGACGAAGGTTCCGTAGGGGCGCAAGCAGGAGAGGCCGGTATTGATGACCGGCGGCGCGCCGGAGGCTTCCAGCGCGACATCGAAGCCGGCGCCGGCGAGGCGGGTGAGCCGCGCCGCGCCATCGGGCTCGGCAAGGTCGATGAGCGTATCGAACCCCAGGCGGCGCAAAGTTGCAAAGCGCGCAGTGTCACCATGGCCGATCACGGCCACCTCCGCGGCGCCGGCCCTGCGCGCGAAAATCGCCGCACCCTGGCCGATCGGGCCGGGGCCGAACACCACCACGCGCGCGCCAGGGCCGATTTCGCCCAGTGCGACGGCATGGGCCGAGGTGGTGAGCGGTTCGATCAGCGCGCCGAGTTCGGCGTCGATTTCCGGGGGCACATGCAGGCAGTGCTTGGCCGGTGCGAACACATGGCTGGCGAAGCCGCCGGAAACCTGCATGCCGAGGCCGATGCGGTTGAGGCAGTCATGGTGCCGTCCGGCGGCGCAATAGATGCAGACTCCGCAGGAGAGCGCCGGCTGCACGACGACGCGGTCGCCAAGGGCAAAGCCTGAGACCTCGGCGCCGATGGCGATGACCTCGCCGGTGAATTCATGGCCCAGAGTGACGGGCAGTAGCGGCGCGATGAAGCGAAACCCTTCCGCCCAGTGGTCCAGATGCAGATCGGTGCCGCAGATGCCCGCCGCCGCGACCTTGATCAGAAGTTCGTGGGGCGCTGGCGCGCCAGGGTCGCTCGCCTGCGCCAACGCGACGCCTATTTCCGCGCGGATTTTCTGTAACGCCAGCATAATCTTCCCCATTCCAACGCAATGTGTTCAGAACGACATGGAAGGTGCCGTCAAGCGCAACCATCGAATGTTGCCATGAGGATTTTTCGGCCCGTCCTGGCGTTTGGCGCCTTCTATGCCATGACAGGCGGTGCAATGAGATGAGGCGATGGACCCGGGAGCAGAAAATCATGCGTGATGCCGTTATATGTGAGCCTTTGCGCACCGCTGTTGGGCGGTTTGGCGGGCAGTTTCGCGGGCTTTCGGCGCAGCATCTGGGCATGGCGGTGGTCAAGGCGCTGCTGGCGCGCACCGGGTTTCCGGCGGCGCTGATCGAGGACGTGCTGTTCGCGCAATGCTACCCGACGATGGACGCGCCGGCGCTTGGCCGCGTGGTGGCGCTGGATGCAGGGCTGCCGGTGGCAACCGGGGGGCTGCAGATTGACCGGCGCTGCGGCTCCGGCCTGCAGGCGATCATCTACGCCTCCATGCAGGTCGCGACCGGTGCTTCGGATGCGGTGATTGCGGGTGGTGCGGAATCCATGAGCAACGCACCGTTTTATTCGACCTCCGCGCGCTGGGGCATCACCGGCAACGCGCTGACCCTGCATGACGCGCTGGCGCGCGGGCGGGTGACGGCGGGCGGGGCGCATTACCCCGTGCCCGGCGGCATGCTGGAGACCGCGGAAAACCTGCGCCGCGATTTTTCAATCCCGCGGGAGGAGCAGGATGAATTCGCCTGCGAATCCCATCGCCGCGCCGTCGCCGCCCAAAACGATGGTATTTTCGCGCAGGAGATCGTGCCCGTCGCCGTGCCGGGCAAGAAGGGCGAGGTTGTTATCGACCGCGATGAGCATCCGCGCCCGGAAACCACGCTGGCGAGCCTCGCCGCGCTGCAGCCGATCATGCTGCGGGAAGATCCGCAGGCCACGGTCACCGCCGGTAATGCCAGCGGCCAGAACGATGGCGGCTCGGCCTGCCTGGTGACCACGGCCGATCTTGCGGCCGAATACGGGTTGAAGCCCCTGGCGCGGCTGAAGGCGTGGGCGGTGGCCGGCGTGCCGCCGAAGACGATGGGGTTTGGGCCGGTGCCGGCGACCGCGAAAGCCCTGGCGCGCGCTGGGCTGCGGCTGGCGGAGCTGGACCTGCTGGAAGTCAACGAGGCGTTTGCCGCGCAGGTTCTGGCCTGCACCCGCGCCTGGGAATTGGCGCCGGCTGATTTCGCGCGGCTGAATGTGCATGGTTCCGGCATTTCGCTCGGACACCCGGTGGGCGCGACGGGGGGGCGGATTCTGGCGACGCTGCTGCGGGAGATGGACCGCCGCGCTGTCCGCTACGGGTTGGAGACGATGTGCATCGGCGGCGGCCAGGGGCTGGCGGCGATTTTCGAAAGGGCATGAAGAGGCAGAACATTCCAGCTGCCAAATCAACGCGCCATGCCTGCCACGATTCCTTTATCGTGCAATTCGCCAATTTGGCGGCTCGACAGCTTCAGGACGTCGAGCAGAACTTCGTCGGTATGCTGGCCGAGAATCGGCCCCACCCCCGGCGGCACCGGTTCGCAGGCCGCGAAATCGATCGGGCTGCGCGCGGTGAGCGTGGTGCCGATGCCTGGATGCTGAACCGCCGCGAAAAGTGAGCTTGCCGCCGAGCAGCGCGAATCCTCGTGAACAAGTTGCGAAAACGATTGGTATACGCCCCAGCAGGCTTTTGCCCGGTCCAGGCTGGCCGCCGCCTGCGCCAGTGTGCGGGCCGCGAACCACGGCGTCAGCAGCGCCGCGAGTGCGTGGCGCGCGGCAAACCGGTCGCCCTCGCGCGACATATCCAGCCCTTCCGCCTGTTCAAGCGCGGTCACCGCCTCGCCGATACCCGTCGCCTTGCAAAGTGTTTTCCACTGGCCGATGCTGACCGCCGCCACCATCACGCGCCTTGCGTCCGCGGTCTCGAAATCATGGCCGAAGGCGCCAAAAATATGGTTGCCGTGGCGCGCGCGGTCTTCGCCATTGATCTGCACTTCGGCGATGAAACCCAGATCGCCCACCACCGCGAGGGCGATGTCCGACAGGGCTATTTTCAATAACTGTCCCGCGCCGTGCCGGCGGCGATGCCGTTCGGCCGCCAGCAGGCCGGTCGCCGCGGTCATCCCGCACAGCAAATCCCAGGCCGGGAGCACGTGATTGGTCGGCGCCGCATCTCCCGGCGCTCCGGTGACCAGCGGAAACCCGACGGCGCAGTTCACGGTATAATCCAGCGCGGTTGAACCATCGCGGTTGCCCAAAATATTCGCCATGATGAGATCACCACGCATCTGCTTCAGAGTTTCGTAATCGAGCCAGCCGGTGGCGGGAAAATTGGTGATGAAGACGCCGGCATCCTCGCCGGGTGCCGTGATGATCGCCTGCGCCAGTTCGCGCCCCTGCGGTGACCGCAAATCGATGCTGACCGATTTTTTGCCCTTGTTCAGCCCGGCCCAATAAAGACTGCGGCCGGCTTGCGTGACCGGCCAGCGGTGGTAATCGAGGCCGCCCTCCAGCGGGTCGATCCGGATGACCTCGGCGCCGAGGGCGGCGAGCGACATGGTGGCGAATGGCCCCGCGATGAACGCCGCGCATTCCGTTATTCTGAGTCCTGAAAGAATTGCCACGCGCCTGCCTCGCCAGAGTTTTGCGAGACGCTCTATAACAGCTAAATGATTGTGACTCTTATGTGTTTTTCTTGGCCGGCAATGAGAAACCATGTTGCGCGCAAGGTTGATTATGAACGGATTCGGAATATGGTGGTGAGCATATGAACCAGCCCGCCGACATCGATCCCGAAATTCTCGCGGTGCGCGCGCTGCAGGCCGCGGTGACGCCTGGCCTGGATGTGACGGCGCTCGAACCGGCGGCGGCGCGGCTGCTGCTCAACCAGATGGTCGCTTCGCTGAATGACGGGCAGCCGGAACTGCCGAAGGTGGAGACATTTTTCATCGAAGGTCCCGCCGGTAAACTGCGGGCGCGGCTCTATCAGCCGGCGGCGGAAGCCGGGCAGGGCGTGATTTATTACGTGCACGGCGGCGGCTGGTTCGCCTGCGATGTGGATACGCATGACCGGCTGCTGCGCGTGCTGGCGGTGGAAAGCGGGCTTGCCGTTTTCGCGATCGATTACCGGCTTTCGCCCGAACATGAGTTTCCCGCCGCACTTGAAGATTGCCTGGCCGGCTGGCGATGGCTGCGGGGGCGGGGCGTTGGTGAAAACATCGCTGTGGCGGGGGATAGCGCCGGGGCAAATCTGGCGCTGGCCGTCATGCTCACGCAACGCGATGCGGGGCAAAAGCTGCCGGCGGCGGCGGCGCTGCTCTATGGCTGCTTCGCGCCGAATCTGCGCACCGCCAGCCGGGAACGCTATGGCAGCGGCGCCTACGGGCTAACTGGACCCAGAATGGACTGGTACTGGGCCAACTACCTGGGGACCCATGCCGCGGCGCCGCCAGTTCTGGCCGCCCCGCTCCATGCCGATTTTCGTGGCCTGCCGCCCTGTTACATCGGCACCGGCGCCTGCGACGTGCTGGCCGATGACAGCCGCTTGCTCGCCGAACGCATGCGCGAGGCCGGCTTGGACGTAACGCTCGACGTCTGGCCGGGTTTGACGCATGGCGTGCTCCAGATGACGCGCGACGTGCGGGCCGCGCGGGAGATCGTTACGCAGATCGCCCGCCGTCTGGCGGGGTGGACCGCCTAAACCGGATCAGTCCTCAAAAGCCCTGATTCTGACAACATCGCCTTCATACGCGGCGTCGCGCATTCGGATCGCTTTTCGCACGCCATGGGCGGCGACGTTTTCGCGCCAGGCGCGGCGGCCGGGGCCTTTCGAGAGATGCGCGCGGGCATCCATGTCGGTTGCAAGTTTCTGCAGGGTGCGCGCGCCGGCCAGCTCCATCGCCATGTTGACGATGCGTTTTTGGGTGGCGGCGATTTCCGGATCGATGATCGCGATGCGCATGGCGAGCTTGTGGACTGCCTCGTCCAGCTCCGCCGCCGGCACGCTATCCATCACCAAGCCAAGCCGCGCGGCGTCCTTGCCGGTGAGGCGGTCGCCGGTGAGGAGCAAGCGCTTCGCCCATTGCGGGCCGACATGGTAGAACCAGAAATTGATCGGCGGCGTGCCCAGGCCGCGCACGCCGGGATGGCCAATCTGCGCGTCATCCGCCATGATGATCATATCGCAGGCCAGCACCATTTCTGCGCCGCCGGCCAAAGCGCGGCCCCGTACCTTGCCGATCACCGGCTTGTGGATGTCCGGAATGATCAGCATCTGGTGCATCTTGCGCGTCATGGTCCAGATATCGTCATCCATGCTGCCCATACGGGTGCGGTATTTGCCGGAATCGTCCTGCTGGTTGGCCGGGTTGTAGCCGTAGCCAAGGTCATAGCCCGCGCAAAAATCATCTCCGGCTCCGGTCAGCACGATGGCGTGCACTTCGGTGAGGTCATCGGCTTCCAGCATCGCGTCGTGAATTTCCTTGATCAGCTCGGGCGAAAGCGCGTTGCGCTTCTCCGGCCGGTTCAGGGTGACGTAGGCGATTTGGTCCCGGATTTCGAAGGTAATGAAATCCTGCGTTTTCAGCCATTTGCCCATGTCACGTCTCCGTTGGTTGGTTGCGTCTGATGATCAGGCCATCGACCGCGATGGTGCGGCCGGGGGTGCAGATGATCGGGTTGACGTCGATCTCGGCGATGTCATCGGCGAGATCGGATGCCAGTTCGGATATCGCCACGATGATCCCGGCCAGTGTTTCGATCTGCACCGGCGGCGCGCCGCGAAAGCCGGTGAGGAGCGCATAACCGCGCAGCCGGGCGAGCATGGCGCGGGCCTGCCGCAAATCGACCGGGGCGAGTTCCGCCGCCGAATCCTGCAGCAATTCGACCATCACGCCGCCCATGCCGACCACCACCATCGGGCCGAATGTGGGGTCTAGCTGGCTGCCGATCACGAGCTCCGTGCCGGCGGAAATCATCGGCTGGACCAGCACGCCGGCGATACGGGGTTTTGCCGCGACGCGGTCCGCCGCCGCCATGATTTCGGCAAAAGCGATGCGAACCGCCTGCGCATCACCGAGGCCGAGGCGCACGACACCGGCTTCGGTCTTGTGCAGAATATCGGGCGATTCGATTTTCAGCACGACCGGGTAACCGCAGGACTCGGCGGCTTCCACCGCCTGTAGGGATGTCTGCACGACCGTATCGCTCACCACCGGCACGGCATAGGCGGCGAGGATTTGCTTGGCTTCGCGTTCCGTCAGCTGCGGGCCGGAAGCCACCAAAAATTTTCGCGCGGTGCAAGCGGCTTGGTTGGCCGGCCCGGTCCGCAAGCGCGGCTTTGGCTGGCCGGCGGTGCGCGCATAGGCGTGCCAGGCGGCAAGGACGCGGAAGGCGGCTTCGGTGGAGCGGAATCGCGCGACATGCGGGTCCGCCTCGCATTGCGCCGCACCCGGCCCGTCCTTCCATTCGGAAATCCAGGAAATGCAGACCGGCTTGCCGGCGCGCGCGGCGAGGCCAGAGAACATTTCGACATTGCGCGGCGTGACCGCCGGGTTGATGCTCGGCGCCATGACGACCAGCGCGCCGTAGCCCGGGTCCGCCAGCAGCGCTTCGGCACAGGCGGCATAGGTGGCCGGGTTGGTGGCGACCTGGGCGGTGACGTCGCACGGGTTATTGGGCGCGCCGAAATCCGGCACATTGGCGTCCAGCACCGCTTGCGTTGGCGGCGAGGGCGGCGGCAGGCTGACGCGAAAAGCCTCCGCCTTGTCCAGCGTGATGATGCAGGCGCCGCCGGAGGCCGCGACCACCGCGACACCTTCGGCCTTCGGCCGGCCGGCCTTGGCGAGAAAACTCGCGGTTTCGTAGATATCCTCGATATTGTTGACCTTGACGATGCCGAGCCGGCGATACGCCGCGTCAAACGCCGCGTTGGCACCGGCCAGGGTGCCGGTATGCGACATCGCCGCCCGCGCGGCGGCGGCACCGGTCGCGATTTTATACATCACGATCGGCTTGCCCGCGGCAAGCGCCCGTTCACCGGCTTCCAGCAGGCGTTCGCCGTCGGCAAGGCCCTCCGCGATGCAGGTGATGACCTGGCATGATGGATCCCCCGCGAGGTAGCTGACATAGTCGCACACATCGACATCGCAGCTATTGCCGGCGGCCATGTAATGGCTGTAGGCGCCGCCGCGCTCGGCGGCCTGGGCGATGGCCTGGCCGAGACCGCCGGATTGCGAGGCGATGCCGATATTGCCGGTGCGCGGCAGGCGAACGGCGTAGCTGGACGAGAAGCTCAGGCCCGCTTTCGAAACATTGTTGATCAGCCCGATGCAGTTCGGCCCGACGATACGCAATCCGCAGCTGCGCGCGATTGCCGTGAGCCGCGCCTGCAGCGCCTGCCGTTCCGGCCGCCCGGTTTCGGCGAAGCCGGAGGCATAGATGATGCAGCCGCCAATGCCCGCGGCGGCGCATTCCTCGACCAGCGCCTCCACCGCTTCCACTGGTACCGCCAGCACGGCGCAATCGACCGTTTCCGGCAACGCGCTGATCGCGCCGAAGCAAGGAATGCCGTAAAGCGAATCCGATTTCGGGTTGACGCCGAAAACCTTGCCTTTGAAGAATTCGAGGTTCCTCGCGGTGCGCGCGCCAAAGGACTGTTCATTGCGCGACAAGCCCACCACGGCGACGGATCGCGGGTCAATCAGCCGCTTCAGGTCGTCATAGGTGTAGGCAGGACGATGACGGTCAGGCGCGGGCACGGCCACGCCTTACTAGCAGGCTCGCGATGACAAGGCGTTGTTGCACCATCTAACGCGGGCCGGCCGGAATTTTGTTGAACGGCATGTCCTTATCCACCCGCATATCGGCCGGCATTTTCAGCACGCGTTCGGCGATGATGTTGCGCAGAATTTCATCCGTGCCGCCGGCGATGCGTTTTCCTGGGGCGTAGAGCAGGGCGTTCTGGAACCAGGCGTCGAAGGGCGCGGTTTCGCTGTCCATCACGGCGCCGGCCTGGCCGAGCAGGTCGACGCCGAACGCGGCGATTTCCTGCAACTTGGTCGCGCTGACCAGCTTGGCGATGGAAGCTTCCGGCCCCGGCGTTTTGCCGCGCGACAAGGCGGTCTGCATGCGAAGCCGCGTGTATTTCAGCCCTTGCGCCTGACAGAACCAGTTGACGAGTTTTTCGCGCACCGCGGCATCGTTCACCGCGGGCGCGTCATCCAGCATGACCAGCTTCGCCAGCCGGAAAATATCGTCGAAATCCGGCCCTTCCGCTTGGCCGACGGTAAAGCGTTCATTGGCCAGCATCGTCATCGCCACTTTCCACCCATCGCCCACCGCGCCAAGGCGCTGCGAATCAGGAATGCGCACATCTGTCAGAAACACCTCGCAGAAATTCGAGGTGCCGGAAATTTGCTTGATCCGCCGCACGTCCACGCCCGGTGTCGCCATGTCGAGAATGAAAAATGTCAGCCCCTGGTGCTTCGGCACATCCGGGTTGCTGCGCGCGACCAGCATCGCGAATTGCGAAAAATGCGCGTTGGAGGTCCAGACTTTCTGGCCATTCACCACCCAGTCATCGCCATCCCGCGCACCCCGCGTCCGCAGGCCGGCGAGGTCCGATCCCGCCGCCGGTTCGGAGAAAAGCTGGCACCAGACCTCCTCGCCAAACAGCGCCGGGCGCGCATAGCGGTCAATCTGCGCCTGGGTGCCGCAGCTCATGATCGTGGGCAGCGCCATGCCGACGCCCTGGTTGAAAATGCCGGGCGGCACGAGGTATTTTTCTTCTTCCTGGGCGAAGATGATCGCCTGCATCTGCGTGCCTTCACGGCCGCCATATTTTTTCGGCCAGTGGAATCCGGCGAAGCCGGCTTCGGCCTTTTTGCCCTGCCAGGCTTTTGAAAGCGCGACATCTTCAGCATTGAAGGCGCGGCTCCCGCTGGTCCGGCTATGTTCGGATTTCAGGACGGCATTGGCATTGAGAAACGCGCGGGCCTCGGCGCGGAAAGCGGCTTCTTCGGGCGTGTCGTTGAAATCCATATTGTTAAGCCGCCGCGGTTTGGTTTTGGGTCATGAGACGATCGATCAAGCGGTTGCGCCAATAGCGGGCGCTGCCGAGATTGCCGGAGAGTTGCTTTGCGCGCCGATAATAAAGGTGACAATCCGACTCCCAGGTGAAGCCCATTCCGCCATGGATCTGAATGTTTTCCTTTGCCGCCTCAAAAAAGGCTTCGTTGGCGGAAATCCTGGCGGCGGCGGCGGCGGCGGGAAGTTCCGGCGCGTTCGCCTCCAGCGCCCAGGCGCCGAAATACGCGTTGGAGCGCGCCAGCTCGGTCGCCACGTAAATATCCGCGAGCTTGTGCTTGAGCGCCTGCAAGGCGGCGATGGGCCGCCCGAAGGCGTAGCGGGATTTGGCGTAATCCAGCGCCATCGCCGCCGCGGCTTGCGCCCCGCCGACTGCCTCGAACGCAAACAAGATCGCGGCCTGGTCCAACAGCCGTGTGACCGCACTCCAATTGCCGGCCTGCGGCAAGGCCTCCGCGGCGACGCAAGTGAATGTGACCGTTGCCGCCGGCCGGCCGATATCCAGAGTCGCGAGGGTTTCACGCGCAATCCCCTCAGCGTCGAAACCCGCGATAAAAAGCCCGATCTCGCCGCTGCCGGAGCGCGCCGCGACGACCGCGAAATGCGCGGCGGCGGCCTCGAACACCGGCAGTTTCCGGCCGGTCAACTGGCCGCTTGCGAATTCGGTCCGCACGGCATCAGGCGAGGGATCGCCCGCACCCTCGGCCAGCGCAAACGTGCCGATCAGCGACCCATCGGCCAATCCGGGCAAATATTTCTGCTTCTGCGCCTCGCTCCCGAACTCCAGGATTGCCTGCGCGGCCAGAAAAATTGATGACGAGAATGGCACGAAGGGCAGGGCGCGGCCAATCTCTTCGGCGATCATGCACAGCGCCTCATGGCCCAGTCCGGCGCCGCCATAGGCTTCGGGGATCGCCACGCCCAGCCAGCCCATGCCCGCCAGCTCCGGCCATAGCTCACGGTCGAACGCATCCCCGGTTTCAATCTGGTGGCGCACAGCCCCCGTGGGCAAGCGCTTGGTCAGGAAGCGTTTGACCTCCTCGCGCATCGCCGTCACGTCTTCGGAAAACTCGAAATTCATATGCCTCTACCCAAACCGCTCGCCCGCATCCTTTTGAGAAAAAATATCACAACCGCTCGTAGATGTTTTTGCGGCGCGCAGACAATCCAAAACGGCGCGATTTTATTTGATTGCGGGATGGCAAACGCTCATGACGGCCGAGGCAGCGGCGCCGCCGATGCGGCCGAGTTTGCAAAAACCATTGATATAAAAAGGTTATTGCACACGCGCTCGCGCGCGGTTGCAGATGCGGGCGCAAAAAAATGCCGGCTCGGCTGGCCTTGCGCGCGGGGGCGACGCGCGCCTATGCCAGAACAAATCCGGGACCTCGACAGCGCAAAACCATGGAAAAAGCACCAAATTATCCAGAGCTTAAAATGTTCATCGGCGGGAAATGGATCACATCCGATGCCGGCGAGCCGGTGATCAATCCCGCCGATGGCTCGGTGCTCGGCCATCTGCCGCATGCGAACCGCGCCGATCTCGACGCGGCGCTCGCCGCCGCTGCCGCCGGCTTTGCGGCATGGCGGCGCTTCACGCCGGCCGCGCGCGAGCGTATCCTGCTGAATGCCGCGGAGAATTTGAAGGCGCGCGCTGAGGAAATCGCCATCGGGCTGGTGCTGGACCAGGGCAAGACCATCCAGGAAGCCCGTACCGAGGTGCAGATCGCCCAGGATCGCATCGCCTGGGACGCAACGGAAGGCCGCCGAATTTATGGCCGCATCATTCCCGCGGGGCCAGCGCTGCGCAAGACGGTGACACGCCATCCGCTGGGCGTGGTTGCCGCGTTTACGCCCTGGAACTACCCGCTGGCCTCGCCCACCCGCAAGGTCGCCGGCGCGCTGGCCGCCGGCTGCTCCATCATCCTGAAGGGGGCCGAGGAAACGCCCTCCGGCCCGGTGTCGCTGGTGCGCGCCTTCGCCGAGGCCGGCGTGCCGGACGGGGTGGTTAATCTGGTGTTTGGGAAACCCGCCGAAATCTCGGCCTATCTCATCCCCAACCCAATTGTGCGGCTTGTAACCTTCACCGGCTCGGTCCCGGTTGGCAAACATCTCGCGGCCTTGTGCGGCCAGCATATGAAGCCCGCGATCATGGAGCTCGGCGGCAACTCGCCGGTAATAATCTGGCGCGACGCCGATCCACGCGCGGCGGGGCAACTCGCCGTCACCGGCAAGTCCCGCAATGCCGGCCAGGTCTGCGTCTCGCCNNAATGCCGGCCAGGTCTGCGTCTCACCGACCCGGTTTTTTGTGCATGACCAGGTCTATGACGGCTTCGTCGATGAGTTTGCCGCGGGCGCCGCGGGCTTGAAAATTGGCAGTGGTTTGGACGCGTCGATACAGATGGGACCGTTGGCAAACAAAAGGCGGCTGGATGCGATTGAAGGCTATGTGGCGGATGCGACGGCGCGCGGGGCGAGGCTGGCCGCCGGCGGCCAGCGCGCCGCCAATGACGGTTTCCTTTACCCGATGACGGTGCTGGCCGAGGTGCCGCCGAATGCGCGCGCCATGCTGGAAGAGCCATTTGGCCCGCTGGCGCTGATCTCGCGGATCAATAGCCTGGACGAGGCAATCGCGCGCGCCAATCAGGTCGAATTCGGCCTTGCCGCTTACGCGTTCACCGATTCCGCAAGCGTTGCGGCACAAATCTCCGACGAACTCGAATGCGGCAGCCTGTCAATCAACCATTACACCTCATCATTTCCCGATGTCCCGTTCGGCGGGATCAAGGATAGCGGCTATGGGCGAGAAGGCGGCACGGAGGGGCTGAATGAGTATACGTTTTCGCGCAGCGTTACGCAGCAATGGCGGTCTTAGGAGCTATACGAACCAGCGCCCGCCATTAACCAATATTGTCTGCCCGGTGATGAATCGGCCTTCCGCGCTGGCGAGCAATGCGACCATCGCGCCGACATCCTCGGCCTCGCCAACAAAACCCACGGGGATGGCGGCCATGGCTTTTTTGGCCTCTTCGCCCGCACTCTGGGCGAGCGCCCTGGTCATGATTGGACCGGGGCAGACGGCGTTGACGGTGACACCGTGCGGCGCGAATTCGCGAGAGATCGAGCGGCTGAAACCGATAATGCCGGCCTTCGCCGCAGCATAGTCATGGCTGCCGACCGGGCCGATCAGCGCCGATTCCGAGGCCATGTTGATGATGCGGCCATGCCCGCGCGCCACCATGCCGGGCGCGATGAGCCTGGTGAAGCGCATGGTCGTGAACAGATTAATTTCGATAACAAAACGCCAGACATCCTCGCTCGATTCCAGGAACGTGGCTTTGCGTTCCCGCGCCCCTTGGCCGACATTGTTCAACAAGATATCGATCGGGCCGAGCTCGGCTTCCGTCCGTTCCACGGATGCGGTGATCTGGGCGAGATCGGTGCAATCGGCTTCGACCGTCAGGACGCGGGCGCCGAGCATTTCCAGTTCGGCGCGGGTTTCCGCCAGGGCGACTACCTCGCGGTCGATCAGCGCGATGCTGGCCCCTTCCGCGGCGAAGCGCAGCGCGCAGCCTTTGCCGATGCCGTTCGCGCCCCCGGTGACCACGGCGATCCTGCCCTCAAGTCTTTTCATGAGATCAGGCAAGCAGCGTGGCCAGGCGCGCGCAAGTGAGTTTTCCGGGCGTTACATGAATTGACTTCATGCCGCCTCTGGCGGTGCGGAATCTTGCGCGAGTTTGAGGACATTTTGGACCAGCCGGCTGGGCTCGCCGGCGCGCCGCATCAGGGAAATCGTCGAGGTGATGGCGGTGTCGATATCCCTGTATACGACCTGCGGCAGCATAAAGCTGCTAACGCAGGCCGGCAGCACGGACACGCCGAGACCCGAACCGACGAAGCTGACGGCGGTCTGCCAGCCGGGGACTTCCTGCTGGATCCGCGGCGAGAAGCCGGCAGCGCGGCACATGGCGATAATCTGGTCGCTATTGCGCGAGGTGCGGTCGCGCGGGAACAGGACGAAATTTTCCGCGGCCAGGTCTCGCAGTTTCAGCCGGCCTTTACCCTTGGCATAGCGGTGGCCGGAAGGCAGCACCGCGACATAGGGTTCCTTGGCGAGCGGCAGGAATGCGAATTTTGGGTCCGCAATCAATTCGCGCGCGATGGCGGCGTCGATCCGCTCCGATTCCAGCGCCTCGGACAGCGCGTCGGGCAAAAGCTCAAACAAATTGACATGAATGCCCGGCAGCCGCGCGCGCAGCCGGCCCAGAATCACCGGCAGGATCTGAATGGCGGTGGTGGCGGTAAAGCCGAGGTTCAGCACGCCGGCCTCTCCCTTACCGGCCTGCCGCGTTTTGGCCAGGCCCAGCGCCGCGTCATCGAGCAGCCTGCGCGCCAGCGCCAGCAGGGTAGCACCGGAATCGGTCAGCCGCACGGCCCGCGTGTCGCGATCAAGCAATGTGTGGCCGATAAAGGTTTCCAGTCGCTTGATCTGCTGGCTGAGCGGCGGCTGAGACGTGCCCAGGCGCAAGGCGGCCCGGCCGAAATGCAGTTCCTCGGCCACCACGGCGAAGGCGTAAAGCTGGCGGAGTTCAAGTTGCGGCCGGTCCATATATATCTTTGATGATATGAATATCGGTAGAATATATATTGGACGGTCAAAAGTCCATCGGATACAGGGATGACAATAACTCAGGAGGAAAAAATGCTGTTGGAAGATACCAGGATGCTGTCGCCCCAACCACGCGACGTGATGAGCGAGGCGGAAGTCGCGCATTTCAATGAAGCCGGCTTTGTCGTGCCGAAAGTCGGTCTGCCGGCGCAGGACGCGGCCTATATGCGCGCGACCGTGGAGCGCGTCTTTGCCGATAATCCCGGCTGGGCCGGTATCATGCGCCAGCCCCATGTGCCGATCCGCCCCGGCCAGCTTGAAGGCGTTGTGGGCGGCGAGGATATTTTCAAAATTGCCGTGCACCCGGTGATCATCGCCGCCGCGCGCCGGCTGATCGGTGAAAACCTGATCCTTTGGGGCGGCGAGATTTTTGCCAAGCCCGGCGGCATCGGCATGCGCACGCCCTGGCACCAGGATTGCTACAACCCGGCGATCAAGGCCGGTCCGGGCCGGCCATTCCCCCGCAGCGTCATGCTCTGGATCGCGGTGGATGATGTCGGCCTGGATAATGGCTGCCTGCGCTTCATCCCCGGCAGCGGCAAGAACGGCAAGCTGAACTATATCCAGCGCGAGAAGAGCAGCGATCTGCTGAATTTCGAGGTTGATGGGCTGACCATCAACGAGGAGGACGCGGTCAACGGCGTGCTGCCCTCCGGCCAGTATTCGTGCCATGATTTGTTCGTCGTGCACGGCGCCAATGCCAACACATCGGGCCGCCGCCGCGCCGGTCTGACATTCCATTACATGGCCGCCGAGGATGCGTATGACCGCAGTTTTGGCGCGGCGAAGGGTTCCTCCGGCGACCGCAAGCCGGCGCCGCTGGCGGACCGGCCGATCTGGCTGGTCCTGGGCGAGAACAAAAACCCGGTGAATGATTTTGTCACCGGGCACCAGAATCTGGAGGATCTGGACGAGTTGGCGGAAGCAACCAGGCGCCGGCTGACGCCGCTATTTGGTTAAGTCGCTTTCGTGCCGCCGCGGGTTGCACTGACCGCGGCGCCGATGACGGCGATGGCGGCGGCGGCGTCCAGGGACAGGCTGGCGCCGCCGCTTGGCGCGAAGCCAAGCAAAAAGGCGACAAATGCGGCGCCGATGGCCTGGCCGAGCACCCGGGCCGTCGCCCCCACCGTGCTGGCGCCGCCGCTGCGTGGTTTTGGCACTGATCCGATCTGGGTGGCCGAATTCGGCGGTAGAAACAGGCCGTAGCCGAACCCGCAAAGCAGCATCCGCCAGATGATGTTCCACACCGCGGCGCCCGCCGGCAACGCCGCCAGCGCCACAAGCCCCGCGGCCAGGAGCAACAGACCGGCGCTGGCAAGTTTTTCGGGCGCCGCGCGCCGCGCCAGCCGGCCGGCAAACGGCCCCATGATGCCAACCATGACGGGCCATGGCGTGATCAGCAGCCCGATGGCGGTCTGGTTACGGCCGATCTCATGGAACAGAAACGGGATCGCCACATAGGCCATCAGCTGCGCCATAGAGGACAGAAAGGTGGTGCTGACCGAGAGGGTGAACAGCCGGATCCTGAACAGATCGACCGGCAATAACGGCGCGGCACGTTTGCCCTGCCGACGGACCAGAAGGACGCCAAGGCAGAAGCTGAGCGCAACTTCGCCGGCCGCGATGGCGGTACCCTGGCCGTGGCCGGCGGCGTCAATCCCCAGAGCCAGCAGGCCGAAAACGGCGGCGCTGAGGGCGGCGCTTGCACCATCGAACGGATTCTTGCTCCGCGGAAACGCCGGCAGAACACGGCTGGCAATGATGAGGGTAAACCCGCCGATCGGCACATTCACCGCGAACAGCCAGGGCCAGCTGGCGACCGAGAGAATGCCGGAAGCGACGGTGGGCCCGGCGGCAAGCGCAATGGCCACCACCAGCGTATTGCGGCCAATGCCCGTTGTCAGGTCCCGGCTTGGGTAAATACCCCGCAGCATGGCGTTGGTGACCCCGAGAATGCCGGCGCCCCCAATGCCCTGCGCGAAGCGCGCAAGGGCGAGCATGGCAAGGCTGTGCGACAGCGCGCAGGCCAGCGAGGCGGCGGTAAAAATGATCAGGCAAACCCGAAAAACCCGATCATGACCATGGATGTCCCCCAGCGCGCCGAGCACCAGAAGCGACATGCAGACCGAGAGCTGATAGGCGTTGACGATCCAGATCGAGCCGGCAGGGGAGATGTGGAGCACCGTCACGAAGGTCGGCAGCGCGACATTGGCGATCGTGCCGTCCATCACGCTCATCACGATGGCAAGCCCGATCGCCAGATGCGCCCAGTAACGGCGTGGCGCGGCGAGACCGTCGGTGAAGCTGTCCGGCGGGGCCAAAGCCGGGGCTGCCGTCATTCCGGCGGTCAACTGGCCAGGATCCCACCGTCGACGACGAGCGGGTGGCCGGTGATGAACCTGGCCTGATCGGAGCACAGCCACAGCACGGCGGCGGCGATGTCTTCGGCGGCGGCAACCGGGCCGGTCGTACCCGGCGGCGGCGCCACAACGCCGGCGGTGGCGCGGGCCAGCATGGGCGTATCCACCGCGCCGGGACAGATCGCGTTGATCCGGATATTTTCTCCGGCATAGCGCGTCGCGGCGGCCTTGGTCATGCCGATGACGGCGTGCTTGCTGGCGGTGTAGGCGAACGCGCCAACGCCGGTAAGGCCGGCGATGGAGCCCATGTTGACGATCGCGCCGCCGCGGCGCCGCATTTCCGGGATCTGGTATTTCATGCCGAGCCACACGCCTTTGGCATTGACCGCCATCACGCGGTCGTACCGCGCCTCGTCGAAATCATCCTGGCCGGGCCGGCCGCCGCTGATGCCGGCATTGTTGAAGGCAATGTCGAGCCGGCCATAGGCGCCAACCGTGCGCGCCACCGCCGCGGCGGCGTCCTCGGCAAGGCTGGTATCGGCGCGAATCGCCAGGCTGGTGCCGCCCGATTGCGTAATGATCGCGGCGGTTTCCTCGGCGGCCTCCCGCGCAATATCCGCCAGCGTGACGAGCGCGCCCGCCGCCGCGAAGGCGCAGGCGGTCGCGCGGCCGATCCCGCTGCCCGCCCCGGTCACCAGCGCGACCTTGCCGGCGAAAAACGCCATCAGGCTTCAAATATGGATGGCATAGCCGCCATCAACCGTGATCGACGCGCCGGTGATGAAGTTGGCGGCGCGGCTGGCGAGAAATACGGCGGCGCCGGCCACATCCTCTGGCTGGCCAATGCGGCCGGCCGGCGTCCGCGCCCGTTTTGCATCAAAAGCGCCCGGCCGTTCCGCCTCGGCGCCCCGGGTCATATCCGATTCGATATAGCCCGGCAGGAGGGCGTTGACCTGGATGTTGTCGGCACCCCAGCTGACGGCGAGGGACCGGGTAAGCTGCAGGATGCCGCCCTTGCTGCACGCATAGGCAGCCCCGGCAGCGGTGCCGAAAAGCGCGGCGAGCGAGCCCATATTGATGATCTTCCCGCCATTCTGCCGCCGCATCGCCGGGTAGGCGGCCTGGGCGCATAGAAACGCGCCGGTGAGGTTGATGTCCAGCACCGCCTGCCAATCGGCCAGCGCCGTATCCTCCGCGCGGCTCGCGCGCATGATACCGGCATTATTGACGAGAATATCCAGCCTGCCGAACCGCGTCTCCGCGCCGCGGACCATCGCCTGGCAGGACTCCGGGCTGGTGACGTCGGTGGCGATGAACGCGGCGCGCGGACCAAGGCTGGCGGCCATCCGCTCCCCGGCATCGGCATCGCGCGCGGCGATGACGATCGCAGCACCGGCTTTGCCCAGCGCTTCGGCGATGGCAAAGCCAATGCCGCGATTGCCGCCGGTGACGATGGCGACGCGGCCGGCCAGGCTGAAAGCCTCCAGCCCTTCAGTCGACACGCAGGGGGACCGCTTTCGGGGCGCGCTCTTTCGGGCCGCCAACGACTTCGGGCCGGAAATCCGGGTCACTCAGCCGCAGGTGCTGGAATCGGGAGATCACGGCGCCCACCGCGATGCGCGCCGATAGTTTCGCCAGGGTGGACCCAATGCATCGATGCACGCCGGCGCCGAAGGACAGATTTTCGCGCGGCTGGGTGCGGCGAAGGTCGAAACGGCAAGGGTCCTCGTAAACCCGCGGGTCATAATTGGACGCGCCTTCCACCATGATGACCGGCATGCCCTCCTTCAGCTCCAGCCCCGCGAAATTGAAATTTTTGGTGGCATAGCGCAGCGCCGTCCAGCCCACCGGGTCGGTGCGCAGGGATTCCGCGAGCGCGCCGTTCAGCCCGGCGGCATCTGCTCGCGCCAGCGCCAGCTGCTCCGGGTCTCGGCAAAGCCGCCACAGCGTCCAGGCGATGTAGGTGACGATGGAGCTGAATCCGCCGGCATAGAGAATTATGAAGGTGGCGTAGAGTTCCGGCGTGGTGATTTTCCCGGCATCGTCATGGGCGCCGATGATGTGACTTACCAGATCATCCTGCGGCTGGGCGCGCCGCGCCGCAATCAACGAATCGCAATAGGCCTGGCCCGCGTTCCAGACCTTCAGAAATTCCTCAGGCGCGGGGGAGCCGGGCGGCAGGCGCGCATAGGCCGAAAGGCCATCGGAAATGCCGGTGAAGACCTGCCAATCTTGCTCGGGCAGGCCGAGCAATAGCCCGAGCAGCGTATGCGCCGAAACCCGCCGGCCAAAATCCGCCACCGCGTCAAAAGCGCCGGCCGCGGCAATCTCGTCCAGCAGGGTTCCCACATAGGCTTTGATGCCCGCTTCCACCGCCGCCAGGCGGCGCGGGGAAAATGCCGGCGCCAGCAGCATCCGCAGCCGCGTATGCGCCGGCGGGTCGTTATCCGTCACGACCGGCAGGCCTTGCCAATAATAGTATTTTTCCGTTCCCGGCCAAGGGCGCTTCACATTGCTGAACCGCTCATGATCCTCAAAGGCGATTTTCGCGTCTTCGTAGCGCGTCACGACCGCTTGCGGCGCGCCGCCCACCTCGACAAAAAACGGTGGCGTTGTGGCCCATTCCATCCAGATCGCGCCGGGGTCGTATTTAACGGCGCTGCTCCACAGATCGATGGTCTTGAGCTTGGAACGGTCGAAGACGAGCCGGGTATCCTGTTCCAGAAGAATATCGTCCAACGCAGCCTCCGGGATGTTCCTTGGCGGGCGCGACCCGCGGGCAGAACGCTCGTTTTGCGCAGGTTAACCTTTTCCCTGGTGGCGTCACGCGAATAAGCGTCATCGCGGCATGACCAAAAATGGCTGGTCCGGCAGCTCTTCCACCGGTATCAAAAATTCGCAACGCCGTTTGCCAGATGTTTGACAGGCTCCCCAAACGTGTCCGCAGAGACAGGCAAACGCGCTTTGCAAAGCCGGCCGGCTGGGGAGACGCGATTTGCCGAAACAAATCATACTGAATGCATTCGAAACAAATGCGCCTGGCTTCACGCCCCCCGGACAATGGACTAACCCTCGCGACCGCGCGGTAAATTATCTCGATATCGAACATTGGGCCGATCTGGCGCGGCTGCTGGAACGCGGCAAGTTCGATGGCGTGTTCATCGCCGATGTCCTCGGCAATCTTGATATCTACGGCGGTAATGCGGACGCGGCCATCCGCTCCGGCGGCTGGACGCCATGCAATGATCCGATGATGCTGGTGCCGGTGATGGCGGCGGTAACCAAACATCTTGGCTTCGGTATCACCGGCAATCTCTCCTACGAACAGCCCTATATGTTCGCCAGGCGCATCTCCACGCTGGACCATCTGACCAAGGGAAGGCTGGGCTGGAACATCGTCACCGGCTATCTGGACAGCGCCGCAAAAGCCTGCGGCTTGCCGGCGCAACTGCCGCATGCGGAGCGTTACGAGGCGGCGGAAGAATACATGTCAATCATGTACCAGCTATGGGAAGCCAGCTGGGAGGATGGCGCGGTAATCCGCGACCGGGAACGCAAAATCTACGCGCTTCCGGAAAAGGTGCATAAAATTTCGCACGCAGGCCGTTACTACAAGCTGGAAGCGATACACCGCAGCGAACCCTCGATCCAGCGCACGCCCGTGCTCTATCAGGCCGGGTCCTCCGGCGAGGGCCGCGCCTTCGCGGCGCGGCACTGCGAATGCATCTTCGTCTCCGGCCAAAGCAAATCCGGCGCGCGGGCGATCACTGAAGATCTGCGCCGCCTCGCCGCCGAGGCAGGGCGCAACCCCGGGGATTTGAAAGTGGTGGTGGACGGGCTGACGGTGCTGGGCGAGACGTCGGCGGAGGTGCAGGAAAAACTCGCAGAGCATTCGCGCTACCTTTTGCCGGAAGGTTCGCTCGCCATGATCAGCGCCGCAACCGGCAACGATCTCGCCAAACATGGTCTGGATACGCCGCTCAGCTTCGTGAAGAACGAATCCAACAACTCGACCGCCGAGGGGCTGACCAAACGCAATGAGGGCGTTGTGTGGACGCCGCGTAAAATCGCCGAGCACCTGCACTCAGGCCGCGGCGCCATCTTCGCCGGCACGCCTGCGCAGGTGGCCGATGAGATGGAAGACTGGATCGATTCAACTGGCGTGGATGGCTTCAACCTCTCGCGCGGCATCAGCTTCGCGACCTTCGATGACGTGGTGAATATGCTGGTGCCCGAATTGCAGCGCCGCGGCCGCTACAAGCTGGATTACGCCAAGGGGTCGCTGCGGCAGAAGCTGATGGGACATGGTGGCCCGCGCTTGCCCAAGGATCATCCAGCGCAGGGGTATCGGAGGTAGGAGGCAGCCAGAGTCTTTCTCGGCTTACGTGTATTTCGCCGGCCGGCGCTCACGAAACGCGGCGACGGCCTCCAAATGTTCGGCAGTGCCGCCGGTCTTCGTATGGTTGATGGCCTCCAGGTCAATGATTTCGGCCAGCGTCATGGTTTCGGCGGCAAGCAGGTTTTGCTTGATATAGCCGTAAGCGGCTCTCGGCCCAGCGGCGAGTTGCGTTGCAAATGCCCAGGTTTCGGACTGCAGCTTGTCGTCATCGAAAACCCGGTTAACCAGGCCGTAGGCTTCGGCCTGCGCGGCGTCGATAATATGGCCGAGGAGATAAAGCTCGCGCGCCCTGGCGGGACCAATCAGGCGCGTGAGCAGCGCGCTGCCGCCGAAATCGCCCGAGCGCGCGACCTTCACATAGGCGGTGGTGAACCGGGCGGAGCGGGCGGCGAGGCGAAAATCGCAGGCGGTGGCAAGAGCAAGCCCGGCCCCGGCGGCTACGCCATTGACCATCGCGATGGTGATTTTCGGCATCGCGTGAAGCAGCATCGCGATGCCACCCCACCGGCGCAGATTGCCGACTCGTTCGTCGAAACCCTGCGCCGCGATATGGTTCATCTGTTTGACATCGCCGCCCGCGCAAAAAGCCTGGTGCCCCGCGCCGGTCAGGATGACCACGGCAACCCGTTGGTCGCGCTCGATTTCGGTGAGTGCCGCTAGCAACTCATCGCACAGCGCGCCATTGATGGCGTTGCGGCGGTCCGGCCGGTTGATCGTGAGCGTCGCGACCCCTTCCGCCGCCGAACGGATCAGGTCCGGCATCGCCGGCTCGGCATTACGCAGTTCAGATGCTTTGCTGCTCGGGGGTATGAACGACCAAGCCATCCAGCGCGTCTGACACCAAAATCTGGCAACTCAGCCGGCTCCCTGGTTTGCGTTCGGAAACCGTGCCCTCCAGCATCTCATCTTCATGCTCAGTCATCGGCGTCAGCTTGTCGGCCCAGGCATCGTCCACATACACATGACAGGTGGCGCAGCTGCAAAAGCCGCCGCATTCGCCGATGATACCGCCGACGCCGCCCTGCGTCGCGCCGAACATGACGCTCTCGCCGGGTTTGATCTCGACAGTTGACTGGCCGCCGTCATGGGCGATGAAAGTGACTTTGGGCATGATTCCATCCAATTAATTTTGTGCAGGCGGACGCTGCGCCACGCCAATAGAAGATTCGCGTGGGTTTGCAACATCGCGCCGGAACGTGGGCCGTGTTTGCTATGAAAAATGCTGGTCAACGAGCGAATTTTCATGGGATTTGGATGAGTTCGGTTCATGAAGCCCGCGGATTTGCAGGCGGTGCGGGCCCCAAGCGGTGACAAGCGCGCGATTTCGGCGTTGCGGCTGGTTTGACATCGCGCTGGCGGCGGACGGAAATCCAGGCAGAGCGGAACGAGGGATGATATGGAGCAAACGATGGCGAATGCTGGCGTTGAAGGCAAGACCGTGATCGTGACCGGAGCAGGGCGCGGCATCGGCCGGGACATTGCGCTGCTGATGGCCCGGCACGGCGCGCGCGTGGTGGTGAATGATCTGGGCGTGAGCCTGACCGGCGAACCCGGCGGCGATTCGCCGGCGCGCGAAACCGTGGCAGAAATTCTCGCCGCGGGCGGACAGGCGGTTGCGAATGAAGACAGCGTCGCGGAGTGGGAGGGCGCGCAAAGTCTGGTGGCGCTGGCGGTGGAAACGTTCGGCGGCCTTGATGCCGTTATCAATAATGCCGGCATCATCAGGGAGGTTGCGTTTCAGGACACTTCGCCGGCGGACTTTGACCGCACGGTGAAGGTTCATCTGTACGGCAGTTTTTATGTCGCGCGCGCAACTGCCCCACACTTCATCGCGCAGAAATCGGGCGCGTATATTCATATGACGTCGAGCACGGGCTTGATCGGCCGGCGCAATCTTTCGGCCTATGCGGCGGCGAAAATGGGGATCGTAGGCCTGATGCGCTCAATCGCGCTGGACATGGCGGCCTATGGCGTGCGCTCCAACTGCATTTCGCCGGCCGCCGCCACGCGCATGTCGCCGGTTCGCGCCAGCGCCGAGAAGGACGAGGCATTCCGCGCCCGCGTCCGCGGCGACCAGGTCGCGCCGCTCGCGCTGTTCCTCGCCAGCGACGCGGCGGCCGCGATAAATGGCCAGATCATCGGCGTGCGCCGAAACGAGCTTTACCTCTACAACCAGCCGCGGCCGGTTCGCACATTACACCGGGCGGAAGGCTGGACAGTGGAGGCGCTGGCCGCGCAACTCATCCCCGCTTGGGGGCCAAGCTTCGTGCCCCTGGAAGAAACGCAAAACGTCTTCGCCTGGGACGCGATTTAGGCTGGCAGCCAGCGCGCCAGCGCCGCAATGATTTGCCGCATCGCCGCCTGGCTTTGCGGGTGGTCCGGCGACCTGGTGATGAAGCCATGCGCCATGCCGGGATAGCATATGCTGGTCGCCTCAACCCCTGCCGCGCGCAGCTTTGCGCCGTATGCCATCCCTTCATCGCGCAGCGGGTCGCACCCGGCGGTCAGGATCAAAGCAGGAGGTAGGGCGCGCAGATCGGCTTCGTGTAGAGGGGCGACGAGAGGGTTGCGCGGGTGAATGCCCGCCGGCAGGTACTGGGGTAGGAACCAGGCCATCATCCGCGCGGTCAGCAATGGCCCTTCAGCGTTTTCGCTGTAGGAGGGCTGGGACATACTCGTGTCGCAAATCGGGTAGGCGAGGAGCAGAAATTTGATTGTGGGACCGTCGCGGTCGCGCGCCAGAAGGGTCACGGCGGCGGCAAGGTTGCCGCCCGCGCTGGACCCGCTAATGCCGATGCCGCCCGGATTGGCGCCGATCTCAGCACCTTGCGCTTGCAGCCAGAGCAGTGCCGCGTAGGCATCTTCCAGGCCGGCCGGAAATTTATGCTCCGGCGCCAGGCGGTACGCCACTGACACGATGACGATATCGGCCCGCCGGCAGGTCGCATGGCAGCGCGCGTCGTCATTGCCGATCGAACCGCCCACCCAGCCGCCGCCATGCAGGTGCAGCAAAACATTGTGAACGCCTGAAGCGGCCGGGCGATAGACGCGGACCGGGATAGGATGGCCCTGCGGCCCGGGAATAGCCCGGTCCTCAACCAATGCCGCCTCGCCGGGCGGCGGCGTGTAGGGCGGTCTTTTCGGGCGCAGAATCGCCAGCGCCTCGGCCAGCGGCAATTCATCGAGTTTTGGCGCGTTCAGCGTCCCTTCTGCCCGAAATTGCGCTTCCTGAAGCGGGTCAAGCCGCATCGCCGTCCGCTCGTCCGAAGGCAAAACCCTCATAGCCGCCGTCAGCGACGGCGCGACAAATTTCAGTATAGCGGTCCAGCCCGCCCACGTAGGGCATGAAGACCCGCGAGCCGTCATCCTGGTTGACATGCACCATGTAGTTTTTCACGCCGAGCCGCAGGAGCTTGGAAGCGGCTTCGGCAACGGATTTTGTCCAGGCCGCCTGCGCCGCAGGCTCGGGTTCTACGGTGGAAAAACCATTTTCCTGCGTATGGGCGATCAGGCCGGCGGTGAAGTTCACATGCTCCTCGTTCATCAGCACCATATTGGCGAGCACCGAGGGGCTGCCGGGGCCGGTGAGTATAAACAGGTTCTTGAAGCCGCATGTCATCAGGCCGAGCATCGTGCGGGGCCCGCGATCCCAGTGCGCCGTCGGCGTTTCGCCACGCTCGTTGCGGATATCCACCTGGTCGAGCGCGCCTCGAAAGGCGTGGAAGCCGATCGCAAAAACGATCAGGTCAACCTCGTAATGCGCTGTTTCGGTCTGAATCCCGGTTTCGGTGATGCGCCGGATGGGATCGCCGCCGATATCCACCAGCGTGACATTTTCGCGGTTATAGGTGGCGTAATAATCGGTATCCACGCAGAGCCTGCGCGACCCAATCGGGTGGTCATACGGGCAAAGCCGCTCCGCGACTTCCGGGTCCTTGACGATGTTGCGGATTTTGCCGCGCACAAAATCCGCAACCGCGTCGTTGACCTGCTGGTCAATCCCCTGGTCGGCAAAAACGCGGTTCATGCCCTGGCCGCCCAGCGCCCATTGCCGCTCCAGCCGGTCCTGCCGCTCCGCCGCGCTATATGCGGCAAACGGCAAAGCCGGTCCCAGATTGCTGGAGATCGCGGCCCGTGTCTGCAGCAAGGCGCGCCGCCGCCCCGGCACATCGGCTGCGGCTTCGCGGCATTTGCCGGCATCGAGCGGCCCATTGCGGGCCGGCACTGAAAAATTGGGCGAACGCTGAAACACGGTGAGGTGGCTGGCCTGTTCGGCCAGAACCGGGATGGCCTGCACGCCGGTCGAACCGGTGCCGATGACCGCGATGCGCCGCCCGGCGAGCGTCACCGGCCGCTCCGGCCAGTGCGAGGCCTGCACCCATTCGCCCTTGAATGCGGCCAGCCCCGGAAAATCCGGCGCCCGCGCGGCGGAAAGATTGCCGGTGGCCATCACCAGAAAACGGCAGCTCAACTGCAGCCCGGTACTGGTTTCCACCGTATAGCGCGCCGCCTCAGGCAGCCATTGGGCGCGGCTGAGTGCGGTTTCGAACAGGATTTTGCGCCGCAGATCGAAGCGTTCGGCCACATGGTTCAGATAGGCCAGGAGTTCGGGCTGGCCTGCATAGCGCTCCGTCCAGTTCCAGTCCTGATAGAGCTCCGGCGAGAAAAAATAGCAATAATCGAGGCTTTCCACGTCCACGCGGGCGCCGGGATAGCGGTTATGAAACCACACGCCACCGACGCCGGATGCCTGCTCCAGCCCCAGAACGGATAGCCCCAGCTGGCTGAAGCGGTACAGCGCGTACAGGCCGCCAAGCCCGGCGCCGACGACGATCACGTCATAGGCGGTCTGGCGGCTTGTTTGCGTGTCTGTGGCCTGGGCTGACATGAATCTCCGGTCCAAGAACCGCCTGGATAATCATCGTGCCGGAACCAGCCTAGCCCGCACAGCTGCTGCGGCAGGCTATTATTTGTTATCCGCCGATGAGAACTGGTCGTTTGACGGGACGCGCGGCGCGGCCTCGTTTGCCCACTACGCATCGAAAAGGGGAAGCGAATGGCCACGTCAGTCGTCAAGATATTCGTCAAACAGGGGCAGGAAGCGGCGTTTGAGGCGATTATCCGCTGCCTGGTGGAAGCCAGCAACGCCAATGAGCCCGGCATTCGCTTTTACCAGGCATTCCGCGGCGCCGCGGAGGGTGAATACTGGATGCTGGAAGCATTTGACGGTCCCGACGCGTTGAAGGCGCACACGGCCAGCGATCATTTCAAGGCGATGCGCGCCGATCTCGGCGCATGCTTCGACCGGCCCCCCGAAATCCAGCGCCTCGCCGACCTTTAGACGTTCGCCACGGGCATAAAATAGGTTTGACTTTCTGGAAAACGGAATGCTATACGGAATGCATAACGTAATGCAGACCGTAACTGGTCATTCTGGGTGGAATTAACTGTCGCGGCCGCATCGCCGCTCTAAGACCAAGTCAGCTGCCACAAGCGAGGTTTCGTTCATGTTTATATCTCCCCTTCCCGAGACCAGGATTGTCGCGGGCCAGCAGGTTGAAATCCTGATCCGCGGCAAAGGCCAGCCGATTCTGTTCCTCCATGCCGGCCACGGCTTTGAGCCGGATGATCCGCTGGTTACCGCGCTTTCGAAGCATTATCGGGTTTACGCGCCGTCGCATCCGGGGTTTGGCGCCTCTGACAGGCCAGATTATGTCAACAGCGTCGAAGACCTCGTTTTCTTCTATCTCGATCTCATCGAACAGCTGAATTTGCGCGATCTGATCGTGGTCGGCGTTTCATTCGGCGGTTGGCTGGCGGCGGAGCTGGCCACGCGCGGCACCGGGCGGATCGCCAAGCTGGTGCTGATTGACGCGGTAGGCGTGAAATTCTCCGGCCGCGAGACGCGCGATATCGTCGATATCTTCTCGACCACGATCGAGGAAATTCCCAGCCTGTTCTTTAATGATCCGGCGACGGGGCTAAAAACCTTCGGCGGTCTGGACTTTCAGAGCATGACCCTCGAATCCGCGACCCGATTCGCCCGCAACCGGGAATCCATACTTCTCTTCGGCTGGTCGCCTACGCTTTATAACCCGAAATTGTTGCGCCGGTTGCACCGGGTGCATGTACCGGTGCTCGTGCTGTGGGGTGGGTCCGACAAGGTGGTCTCGACCAGCTACGGCAAGCAGTACGCCGCAGCTTTCGAGCACGGCGTGTACCGGGAAGTGCCGGCGGCCGGACATTACGGATATCTCGAAAAACCGGCTGAATTCGCCGCCGAAGTGATCGGTTTTCTCGAAACAAAATCGCCGGCCGCACTCTAGCGCCGAGAAGGAGAGCAAAAAATGGAATTCTGGCATTTCTGCGAACAATCGATGCATCCGGCATGGGACAAAATTGATGGTCCCACCAAGGTGCTGGTCGATAACCGTTTCTGCGACCCTGAAGTCGCTCACAAGCTCTACAACCGTTATCTCGACGAATGGGTGATCGCCGATCAGCTCGGCTTCAATATTTTCGTAAATGAACACCATGCTTCGGCGAACTGCATGTCGGCGTCCTGCCTGCTGACCTTGGCGATTCTGGCGCGGCAGACGAAGAACGCCCGGCTGCTATGCCTGGGTGTGCCCGTCACAAACCGTACCGACCCGTACCGTGTTGCCGAAGAACTGGCGATGATCGACGTGATTTCCGGGGGGCGGCTGGAGATCGGCCTGGTGAAAGCCTCGCCGTTCGAACTTGCGATGTCAAACCAGAGCCCGGCGCGGATCATGGATCGCTACTGGGAGGCGCATGATTTCATTGTCAAGGCGCTGACCCATCAGGGTGCGCCGTTCAGCTGGGAAGGTGAGTTTTATAACTACCGTAACGTGAATGTCTGGCCGCGTCCCTTCCAGCAGCCGATGCCGCCGATGTGGATTACCGCATCCGGGCCGACGACCGGGCGCAAGATCGCGCAGCTCGGCTATGTCATGGCCACGTTCTTCAACGGCGCCGGCACCAAGCCATTATACGACGCCTACAAGGATGAGTACCGCAAGACGCATGGCAAGCCGGCGCCGATCGACCGCTTCGCCTATCTCGCAATGGTCGTCTGCGGCCGGACCGAGGCTGAGGTGCAGGAGCGGGTGGAGAAGGTAAAGCCTTACCTGGAAGTGCAGCCGCGCACGCCAAAGGCCTGGTCAAACCCGCCGGGCTACGAGAATGTCGAAATGAACGCGCGTGCGCTGAATTCCGGCGTTACCGGGCGGATCAATTTCGGCCTGCCGGCCAACCCGACGCTCGCGGAAATGGCCGAAGGCGGCATTCTGTTCGCCGGCACGCCGGACCAGCTTTACGAGCAGATGGTGAAGTTCAGCGACCGTTGCGGCGGCATTGGCCGGATGCTGATGCTCAGCCAGGCGGGCTATCTCTCGCATGACGAAACCGTCGATACCATGCAGCTGTTTGCAGCCGAGGTGGCGCCGCGTCTGCGCGAATATGCGCGGGCGAAAAATGAGGAAATTGTGCAAGCGGCGGAGTGAACGTAGCCGAACCGCAGATGGTTGGCCAAAGATTGTGTTTCATGCCAGAGGGATGAAAACCGATGCTGTTAAAAGTTGAAAATGGTCCTGAGGAGAGCGTCATGTCACAGATCAAGCTACGTCATGGTGTGTTTGTCGCACCTCTCCACCCGGTTGACGAAGATGCGAATTCGGTGATCCATCGCGACCTCGAACTGATGGAGTGGCTCGACAAGCTCGGCTATGACGAAGCCTGGATCGGCGAGCATCATTCCGGCGGATGGGAGACCATTTCGTCTCCAGAACTTTTTATCGCCGCCGCGGCGGAGCGAACCCGCCAGATAAAATTCGGCACCGGCGTAATTTCGCTGCCCTATCATCAGCCTTTGATGGTGGCTAACCGCATCATCCAGCTCGACCACCAGACCCGCGGCCGGGTGATGTTCGGATTTGGTCCTGGGCTGCTGGTATCGGATGCCGAAATGCTGGGGATCGAGCCGCATACTCAGCGCGACCGCATGGCGCAATCGCTGGACGTCATCCTGCGGCTGCTGGCGGGTGAGACAGTAACCGAAAAGACTGAATGGTATGAGCTGAGAAACGCGCAGGTGCATCTTCTGCCCTATTCGCGGCCGCGGCCCGAAATTGCGGTGGCGAGCGCGGCAACGCCTTCGGGCGGCAAGCTGGCCGGCAAATATAATCTTTCCATGCTCTGCGTCGCCGCGACGGACCCGAGCGGCGGCTATAATGTTCTCGATATCAACTGGAATTTTGCCTTGGAGACGGCCAAGGAATTTGGCAACACGCTGAGTCGTTCGAACCTTCGGCTGATGGGGCCGATGCATATCGCCGAGACGCGCGCGCAGGCGCGGGAGAATGTGCGCTGGGGATTGCATAAGTACATCGAATACGCCCGCACGATCACGCCCGGCCGATTCGGGGATTTTGGCGACCGCGACCCGGTGGATGTGATGCTCGATGCCGGACATGTCGTCATCGGCACGCCGGATGACGCGGTCGAGGTTTTGAAGAAGCTGCAAGCCAAGCAGGGCGAATTCGGAGCTTTCCTGCATCAGGCGCATGACTGGGCGAACTGGGAGAACACGAAGCGCTCTTACGAATTGTATATTCGGTATGTTGCGCCGCATTTTAACGGCACGAATGCGAACCGTGAAAAATCCTATGACGACTGGAAGGAAAACTCGGTCGCCTACAGCTCAAAAATGGGTGCTGCTGCCAAGGCGACGCTGGAGAAATACGGCGCGACTGCCGGATTGGAAGCCGGGCGCAAGACCGGGATGATCGGCGCCAAAGCCGGGTGAAACGGCCTTGGCCGCGATCACAGGGCGGAGCGGCGTTCCAATTGGTCATTGTGGCACAACAAAAAATACGGCCGCGCCTGCCGGAGAGTGATGCGCGGATACGACAAATAGGTTAGCTTAGGCCAAAACCATTGACACGAACACCTTCGTAGATTTCAGGGGTTTGGCGGCCTGCGGGAAGGGGCGTTCCATGATTAGAATGAAAGATGATGAAGCAAAAGACTGACAGGCAGCGCCAAGCATGCCGGTTGCGCCTGCGCATGCCGGGCGTGATATTGCCGCTGCTCGCTGGCATTGCCCCGGCGGCGTTGATGACATGGTCTGCGCCGTGCGTGGCAGCGCCCACGAATGCCGCATCATTCGACAGTGATCCTTTGGTGGCGCCGTCCATCGCGGTTTTGCATCCTGACCAGGTTGTGCTTGAAACCGTGACCCTGGCCGGCCCGCGGCTTGTAGCCGGCGGCGAGCATGGCGTCATCATCGTCTCGGATGATTACGGCGCGCAATGGCGCCAGGTTTTTTCTCCCGTAGATGTAACAATTGATCAGATCAGATTTGCTGATGCACGGACCGGCTGGGCAGTTGGGGATTTTGGCGTCGTGCTGAAAACGCAGGATGGCGGGCTGACCTGGACCAAACAGCTGGACGGGGTGCAAGCCGCGAACTTGATGCTGATCAACGCCGAGGCGATCGCAGCGGCCAATCCAACCGACCCGGTGGCAGCGAAGCGGGTAAGACACGCCAAACTCTTTGTCAGCGACGGTCCCGACAAACCGTTTTTTCTTGTGCAGATTTTTGATGCGTTGCACCTGCGGATCTACGGCGCCTACGGCATGGCGTTCGAAACCCTTGATGGCGGCGCACATTGGGCGGATTGGAGCAGCCATATCACCGACCCTGGTCATCTGCATCCGTACGGTCTGGTCGAGACGGCCGGAACGATGATCTTTGCCGGCGAGCAAGGCATGCTGTTGAGCGGTCCGGCCGCCGGCCCGATTCAGCCGATGACCACGTCGCCTTATGACGGGAGCTTTTTTGGCATTCTCCAAACGCCAAGCGCCGGCCTTGTCGCCTATGGTCTGATGGGCAGTGTTTATGAAAGCCGGGACCAAGGTGCTACCTGGACGCAGGCAGTCAATCCATCATCATCAACGATCAATTGCGCCACTCTGAGCTTCGACGGTAAAATCCTGATCGGTGATTGGGATGGCAATGTTTCGCAAGTTGAGGGCGCCAAGGTGGTGCCGACCGGCACGAATGCCGGATTTCCCATCTCTGATATGCTGGAGGCGCCGGATCAATCGCTCATCCTTGTCGGCATCAGCGGTGTGAAGCGCTTTCCGCCGGCTGTGTGGCGTGCCGCATTGACGGGACCCAAGAGCTGATGGACGTCCAACTCGCACCACGGCCGGAATCGGCCCGGCTTTCCGCAACGCGGCTAGAGGATTTTGACTATCAGTCCGGTTCGCTGGTTGAACGGCTGCTGTTCAACTGGCGCCCCGTCATTCTCGCCATTTGCTTTGTCATCACAGCACTTCTCGGCTGGCAGGCCGTGCAGATACGCATCAACGCCAATTTTTTCGACGGCATTCCGACCAAGAATCCCTACATGGTCAATTTAATTGCGCATTATGATGACCTGTCGCAGCAAGGCAACACAGTCAGGATCATCGTCGAAGCCAATAGCGGCACGGTTCTGAACCCTCGCTATCTGCAAACGCTGCAGAACATCAACACGGAAGTTTCGCTGCTGCCGGGCGTTGATCGCGGCAACATGCTCTCGCTCTGGGCGCCGACTGTGCGATGGACGGCGGTAACGCAAGACGGGTTTGACGGCGGCACGGTGATACCGGATGATTACAACGGTTCAGCCGCCTCGATCCAGGCAGTTCAGAACAATCTCTTTCATTCCGGCCAGATCGGCAAGCTTGTCGCACCGGATTTCCGCTCGAGCGTGATTGTCGTGCCACTACGCGATGTGGTCGATGCGCGGGGTACGCCGATCAGCTATGGCGCGTTCTCGCGGCAGCTCGAAGACCTCCGCAAGAAATATGCGGCACAGGGTGTGACCATTCACATCACCGGGTTTGCGAAAGTCGTCGGCGACATCATCAACGCGACGCCGGAGATTGCGCTGTTCTTCCTTGTGTCGATCATCATCACCGCGGGGTTCCTGTTTTCCTACACGCATTGCCTGCGCAGTACCTCGCTTGTCGTATTCTGCTCGCTGATTGCCGTCGTCTGGCAGCTCGGCCTGGTGGTGCTGCTCGGCTTCGAGCTTGACCCTTATACCGAGCTTGTGCCGTTCCTGATCTTTGCGATCGGCATGAGCCATGGCGCGCAGAAAATGAACGGCATCATGCAGGATATCGGCCGCGGGACACCCCGGCTAATCGCGGCACGCATGACCTTCCGCCGGCTTTTCATGGCGGGGTTTTCAGCACTGATCTGCGATGCCGTTGGCTTTGCGGTGTTGAGCATCATTCCCATCGTCTCGATCCAGCACCTCGCGATCATCGCGAGCCTTGGGGTGTCGATCCTGATTTTCACCAATCTGATCCTGCTGCCAATCTTTCTCAGCTACACAGGTGTAAAAGCCTCGGCTGCGCAGCGGGCATTGCATGCGGAGGAGCGCGCCTCTATCGGCACGCATTTTCTCTGGGACATTCTCGGCAAGCTTACGGCAAGGCGCTGGGCCATCGCGGCAATCGCCGTGGCCGTCCTGCTTGCGGGCATCGGCTATAAGGTGAGCGAGAACTTGCAGGTTGGCGACCTCGGCCGGGGCGCGCCCGAACTGCGCGCGAATTCGCCCTATAACCAGGATAATGCCTACGCCACCACGCATTACGGCGCGAGCACGGATGTGTTCGTGGTAATGTTCACCTCACCCCCTGGCCAGTGCACTGCGTACGCCATGCTGCGCACGATGGACCAGGTGGAATGGGCGGCATCGCAGGTGCCTGGCGTCGTCTCCACCGAATCACTGGCAGCGGCCGCGCGCTATCTGATGATTGAGATCAACGAGCAGAATTTCAAATGGTTCGATTTGCCCAGGAACCAGTATTCGCTCGATTCCGTAACGGCGACCGGAACAATGGGGTTGTCCAATGACAGTTGCACGCTCAACCCCCTGCTGATCTACCTAAGCGACCACAAGGCCGGCACGCTGCTGCGCCTTACATCGCGGCTGAAAACCACGATGGCAATGATCTCACCGCCGGCCGGAACGCAAATTTTATTGGCCGGCGGCAGTGCGGGCATCGCGGCGGCGACGAACGACACGGTCAAATCCGCGCTCAATCAAATGTTATTCTGGGTATATGGGGCGGTAACACTGCTGTGCCTCATCGCGTTCCGGTCCTGGCGCGCGGTGCTTTGCGCAATTTTGCCCCTTATCCTGACATCCATTCTCGCCGAGGCGCTGATGGTCGCACTTGGGATCGGCGTGAAAGTGGCGACCTTGCCGGTGGTTGCCCTCGGTGTCGGCATCGGCGTCGATTACGCCCTGTATGTGCTCTCCATCGTTCTGGCGCGGCTGCGCGCTGGCGAATCGCTTTACAGCGCCTACCGGCAATCTTTGATGTTTACCGGCCGCGTTGTGCTGCTCACGGGCTTCACGCTTGCCACAAGTGTCGCGATGTGGGTGTTCTCGCCGATCAAATTCCAGGCGGATATGGGGCTGTTGCTGTCGTTCATGTTCATCTGGAACATGATCGGCGCGCTGGTTCTGCTGCCGGCGCTCGCTCATTTTCTGCTGAAGCCAGCGGCAGCAAGACGTTACGGATGACTTCCAGTCATGGCGTCCGGTCCAAATTTCCATTTGCGTAAATAGCAAATCAACCCGTAGAAAAAGGCTCACGATTCACAAATAAGAATTCGGTTTTTGGGGACGATAAAAGCAATGAAACAAAATCACCAGTCTTTTGCAGCGAAGCTTTCGTATCGCGCCCGCC
The DNA here is from genome assembly GCA_003137135.1 of Acetobacteraceae bacterium. Lineage (GTDB taxonomy): Bacteria > Pseudomonadota > Alphaproteobacteria > Acetobacterales > Acetobacteraceae > Acidocella. The sequence goes on from PLFB01000129.1 coordinate 65,646, forward strand.
GCGCCCGGTTTTTGAAGCGCTCTCTGCTCGCCAGCGCCACGGGGCTTGCATTCACGGCATTCGGCGGGCAGCGGGCTTCAGCGTTTCCGATTTCCACGCCCGTTCCGGGCCTTACCATCACCCTGGACAATACGGTGGAGGTCAACATCCTCGGCCGCACCGAGCAGAGCAGCCCGGATTCGTTCGACAATCCCAACGGGGATGATGTCGCGCAGAATTTCCGGCATTTCCTCTCGGCGGAGCGTATCGATCTGGATAGCGGCCTAGACGTGAAATACGATAATTTCGGCTTGCGCATTTCCGGCGCGGCCTGGGAAGATTTTAGCTACGACCAGAACAACAGCAACGCGTCGCCCGGCACGATCAACTACAATAGCAGCAAATCAGACTCTTTCTCGCGCGCGGCCGACGGTCTGGCGGGCCACCGCGTCGAGCTTGATGATGCGTTCACCTTCGGGTCATTTGGCATTGGCGATTCCACCTTGTCCTACCGTGCCGGCCAGTTCGTGCAAATCTATGGGCAGAGCCTGCTGCTGGCGGCGGAGGGCATTGGCGGCGTGATGAACCCGATCGACGGCATCCGCGCGCAGATTTTGCTGAACCCGCAATCGCGCGACATTTTCATGCCGACCCCGCAAATTTCGGTTGTGGAACAGCTCTCCAACGGCCTCGCCTTCAGCGGCTATTACAAGCTCGGCTGGCGGGCGACAAGAATTCCGCCCTCTGGCTCGTATTTCAGCCCCTCCGATCTGTATGGCCCTGGTGCGACGAAACTTTTCCTCGGCGGCGGCGCGTTTTTCGGCCGCCAGAACGATATCCGGCCCAATGGCGGCGACAAGCAGTTTGGTGTCCAGATCCAGGACAGTTTTTTCAACGACGATTTCGCCCTGCACTTCGTTAATTTCGATGCTTATGCACCCGAGGTCTATATCCACCCCGGCGCCGGCTTCAATCCATTGACGGGACAGGTCGGCACTTATCAGTTCGTCTATCCGCGGGATGCGCAGTTGTTCGGCGCGAGCTTCTCCGCGAGCCCGACCTTCGGATCCTACCCGGTAAACTTCGGCGTCGAAATCTCCGAGCGGCATCACGAAGGCCTCGTCACGAGTGGCAGCGTGGCGCCATCGGCCGCCAGCAACCAGAGCAATGTGTTTTATCCGGTTGGCGATGTGGCCCACGGCCTGGTTTCTTTCATCTATGCCTCGCCGCCGCTGCCAATGATCCGCTCCGACCAAGCCTCGGTGACCGCCGAATTCGGCGCCAGCAAGCTGCTTTCGGTATTCGAGAACAAGGCCAATCTCTACGCCAAGACCGAGGGTCTGGCGGTGGATGGGACGATTGACCTTGGCCTCAGCTACTTTGACATCTATCCGGCGGTCGACATGGCGCCGGCACTCGGCATTTCCTATGCCCCGCTCGGCAACTCCCCAGAAGGCTATTTCGTGCATGGCGGTGGATCATTGTCGCTGGCCGATACGTTCACTTTGAACAAGGTCTATAATCTCACCATCCAGTACCGGCACTATGTCGGCACCTTGAAGAGCACGCTGGGTGGCGCCTCCGATCCAAGCCAGACATTATACGGCAAGGACTTCATCGGGCTAGAAGCCGATACCTCATTCTAACGGTCTGAATAGTGAAATCAGGTCATCTTGATATTCTAAAATATTGGGTCCTGGTTCGGGGAAAAATTGGATAGAAACGGCGTTGAGTCGCGAAAACGAAGATGGGAAAGCGTCAATGAAACTTAAACTCACTCTCTTGGCCGCCACCGCCAGTATGCTGGCATATCAGCCGTCACCGGCGCGCGCACAGGTCACGGCGGCGCAGGCCGCACAGCTTGGCACTACGCTCACGCCGCTCGGCGCGGAAATGGCAGGTAATGCCGATGGCAGCATTCCCGCCTGGACTGGCGGCGTCTGCACGATGAACCTGGCCAGCGGCGATAACGGCAACATCCCGCCAGTGTTCGCCAACGAACAGAAGCTATTCACGATCGATGCGTCTAATGTCAGCAAGTATGCCGATAAGCTAACCCCGGGCGAGATCAAAATGATCACCACGTTCCAGGGTTTTCACATGGATGTGTACCCGACGCACCGCACCGGCTGCGCGCCGCAATGGGTTTACGATAATGTTAAAAAGAACGCGCTTACATCCTACATGAAGGGTGACTATCCGTTTGGATTTGCTGGCGGCATTCCGTTCCCTATTCCGCAGAATGGCGAGGAGATCGTCTGGAACAGCAATACCGCATGGGCCGGCCAGGATACGTCCGACGAGGTCAGCAACTATATCGTGCCGTTCAACCATTCGCCCATTTTGACCTCCACTACCTATGTCACCTATTTCAAGGATCTTTATCAGCCGGGCGTCACGACCGCCAATTATGACGGGATTTATACCCGCGACGAAAGCCAGGTCTCGGCGCCCGCAAACCGCGTCGGCGAAGTATACGATTCTTTCCAGCCGACATCGACACCGCCGCTCGATTATCGCGTCTGGGAGTATCTGGTCGGCCAGCGCCGGCTGCGTCTTGCACCAAATATCGGCTACGACGGCGCCTATCCCGATTGCGGCGGTCTCATGGATGCTGATGAAATCTACGTGTTCAACAACAAGCCGGACCATTACGACTGGAAACTTCTGGGCAAAAAAGAAATCTACGTTCCCTATAACGAGAACGGGGCCTCTCTGCTGCCGGACACCAGCCAGCTGCTCGGGCCACAATTCCTGAATCCGGACCATATACGTTGGGAGCTTCACAGGGTCTGGGTCGTTGACGCCACGGTGCGTTCCGGCTTTCGCAATTTGATCGCGCACCGGACAGTCTATGCCGATGAGGACACATGGAGCTTCGTTCTCGCGGATGAATATGACAGCGCGGGAAATCTGGTGAAGTTCAACTCCATCCTGCCGATGGTCGACCCCGCGATTCCCGCCGTGCCCTTTATCACGACGGCGCTGTATGACCTTCACGGCGGCGGCTACTGCATGTTCCAGCTTCCTGTCGGCCCCAACCAATGGATCCTGAAAAACTCGGACAAACCCGTATCCGCATTCGATCCGCAGCAGATCGTCAACAGCGCTGCGGATTGATCCGAACAGGCGTGGCTACAGACCCCGCCTTCACCTGACCCAGCTTGACCGGCTTATTGATCCGGTGTTCCAGTTACTTTTCAAGCAAGCCTGCTCTGAAAACAAATAGACCTGGACGATTCCACATCGTCCAGGCCTAATTTCTTGCGCAACTTGCATGGCTGTCGCGTTCTCGAAGGTCGTGATAAGTTTGTCACTCATCACGACCTTCGTCTCTTTTGACCAGCAATTTAATGGTTCAGGTGAATCGGCTCCCGATTCACCTCCAGGCCATATTTCGCTATGCTGCGCGGCTTTGCACCTGCGCCGCATCACTTACATCCAGCGCCCTGAACGTTTTGACCAGCCAGTTCTTGAAAGCACCAACCTGCGGCACATCCCGCCGCTCGTGTGGAATGGTGAGATAGTAACCAAGATCACGATGCAGCACGGTGTCGAATGGTTCGAACAACTGCCCCTCGGCGATTTCCCGGGCAAAGTAGGGCCGCTGGGCGATGACGATACCAGCGCCGGAAATCGCGGCCTGATAGGCAACGCTAAGCTCTTCAAACATCATGTTATCCTTGGCAACGATGCTTTCGCCTTTCACACAGGCGAGCCAGTCTGGCCAGTCATTGCGGCGGAAATCCTGATGTAGAAGCACATGGTCCTTCAGGATTTTTGGCGAATAGGGCCGCTTGGCTGGGTCGAGAAGTTTCGGGCTGCAGACCGGCCGCAGCTGGTCGTGAAACAACAGCGTGCTTTCAACGCCGCGCCACTGGCCATGGCCATAGCGAATCCGCACATCTTCCTGGCTGCGGCTCAGTTCCACCGAATCGGTCCCGGACACAAGCCGGACTTTCACCTTGGGATGCTGCACCTGAAAATTGGCCAGGTTGGGAAGCAGAAAACCAATCATGAAGCTGGTATAGGTTCTCACGGTCAGTATCGAGGCGCTTTTCTGCCCACGGAACTCAGCAGTGGCAGCACCTAGACGATCGAATATATCAGTCAACCGGTGAGCAAGCATGTCGCTCTTTTCTGAAAGCAGCAGGCCATTATGACAGCGCTCAAAAAGCGGCTCACCCATATAGTCCTCCAGCGCCTTCACGGACCGGCTGACCGCACCTTGCGTCACGCAAAGCTCATCGGCCGCCTGCGTGAAACTGAGGTGCCTTGCCGCGGCTTCGAAAGCGCGCAAGGGGTTAAGCGGCGCGATACGCCGTGCTGATCTCGCATGTGGATCTTTATCCATTTTTTCCTCCTGGGTTGGTAACGCCTTATTTGCGCTCCCGATGTTTCCGGTCCCTAAATCACCTTCGAAACCCGCAAGCCTCGATGAACGCGTCTTTCGCACGCCATTACATTTCTTGATGGGTATGAGCGTACTGCATACGCCATCCCCCTGCAAATATTATGATATAGGGGCGGTATGAGGAAAACTCATCGTATGGCCGGGCGTCCCGCACCCGGCGCGCCCGGCGGTCAAGGTGCCGCGAGAACGCCGCCATCCACGGCTAAGGTATGACCCGTAATATAGGAGGCGCGTGGCGAGCAGAGCCAAAGCACGGCCTCGGCCGCCTCCTCCGGCTGGCCGAGCCGGCGCATGACGCGCGTTTTGGCGACATTTCGCTTGCGCTCTTCATCTTCGCCCAGCCCCTTGGCCAGCATGGGCGTCTCGATTCCGGCCGGCGCGATGGCGTTGATCCGTATGCCGAATGGCCCGTTTTCCGCCGCGCCAATGCGCGTCAGCGCCACGATTCCGGCCTTGCTGCTGGAATAGGCCGCCGAATTCAACACGGTGCGGAATGCGGTGACTGAAGTCGTGTTCACAATCGCGCCGCCGCCGTCCTGCCGGAGCATTTGCTGTATCTCATGCTTCATGCAGAGAAATACGCCTTTGAGGTTGACGGAGAGCACGCGGTCCCAGGCTGCTTCCGCCATGTCCGCGATCGCCACTTCCTGCACCAGCGTACCGGCATTGTTATGCGCGCAATCCAGCCGGCCATACCAGGAGACGGTTTTTTCAACCATGTTTTCAACCGACGCATTGTCGGCAACATCCACCTGCACGAAACGCGCCTTTCCGCCCGCGGCCAATATATCCGAAACCGTCTTTTGCCCGTCGGCCTCGGCGATATCCGCCACCACAACCGCGGCACCCGCGCGGGCAAACCCAAAGGCCGTCGCGCGGCCGATTCCTGTCGCGGCCCCGGTGACAAGCGCAACCTTGCCTGAAAACTCCCCGTCGGCAGCGCCGCTCATGAGAGTTTCAGCGGCATCGACCGCAAGCCGCGTTCCTTCGGTCCGCCGACGATGTCAGGCCAGAAATCCGCATCCGCCAGGTGCAAACCTGGAAAACGCGTCACCACCTCCTGCACCACAATTTTTGCGGTCATCTTGGCCAGGAGCGAGCCGATGCAGTGATGGAACCCATGGCCAAAGGAAACCAAGTCCTGCGGCTTGCGCGTGATGTCAAAAACCGTCGGGTTCTCGAAGATCGTCGGGTCATAATTCGGCGCCGAGCTGATCAGGTGGATCGGCATGTTTTCAAAAAATCGCAGGCCGGCATATTCAAAATCCTGCGTTGCCCAGCGCAATGTCGTCCAGGCATTGGTATCCAGCCGCACCGATTCCGCAACCGCCGCCGGCACCAGCGAGAGATCATTTTGCAGTAGCTTGAGCTGGGCCGGATCCCGGCAGAGACGCCAGAGCGTGTAGGATGCGGTGTTCTGAATGCCGCCAAACCCTGCAGTAAACAGCACCAGCATCGTCGCGAACATCTCCTCGGTGGAAACCCGCCCTTCCTGCTCGCCGGCCGCGACGATCTTGCCGATCACGTCGTCTTTCGGCGCCCGCCGCCGCGCCTCGATCAACTGCCCGCAATATTTATAGCCCTCATCCCACGCGTCCAGATAATCCTGTGGCGGCCCCTCGCCCGGCGCAAGATTGTTGAATGCCGCCATGCCCCGCGCAATGCGAACGAAAATCGGCCAGACATCCTCCTCCAGATCAAGGCAGAGGCCGAGCAGGATGTACGCAGCAAGCGGATGCGTCAAATCCGTCACGACATCGAACTCCACACCTTTTTCGGCAGCGATGCCGAGCCGTGCCGAAACGAAATCCTGAATCTGGGTTTCCATGGTTGCCAGCTTGCGGGCGGAAAACGCCGGCGCCATCAGCCGCCGCAGGCGTATCTGCGTCGGCGGGTCGCTATCGGTGATAATTGGCAGACCGCGATAGTAATAAAATTTTTCCATGCCCGGCCATTTGCGCTTGCTGCTGGAAAAACGCTGGTAGTCTTCATAAGCCGGTTTCTGGTCCTCATAGCGCGTCATCACCGCCTGCGGCAGCCCCGCCACCATCACGTAGAACGGCGCCCGCCGCGACCACTCGACCAGATACGCTTCAGGGTGCCGTTTCACATCGCCGAACAAATCGGCATCCACCACTTTGGCCTCATCGAAGCTAAACCCGTCGGGCATGAATCGTGTTTCCTAATTTCATCAGCGTTGCACCACGAAAAAGCCCCGGGCAGAACCAGAATTTTGCGGATTCGAATAGCAGATTTTTGTCTGGTCGTGTTCACTGGCCGCCCTATTTTTTCTCAATATGTTATGCAATCGGCGCGCTTTTACCGCTACCCTTTAATAATCGTGTGTCACGCCGTCGCGTCCCCACATTGCTCCGCCTTTGCCCGCTGCACCTGAGCGGCTATTGAAAAACTGATGAGATACGGAGGAAAATGGAAATGATGAAAGCGGTGCTGGTTCATGAATACGGCAATCCGGCCGCCATGCGCGTCGAACAAACTGGCATACCCAAGCTCCAGCCCGACGAAATTCTGGTCCGCGTGAACGCGGCCAGCGTCAACCCCGTGGATTGGAAGGTCTGTGACGGCATGTTGAAAGACAAACTGCCGATGGCGATGCCGTTCATCCCCGGCGGGGATTTTTCCGGAACGGTCGCCGCAACGGGCAGCGAGGCCGCCGGCGTCACGATCGGCATGGCGGTTTTCGGCATGACGAGCACACCGGGTTACCGCGCCGGCGCCTTCGCGCAATTCGTCGCCGTAAACGCGAACCATGTGGCCGCCAAACCCAAAACCCTAAGCCATGAGGAAGCCGCCGGCGTGCCACTCGCAGCTCTCACCGCCTGGCAGGCCGTGTTCGACCGCGCCGGCCTGCGCGCCGGGCAAAAAATTCTGATCCATGCCGGCGCAGGCGGCGTCGGCAGCTTTGCCATCCAGTTCGCACGCGCGGCCGGGGCCATCATCACCACCACAACCTCGGCGGCGAATACGGGCTACGTCCGCGCCCTCGGGGCCGATGAAGTCATCGACTACCGGGCGCAAAATTTTGGAGATGTCGGGCGGAATTTCGACGCCGTCATCGACCTCATCGGCGGCGAAACGCAGGAACGCTCCTACGCCGTGCTGCGGCCCGGCGGCGTTCTGGTAAATGCGTGGGGCGCGATCATGCAGGACAAGGCAGAAGCCGCCGGCGTGCGCGGCGTCAAGGTCGCGGTCGAGCCGGATGCCAATCAGCTAAGCAAAATTGCCGAACTGATCGATGCGGCCAAGGTTCGCGTCGCAGTCGCCAAAGTTTTCCCGCTGGCCGATTGCGCCGCGGCACTTGATGAGAGCCGCACGGGCCATGTGCGGGGCAAGATTGTTTTGACGTTGGAAAGTTAAGCTTACAATCCTGGCACCAGCACGGCGCGCCCGCGCAACCGGCCACTATCCAAACGTTCATAAGCATTCAAAACGTTTTCAAAACTGACTTTTTCCACATCCGGCTTGATCAGACCGGATTGCGCAAGTTCCAGCACTTCATACAGCTCGTCCAGCGTACCGGCATAAGGAACCGTCACGGAAGAATCGCGCGCCATCTCATGAAACCGCACCTGCAGCGTGCCGCCCGCAACACCGATGATTTTCAGCTCACCGCGCCGGCCCAGGATTTTCGCGCCCAGCGCAAGCGTGACATCATTGCCCACCATATCCAGCACCAAAGCGGCACCCAGCCCGCCGGTGATGGATTTAATGCGTTCCGCCGCCTCGGGCCCGGCGAGCACGGTTTCATGCGCGCCCAATTCCCGCGCATGTTGCAGCTTATCCGCATTGTTATCCACGGCGATGATCCGGGCAGGCGTTAGCGCGCGGAGAATTTGAATCGCGATATGCCCCAGCCCGCCAATGCCGATAAGCACGGCGGAACTCCCCGGCGCCAGCCGCGCGTTAGAATCCTTGATGGCATGATAGGTCGTCAGCCCCGCGCACATCAGCGGCGCGGTGGCCACGGGGTCAAGGCTGCCGAGTGCCACGAGATGCCGCGGGTCATCCACCAATATGTAATCCGCCATGCCGCCGTCATGTCCGGCGCCGGGACCTGCGAATTGCTGCTCACAGATATTCTCATGCCCATGCGCGCAGCGCGCGCAATGCCCGCAGCCCCACGGAAAATACAGCGCATAGGCATCCCCTTCGCGCAATTTGCTCACGCCGGACCCGACCGCGTCAATCCATCCCGTCGGCTCATGGCCCAGCGTCAGCGGCAGCGGAAAATACGAAGGCTTTGCATGAATGACCGAAAGGTCCGAATGGCAAAGGCCGGAGCCGGCAGTCCGCAGCCGCACCTGGCCGGGGCCCGGTTCGGGGACCGGCACTTCGCGGATCACCGGCATCTCGCCCGCTTCCACCACCTGCAGCGCGCGCATGGTTTTGCTCATTTAACGAATTCCCTGTTAGTCAACTCAGCCAGTTACATCCACATACACAGTCTTCGTCTGCGTGTACGCATCCATCGAATGCGGTCCAAGCTCCCGCCCGTAACCGGACTGCTTGTAGCCGCCAAACCCGGAAATCGGATCAACCTTCAAATACGTATTCACCCACACTGTGCCGGCCTTCAGCGCCCTCGCCACGCGGTGCGCGCGGCCGACATCCTTCGTCCACACCGCCGCGGCCAGGCCATAGACGGTGTCATTGCCCTGCAGCACCGCATCGTTTTCATCCTTGAACGGAATCGCCGCGGCGACCGGCCCAAAAACCTCCTCTTGCGCAATCCGCATCCCGTTCGTCACACCAGTATACAGCGTCGGCTTTACAAAATACCCCTTGCCGCCGAGTGTGCCGGCGCCAACCGCAACATGCGCGCCATCGGCCTTGGCGACATCGAAATACGATGTAACGCGCTCGAACTGTTCGGCCGAAACCACCGGCCCCATCGTTGTGGCGGGGTTGAACGGGTCGCCGACGGTGAAATGTGCCGTATAGGCGGCAATTCGCGCCGCCACCTCGTCATAGATTTTCTCCTGGATAAAAATGCGCGTACCGGCAACGCAAATCTGGCCAGAGAGGAAACAGAACCCGCCGACGCTCGCCGCCACCGCCTTGTCGATATCGGCATCGGCAAAAATCACGTTCGGCGACTTGCCGCCCAGCTCCAGGCTGACGCGTTTTAAGTTTACCGCGGCGGCGCGCGTGATCATCTTGCCGACGGCGGTGGACCCGGTAAACGCCACCTTGTCGATATCCGGATGCTCGGAAATCGCCGCCCCGGCCGTCTCGCCAAACCCGGTCACGATATTCACCACGCCCGGCGGAAATCCCGCTTCCAGAATCAGCTCGCCGAGCCGGATCGTCGAGAGTGGGGTCTGCTCGGCGGGTTTCAGGATGCAGGTATTCCCCGCCGCCAGCGCCGGCGCCAACTTCCAGCTGGCACTCGAAATCGGCCCGTTCCACGGCACAATCAGACCGCACACGCCCAGCGGCTCGCGCAGCGTATAGTTGAAGAAAGCCGCGTCCGACGGGTTGGTTTCGCCGTAAATTTTCGTGGCCCACCCAGCATAATATTCGAATGTCTGGGCGCTCGCCAGCATCTGGCCGCGCGTCATCGCCAGCGGCGTGCCATTATTAAGCGTCTCCAGCTGCGCCAGTTCTTCGGCATTCTCCGCAATCAGCCGGGACAGTTTTAGCAAATACCCGGCGCGCTGGTGCGGGCTAATCCCGGCCCAGTTCGGGTTCTCAAATGCCTTTCGCGCCGCCATTACCGCATCATCGATATCAGCCTTCGCGCCGGAAGCAGCATGGCCGATCACCTCCTCGGTCGCTGGATTGACAGCCGCAAAAGTCTCGCCCGAATGCGCCGCCACCCATTTCCCGCCGATCAGCAAGTGTTTCGCGCCGCCCGTCAGAAAGGCGCGTGCGCCCTCGCCAAGCTGCACTGCCGAAGCGGGGTTTTTGCCGGCATCGCCATCCATGGTTCGTCTCCTGGTTTATTTGCCCAGCTAAAGGCATGCAGTTCTGCTTTCAATGAACCACTCGTTGTCAGTTCAAGCGCGCCCAGGCGGCGCGCCACAAGCCACATTTTTGTATGCGACAATGACGCAGCCTCATTCGAACAGCTTTATGACGCTTGACGTGTCCCATGCGCCGCCGCCTCGCGCCTGTAATTGCGCATAGCCGCCGCCCGCCAGGCCGAGTATCGGCAGGCTGGCGCCCAATGCCTCCGCCTCCGCCAGCGCCTGATTGATATTATTGATGGCGAGATCAACCGTGAAACTCGCCGGCAGATGCGCGCCGGAAACCATCGCCGGGCCCTTGTGTTCAAGCAGATAAGACCGGCTGGAGCCCGCCATCAACACCTCGATCAGCCGATCCATATCCAGCCCCGCGCGCTTACCGAAGGCAAGCCCTTCGGCAAGCGCATGCCCCATGCCAACGCCGCAAATCACATTCACCAGCTTCGTCATATGCCCGGCGCCCACCGGCCCCATATGGCGGATCGTGCCGGCATAGCTTTGCATCATCGGCGCCGCCCGCGCGAAAACCCCGGCATCGCCGCCGGCCATGATGCCGAGATTGCCGGCAACCGCCCCCGGCACACCGCCGGTGACAGGCGCGTCCAGAACCCCAACGCCGCGCGAATGTGCCTCGGCAGCCAGTTCGCGCGCAAACCCCGGCGTCCCGGTTGCGTGATCAACCAAAATAGCGCCCTCACGCAGATGCGGCAGAATGTCACCGGCGATCCCGCGCGTCACGGCGATATCGGCAAGGCAGGTGAAGACGATCTCTGCTCCCGCCACGGCATCCAACGCCGTATCTGCAAGGCGGCCGTTATATTCGCGCCGCCATCGCAAGGCGGTCTCGTGAGTTCTGTTATAAACCGTAAGCTCGTGGCCCGCCCGCGCCAGGTGCCCGGCCATCGGAAACCCCATTTTGCCGAGACCAATGAAAGCGGCCTTCATCTACCGTAAGGCCCGGAAAAATTCGCGCAAATCCTGCACCAGAATTTCGGGCTCCTCCATCGGCACAAAATGCCCGCCGGTCTGCGCCACATTCCAGCGTTTCAAATTATAATACCGTTCCGCCCAGCGCCGTGGCAGCTTCACGATATCCTTCTCGAACAGCAACACCGCGGTGGGCGCCTCAACCACAGGCTGGCGGTCATGGGACGGTACCCACGGGTTGCGTTTGGCCTCCGCGTAAAACCGTGCCGAGGTGCCCATACTCTGCGTCACCCAGTACAAGGTCATCGTTGTACACAAATCATCCTTGCTGAAGCGCCGCTCAATCTCGCCACCGCAATCACTCCAGCGCCGGCGTTTTTCCAGAATCCAGGCGCAAAGCCCAGCCGGCGAATCGTTCAGCCCATAGGCAAGGGTTTGCGGTTTCGTGCTCTGCAGGCGCGAATACGCGCTTTCCTGTTCCAAAAACGCCGCATTGCCGGCTGCCCAGCCCTCCTCGCCCGGCCCGAACATCGACGCATCGGGCATGTTGCCGCTGATCATGCCCAAAGGCCCGGCCAGGTGCACATGAACACCCAGCGTCTTCGCGGCGTACTTATGACCAAGCTGCGCGGTGACGAACGCGCCAAAATCCCCGCCCTGCGCCGCAAATTTTTCGTAACCCAGGCGCTGCATCAGGCTCACCCACATATCCGCCGTGCGCGAAAAATTCACGCCCGGCCTGGTCAGCGGCGTGGAAAATCCGAAGCCGGGCAGGGAGGGTATGATAACATCAAACGCGTCCGCCGCATCCCCGCCAAACGCAGCCGGGTCTGTCAACGGCCGAATCACTTTCTGCAAATCCCAGAACGTCCACGGCCAGCCATGCGACATGATCAGCGGCATCGGCTTCGGCCCGCGCCCGCGTTCATGGATGAAATGAATCGGCAGTTCGTCAATCACGGTCCGAAAATGCGAAAAGTCGTTCATCGCCCGCTCATGCATCCGCCAATCATAGTCTGCCGCCCAATATCGCAAAAGCTCCTGCAAATAAGCGCCGTTCGTGCCATACTCCCAGCCATCATTGCCAAAATCCGCCGCCAGCCGCGTGCGCCGCAACCGCGATTTCAAATCATCCAGCACCTCATCCGCAATATCGATCCTGAACGGTTCGATCATCGTCAGCGCCGGAACGGCCGGAAAAACGCCCTGATATCCTCGGCCAGCGCGCGCGGCTGTTCCATCGCCGCAAAATGCCCGCCGCGTGGCATTTCCGTCCAGCGTTGCACATCATAAACCCGCTCCACCCATTCACGCGGCGGCACCGCAACTTCGCCGGGGAAGGAAGCAAATCCAAGCGGCGGCAGAATGCGTTCGCCGGCGCGAAACATCAGCGGCGTCGCCTGCGCCTCCTTGTAAAGCCGGATGGCGGAGGTAATCGTTTCCGTAAACCAATAAACCGAAACATTCGTCAGCAACGCGTCCAGCGGAACCACCGATTCAATATCCCCGTCACAATCTGCAAGCATACGGAACTTATCAATCAGCCACGCCGCCAGCCCCACGGGCGAATCATTCAGCCCGTAGCCGAGCGTCTGCGGCCGCGACGCATGAATCCCGGTATGCGTACTCGCCCCATGCGCCGCCTGCGCCGCCATCCGCGCGCAAAACGCCATTTCTGCCTCCGTGAGCGCCGGGTCCGCCCCGCCCACCGGCGGCTGAAGCGAGCCGGGAATCCAATTCAAATGAATGCCGCTCACCCGCTCAGGGAATAATCTGGCCAGCCACGTCGAAACAGTCGCCCCCCAGTCACCGCCCTGCACCCCGTATGCCTGGTATCCCAGCCGCGCCATCAGCGCCGCATAAATCTCCGCCATGACCAGCGGTGTCATGCCCGGCGCCACCGGCCGGTCCGAAAACCCATAGCCCGGCATCGAAGGCACGATCACATCAAACGCATCCCGCGCATCGCCGCCAAACCGCGCCGGATCGGCCAGCAGCGGCACAATGTCCAGCATCTCGACAAAGGATCCCGGCCAGCCATGCGAAATGATCACCGGCATCGGCGCTGGCCCCACGCCCCGTTCATGAATGAAATGAATAGCCCCGCCGTTTATTTCAGTCTTGAACTGTGCCAGCCGGTTGATGCCCGCTTCCGCCGCGCGCCAGTTAAACCCCTCGCGCCAGTAATCCGTCATCCGCCGCAGCGTCGTCATGTCGGCGCCATAGGCCCAGGGTTCCGCCGCAAGCTCATCCGGCCATCGCGCCGCCGTCAGCCGCCGGCGCAAATCGTCCAGCGAGGAGCCTTCAATATGGACGGAGAATGGCGTGACCGGGACGTGTTCCATTTTTTTCAGAACCTAGCATGCGAGGCCGCCGCGAACCTGCAAACCATATTTTGGCATGTCGCCGTGACCGCGCCATTTCCGTCATGCCAGGCGCAGAAAATTTCGGTTGCGGCACGGCCGCTGCCGCGTGACTGAATATACCGGCCAGGAAACAGCATGTTCGACTTTACAGGCAAACGCGTCATCATAACCGGCGGCAGCCGCGGCATCGGCCGCGCCATCGCCCTCGGCTTCGCCCGCGCCGGCGCCGCCGTTTCCATCTGCGCGCGAGACGCCGCCGCGCTGGAAGCCACCCGGCAGGACCTCGCCCACCACGCCACCGCCCACGCCGCCACCTGCGATCTCTCCAACGCCGAAGCCATCACGCACTACATTGCGGAGGCCGCCGCCGCACTCGGCGGCATCGATATTCTGGTCAACAACGCCTCCGGCTTCGGCCGCGCGGATGACGAGTCCGGCTGGCATACCGCCTTCAATGTCGACCTGATGGCGCTTATCCGTGCCTCCCACGCCGCCGAACCCTGGCTGGAACGCGCCGCGCCGCACGGGGTCATCATCAATATCGGCTCCACCGCGGCCACCCGACCCTCGACAAAAGCCCCCGCCTACGGCGCCATCAAAGCCGCGATAAAATACCACACCGCCACCCAGGCCGCCCTGCTCGCCAAGCGCAACATCAGGGTAAACTCCATTGCCCCTGGCTCCGTCACGGCACCCGGCCATTTCTGGGAAACCCGCAAAGCCGCCGGCGACCCGTCATACCAGGAGGCCATCGCCACGATACCCGCCGGCCGCCTCGGCGAAGCGGACGAAATCGCCGACACGGTGCTCTTCATGGCCTCCCCCGCCGCACGCTGGGTTTACGGCCAGACCTTGATCGTCGATGGCGGCCAGACCTTGTTCGGTGGATAACGCACCATGACCGAGGCCAGAATTCTCACCGAGACACGCGGCGCCACATTGATCGTCACCATCAGCCGCCCGGACCGTCGCAACGCAATGGATGCCGCGGCGGCTCACGAAATCGAACGCGCCTGGGACCGGCTGGACGACGATCCCACCCTGCTTGCCGGCATCATTACCGGCGCGGGTGGCGTCTTTTCCGCCGGCGCGGATTTGAAAGCCGCGGCTTCAGGCCAGCCCCCGGCGCGCACCGCCAAACGCGGCTTCTTCGGCACCATAAGCCAGCCGCCGCAAAAACCCATTCTCGCGGCGGTCGAAGGCGACGCATTCGGCGGCGGCTTCGAACTCGCTTTGGCCTGCGACCTCATCATCGCCTCGCAAAGTGCGAGGTTCTGCCTGCCCGAATGCCGCCGCGGCGTGCTGGCGGTTGCTGGCGGCGCCGTGCGCCTGCCTACCAAAATCCCCGTCAACATCGCGATGGAAATGGCCCTGACCGGCGCTCCCCAGCCCGCCGCAAGGCTTTACGCCCTTGGCCTCATCAACGTGCTTTGCGCGCCAGGCGAAGCACTCGCCACGGCCCTCAGCCTCGCCAACACCATCGCCGCCAACGCCCCGCTCGCGGTCGCCGCCGCCAAGCGCGTGGTCCAGGCCGCCGCTGCCTCAAGCGAGTCCGCCGGCTGGACGCGGCAACAGCCGGAATGGGACCATTTGCGTGGCAGCGCCGACTACCACGAAGGCATCGCCGCCTTCGCCGAAAAGCGCCCCCCGCAATGGCGCGGCCAATGACACCCATCCCCACCCGCACGATGGCCGAACTTAACCGCTGGCACGTAACCTACACCGAGGCCGCGCTGGAGCCGGATCTGCCGATCATCGACTCCCACCACCACATGTGGGACCGCCCGCCGGAGCGCTACGCCCTGGACGAACTGCTCACCGAGTTTGTCTCCGGCCACAACATCCGCGCCAGCGTCTTCGTGGAATGCACGGCTATGTTCCGCGCCGACGGGCCGGAAGCGCTGAAACCCATCGGCGAGACCGAATATGTCAACGGCGTCGCCGCCGCCAGCGCCAGCGGCATTTACGGCCCGTCGCGCCTCTGCGCCGGCATCGTTAGCTATGCCGATCTCACCGCCGGCGAAGCAGTCCGCCCCCTCCTGGAAGCCCATACTCGCGCCAGCCCCCGTTTCCGCGGCATTCGCCAGCAGGCCCAGCATGACCCCGTACTCGGCAGTATGGCCCGCCGCCGCCCGCCGCCTGGCCTGCTGAAAAACCCCGAATTCCGCGCCGGCTTCGCGGCCTTGGCCCCGCTCGGCCTGAGTTTCGACGCCTATCTCTATTTCACCCAGCTGGACGAGCTTCATGACCTGGCAAAAACCTTCCCGGACACGACGATCATCCTGAACCACGCCGGCACGCCCCTCGGCATCGGCCCCTATGAAGGCCACCGGCAAAATGTCTTCAAAACCTGGTCCGAAAGCCTGCGCCGCCTGGCCGGGTGCCGCAATGTCTCGCTGAAAATCGGCGGCCTCGGCATGACCCTCTGCGGCTTCGGCCTGCATGAACGGGAGATGCCACCAAGCTCCGATGACCTGGCCGAGCTCTGGCGCCCCTATGTCGAGGTCTGCATCGACGCCTTCGGCGCCACCCGTTGCATGTTCGAAAGCAATTTCCCCGTGGACAAGCAATCCTGCGGCTATCCCGTCCTCTGGAACGCCTTCAAGAAATTATCCGCCACAAGATCTGCTGAGGAGCGTACGGATCTGTTCAGCGGCACTGCGCGGCGCGTCTACCGGCTTGACCTCTAAAACAACGCAATCGGCCTAATCGGCGACCCCGTGCCCCCCTGTATCCGCAACGGCAGCGCGCAGAACATGAATTCATACACGCCCTCTTTCGCCAACTCATCCAGCCGCAGATTTTCGATAATGTTGATCCCCCGCCGCACCATCAACTCCACATGCGCCGGCATATCCGAAGGCCGCCGGTCATAAGCGAACGTGTCGGACCCGGTCACGCGAATGCCCTGCTCGCCGAGCCACACCGCCGCCTCCCGCACCGGCCCCGGCCCGCCATCGAACACCCCGACATAGCGCCGATGATCGCCCCAATAACGCTCCCAGCCGGAGCGTATCAGCACCGCGTCGCCGGCGCGGATTTCCACGGCTTCGCGCCGCGCCGTCTCCGCCAGTTCCTCGCTCGAAATGCCGTGGGCCGGCGGCAGGCTTTCACCGCCGTGCAGCAGCGTCACATCCAGCAACACACCCCGGCAGAAAATCGGCGCAACCGTCTCAATCCCGTGCTCACGATACCCATCCCGCCGATCCGCCACCGCTTCCGCCTGCCGTTCCGGAAACACCACGCCGCAGCACGCGATATGGTTCAGCGCATCGATATGCGTGCCGTTATGGCTGCCCATCGTGAACATATCGCTGGACGCCGAAACATCCGACCCGCCAAGCCGCGAATCGCCATGCAGCTTCGTCAACCGGAACATGAAAGGCGGATGATTCGGACTATACGGCATGTCCTCATTCATCACATGCCCCAGTTCAACAATCCTCCCGGCCGAGACGATGCCACGAAAATCCTCAAGCCAAGCCGTCGCCATTCTTGCTCACCAAAAATCCGAAGGTGACATTAACGCATTCGCGGGCGGAAGGTCCGGCACGATAATTTTGCCGGGTCGTGATGAAGATTGCACATGCACGTTCCAAATCTTGCAAGCCCGCAGAGCGTAATTCTGGTTGACGCCTTATTTGTAATGCTATACGGAGCCCATAACGAAATGCAGATCACCTTCGCCGCCGAGACGAGGGATTCGGGCGCGAATACAGACTAACTCTGACGACATGTTATGGAAACCCCTCGATGATGCTGCTGGAACATCACGCCAAGGAACTGCTCGCGCAAGCCGGCGTCCCGGTACCCGAAGGCATTCTCGTCACTGACTCCAAAGCCGCGCATTTCGCTTTTCCCTGCATAGCGAAGGCGCAGGTGCCGGTCGGCGGCCGCGGCAAGGCGGGCGGCATTCTGAAAATCAACACAGTGGCAGACGCCCAGCCCATCATCGAGCGGATCCTCGGCCTCACCATCCGCCACCACCCGGTCCGCGCCTGCCGGCTTGAAGCGCTGGTGGACGAAGCCGCGGAGGCCTATTTCAGCCTGGCCTTCGATGCCGATACCGGCACAATCAGAGTTTTGATGGCGGCGGAGGGCGGCGTGGACATCGAATCGCCGGAAATGCGCGCCAAACTTCTGCAAGTTTCAGCACCCCCCGCCGAAGACTCCGCGCAAGCGGCGGTTGAAACCTTGCTCCCGTCTTTGCCACCAGCGATGCGCGCCGCCATGCGCGAAGCGGCAGTGCGGTTGATTCCATTGTTTTTCGCCCGCGAAGCCGTCCTCATCGAAATCAATCCCCTTTTCATCCTGGCCGATGGCGGCTGGATCGCCGGCGACGCGAAAATCATCACCGATGACAATGCCTTGCCGCGCCAGCCCGAACTGCGCGCGCTGATCGAGCACTATCCAACACTCTACCCCGAAGCCGCGCTGAAACTCGCCCAAGGGTTCGACTTTGTGCGGCTCGATCCGGAAGGCGATATCGGCCTCGTCACCACCGGTGCCGGCCTCAGCATGCAGCTCGTCGATGAAATCATCCAGCGCGGCCATCGGCCTTTCAATTTTTGCGACATCCGCACCGGCGGCTTCAAGGGCGATCCCTCACGCCTGATCCAGGTTCTCAAATGGGTCGCCTCCGGCCCGAAAGTCCGCTCGATTCTGATGAATTTTTTTGCCGGCAACACCGATCTCGCCGAACTCGTGCCGCTGATTCTGCAGGCGCTCGAAGCCGTCCCGCAATTGCGCCAGCCAATCACCCTGCGCATGACCGGAAACGGGCTGGACGCCGCGCGAAAAATTCTCGCCGCATCCGGCAACCCAATTCATGTCGAAACCGATCTGGAATGCGCCGTCGATCGCGCGCTCGCGGATGCGAAGGAATCGCAAAATGGCTGATGCTTTCCTCGCACATGACATTCCGGTGCTCGTCCAGGGCGCCACCGGCCGTTCCGGCCGCAGCCAGACCGCGCAGATGGTGGCCTACGGCACCAACATCGTCGCCGGCGTCTCCCGCCGCGACGACCCGGAAGTAAAAATCCCCCTGTTCAAAACCTGCGCCGAGGCGGTGCGCGAAACCGGCGCNNATCGTCACCGTCGCCGAAGGCATGCCGGTCCACGACGCGCTCAAAGCCAAAACCGCAACCCGCGAAGCCGGCGTCCGCTGGGTCGGCGCCTCAACGCCCGGCCTTGCGATTCCCGGCAAAATGAAAATGGGATTTCTGCCCAATGTCTCGCTCTCACCAGGCGGGCTAGGTGTGATGTCCAAAAGCGGCACGCTTTCCTATGAAGTCTGCTACCGCCTGGTGGAGCGCGGCTTCGGCCAAACTCTTTGGGTAGGCGTCGGCGGTGATTCCGTGAAGGGCACGCGCTTTGCCGACGTCATTCCGTTTTTCGCCGCCGACCCCGCGACCACCGGCATCGTCATCGTCGGCGAAATCGGCGGCAGCGAGGAAGAGGAACTGGCCGACGCACTCATCGCATCGCGCTGCACGAAGCCCGTCTTCGCGCTGCTCGCCGGCCGTAGCGCGCTTGAAGGTGTCACAATGGGCCATGCCGGCGCGCTGATTTCGGCGAATATCGGCACAATCGAAACAAAAACCGCCGCCTTGCGCAAGGCCGGCGCGCAAGTTTCGCCCTCCATCAAGGCGCTCGTGGAAGCCGTTTCCACGACTCTGGCGCCCTGATGCCAGACCTCGTCCTGCGCGCCGACGCCGACGGTCTCGCCACCCTCACGCTCAACCGCCCCGACAAGATGAACGCCTTGTCCATCGACCTGTTCATCGAACTGCGCGCGCATATCGATCTCATCACGCAACAAACAGCAACCATCGGCCTCGTCATTCTGCGCGGCGCCGGCAAAAATTTTTCCGCTGGCAATGATCTCGCCGGGATTGCTGAAGGCCGCCTGCCGCCAAAACCCCATTTTCAGGCCGAAACGATCGACCGCCTCGCGAATCTGCCGCAGCCGGTCATCGCCGCCATTCACGGTCATTGTTTTACAGGCGCGCTGGAACTCGCCCTCGCCGCGGATTTCATCATCGCCGCCGAATCCGCGAAATTCGCAGACACCCACGCAAAATTCGCCCTCACCCCCCTCTGGGGCATGAGCCAGCGCCTGCCCCGCCGGGTCGGCCAGGCCAAGGCGCGCGAAATCAGCTACACCGGCCGCGTCTATTCCGGGCAGGAAGCCGCTGCCATGGGGCTCGCGACACAATGCGTTCCCGACGCCGAATTCGAACCCCAACTTGAAACTCTGGCGCGCCAGATCCTTGCAAACGCCTGGTTCACCCACCGCGCCAACAAACGGCTCTTCAACGACACCGACGGCTTGCCGCTCTCCGCGGGCCTCGCCCACGAAATTTTCCGCAACCAAGGCCGCGGACCCGACATGCAGGCTCGCATCGAATCCTTCAAGAAAAAATAATACCTGCAGACCTCGGATTTGACCCGCGGCGCCCTCGTCATTCCCGCGTAAGCGGACATCTCCTGAAATCGGCCGCCCCGCAAGCTTTCCGCCAAAGTCTCACGACATTCTTGCATAAATAAGACCTCGCCTCCGGTAGCAAAGGCAAGACTACGCCATTCCACCGAAATGGGCGACCCCGCTCTCCTATTGTAAAACCGGCGCGCGCGGCTCAAAACGCACTTTCATCCGTTTGATCCCGCGAAAAATCAGCGACGCCGCGATTTCCGGCTCGCCATCCAGCTCCAAATCCGGAACGGACTCCAGCAGCACGCTCAGCATGATCCGCATTTCCATGCGCGCCAAATTGGCGCCCAGGCATGTATGCGGCCCATAGGCAAAGCCCAGATGGGGATTATTGGCGCGCCCCGCATCAAACGTGTAGGGCGCCTCAAAAACATCCTCGTCCCGGTTCGCAGAGCAGTTCCACGTCACCACCCAGTCCCCCTCGCGGATCTGCTTGCCGCCAAGCTCCACATCGCAGGTCGCCGTCCGCATGTTATGCGTCAGCGGCGATGACCAGCGCACGCACTCATCCGCCGCGGCATGCATCACCGCGGTGTCATTGCGCTTTTCAATCAGCCTCTGCCATTCATCCTTGTCCTGACCAATAAGCTGCGCCACCCCGCCGCACAGCGCGTTACGCGTCGTCTCATGCCCGGCGCTGAAAAATGCCAGCCCATTGAAGCCCAGCAGCAGGTCGGAAAGATACTCGCCGTCCAGCTTCGCAGCACCTAAATCGCTGAGCAGATCATCACCCGGGTTCTTCCGCCGTTCCAGCGCAAGCTTGGTGCAGTATTCGGTAAGCCCGAACACGCCTTTGAACGCGGTTTCCTCCACCGTGCCGTCCCGGAATTCCGGGTCAGCCGGTGCTGCGTTCATATAGGCGTAGCGCGCCAGCCTGTCCCAATCTTGCCTCGGTATGTCCATGATATGGCTGATCAAGGCGATCGGCAGGCGGCCGGCAATGTCCTGCGCGAAATCGCATTCGCCGCGCGGCAGCACGTCGTTCACAATCTCCTGCGCAAGCCGGCGGATCGTCTCCTCCAGCGCCAGCAGGCTCGGCCGCAGAAACCGCCGGCTCAAGGCCCGCCGCAGATTCGCATGCGGCTCGTTATCCATTGCGGCCAGCTGGGCGCCCGCCTGAAACAGCGACATCATGTCCCCCGGCACGGGGTTCGCCCAATCCATTCCCACCGGCAACGCCGGGCCCCAGCGCTGGCTGCTGAATTGCGTATAGTCATTGGCATAGACATGCTTCACATGCTCGTACTTGGTCACGGACCAATACGGCCGCCCCAGCTTGCTCGCAGTCCAGTGCACCGGGTCATCACGGCGCAGCCGGCGCAAAATATCATCGGGGTCGGCCCTGGCAAAAAACGCCGGATCAGTAAGATTGAGTTCGTCCAGTTCGATCGACGCAGCTTCCATAAGAGACTACCTTGTTCAGTCCGAGACGCCAATTTGGCTGAATGAACGCGCCGCCATGCGCCAGCGAGTTTTTATCGCCCGCCAATGAGAACATTTCGGCACCCATCGCGGCTATGGCGCCGCCTTGCTCCGCGGTACTTTCAAGAGAATGCGCTCCGGCGGCAGATGCGCGAAGGGCGAGGCAAAGCGCTGCGGATCAGCCAGGATCATCGCCTCAAGCCGGTCCCGGACCGCCAGCAAGGTGTTGATATTGCCCGAGGGAAAAACCGGACCATTGATCGTGATCGAAGCGATTGCCGTCCCTGCCTCGTCACGCACAGGCATGCCGATGGCGCAGAATCCCGGCGACATCGGCAGCTTTTCGGCGAGAAAGCCGGTTTCCGCCGTACCCCGCAAGATCGCCCGCAGTTCTGCCCAGGCCGCTTCGCCAGGCCATTCATGCCCAGTTTCGGCAAGGAAATCGGCCATGCTGGCGAGCTCTGTATCCGCCAGGAACGCCAGAATGGCCCGGCCTGGCAGCCCGTGGTGCAAAAACCCCAGCTCGCCCAGCCGGTCGCGGTGATAGATATCGCGGCTGCCATACACGCCGGACAGGCGCAGGCTGTACCAGCCGAGCCGTACATTGAGCGAAACCGTCTCTCCGGTTTCCCGCGCCAGCTCGTGTAGAAAGGGCCGGCTGGCGAGGTTGATTTCAAACCGATTCAACAACGCCCGGTTCAAGAGATAGGGCATCGTACCCAGCTCGAACTGCGGTAGGTTACGGAACCGGCTGACATAACCGGAAGCTTCCAGCGTCGTCAGCGCGCGGAACACGGTCGATCCGGTGAGCCCCAGGCGGCGGCCGATATCCGAAACGCCGGGCGGCTCGGCGGCATCGCTCACCGTGCGCAACACATCAAAGACGTGCTGCGCCGAGGAATTGATCGCCGCGCGCTTGCGGGTCTTCACAGCGTGATCTCGGAGCTGGCGGCGCTGGCCGCATAGAGGCGCGTGCGCTGGCACAGAGTCTCGATGATGCCGGTAATGCTTGGCAGCAGGCCGGCGACCAGGGGTTCAAAACGCTCCTTCGGGCCGCCAACGGAGATGACGCCGTGCAGATTATGTTCGGCGTCCCATATGGGAAACGCCAACGAGGCCATCGGCAGCATGCCTTGCCGTACCGAGGTCGCATAGCCGCGCTTGCGAATGGCCGCGATATCCTCTCTCAGCGCCGTCTCGTTCAGGGACTCGCCGGATTGCGGCGCCGGGTCATGCTCATGCCGCGCGATATAGTCTGACAATGCCGCATCATCGGCGAAGGCCAGGTAAACATGGCCGGTAGAATTGGCGTGCAGCGGCCGCAATGCCCCGATCTGCAGCCGCCAGACGCCTGGCTTGCGGGTCTCGATCCCGTCAATGAACACGGAATAGTCCAAGGCACGCACCGTGAGGCTCACAGTCTCGCCTGTCAGCTCGTGGATCTGCTGCATGGCGGGCGCGCACAAGGTACGGAATGTCGGCTCCGGTGACGTGACATTCTGGAGCTCAAGCACGCGGAAACCCAGTTGATAACGCTGGCCGGAAGGATCGCGCATCACATAGTCCTGCTCGACCAGTGTCTTGATCGCGCGGAACACCATGTTTTTGGTCATGCCCAGATGCTGGCTCAGTTCGGAGATACCAAATTCCGCCCTGCTGGACGCGAAACTGGACAGCACGGTGAGAATGCGGGCCATCGCCTTGTTCTGCTCGCGATTATCAAGGACGGCATGGTTAATCTGGTCCAATCATAGCCTCCAGCCCGGTGTTGTTTTGCCAGGAAAACGCAGTGTCGCACTCCTCGTGTTCAGGATGATGTTTGTGAATGATGATATGATAGATACTTTCCTTTGTAACGTCGCGAGCGGGAGCCTGGGTCGCCTAAACCCGTTGACATTCCACAATCGTTATGCTACACGGAATGTATATCGAATAATAGATCAACCGACGGAAACGATGTCCCTATTCTGGCGCGCTTGCGTGCCGCGCGGAGAGAATCCAGCATGAGCGATGAAAAAATCTGGTACGCCGCCGAGCATGAAAATGTAGCCGCCGGTTTCAAGCTGGCCATGCGCCGGCTTGCGGCGACTGTCACGATCGTGTCCACGGCCGATGACGAAGGCTATCATGGCCTCGCCGCCACGGCGGTGACTTCCGTTTCCGCGGAGCCGCCGTCGATCCTGGCCTGCATCAACCGTTCCGCCAGCCCGTCGGACGTGCTGATCCAGCGCGGCCGTTTCGCGGTCAACATTCTGCATGCCGATAATGCCGGTCTGGTCCCGATTTTCAGCGGCAAGATCAAAGGTCCGGAACGCTTCAACCATGGTGTCTGGGAGCATTTGGACGGCGTGCCGGTGCTCGTCGATGCGCAGGCGGTGATCGTCTGCACCCTGGCCGAAAAGCTGGTGTTCGGCACCCATACCGTCGTGATCGGCACAGTCGACGCGGTCCGGATTCGCGAGGATATCGATCCGCTGGTCTATCAGGACGGCTATTTCGGCAAGGTGGTCAGGCAAGCCTGAAGCCGGAAAGCTAGAAGCGCGCGGCGATCGCCTTCAACGGCTCGGACTCATCGGCCAGCGCGTGTCTCGGAATGACCTTGCTTTCCGCGACCAGGCGTTTTGCCGTCATGAAATCGGCGATGCGGTTCACTGCATCCGCCGCGATCACCTCACCGTTCTTCAGGTAAATCGCCATGAAGGATTCGCTTTCCGGATCGCCCCGCAGCACGACCTCCTCATAGCCGTCGGACAGCCCGACCATTTGCAATTTCAATTTATATTGGTCGGACCAAAACCAGGGCGGACCCGCCGGCGAAACCGCCTTGCCGCAGATCGCGGCGGCGGCGATCCGCGCCTGCTCGGTCGCATTCGGCACTGATTCAAGCCGGACCTTGCGTTTCAAAAAATCATGATGTGCATGCGCGGCGCAATCACCGATCGCGTAAATATGCGGGTCCGAGGTTTGCGCGTGCTCGTTCACGACAATGCCGTTATCCACCAGCAACCCGGCAGATTCCGCAAGTTCAGTGTTCGGGATAAGGCCGATGCCGACAATCACGAGGTCGGCCTCCACAGTTTCCTCATCGCCGCATTCCACGGCGGCGACAGTTTCGCTAGTTGGATCGGCGAGGAAGCCGGAAACCGCGATGCCGGTCCGGATTTTCACGCCTTCCCGCCGATGAATCCGCTCATAGAAAGCGGACATTTCCGGAGAGGTAACGCGCACGAGAACGCGCGGCGCGCCTTCAAGAATCGTCACATCCAGCCCAAGCTTTACGGCGATGGACGCGACTTCCAGGCCGATATAGCCGCCGCCCACGATCACCACGCGGCGGCCCGGCAGAAAGGCCGCGCGAAGCGATACGACATCGGCGATGGTCCGCAGGTAAAAAATATTCTTGAGCCCGGCCCCTGGCACTTTCATCATGCGCGGCCTGCCGCCAGTGGCCAGAACAAGGTGCCCGTAAGCTATGTCCTCGCCATTTTGCAGGCTGATCCGCTTCTCGTGCCGGTCGATTTTCTCGACAAGCTGAGCGGTCCGCACCGTGACCCTGGCCTTTTCATAAGCCGCGGCACCTTTGGTTTGCAAAGATTCTTCGGTTACTTCGCCAGCGAGAAACGCCTTCGACAAGGGCGGCCGAAGATAAGGGAGATGCGGCTCATCGCCGATGAGAACCAGATCGCCCTCATAACCGTTCTGCCGCAGCAGCGTTACGGCATCGCCGCCGGCCTGCCCCGCGCCGATGACGATCACATTCGCCGTAATCGGATCATTCGTCACTGCCGGGCACTTTCTTCAGCATGCCGGGAATAGATTTTCTCATCTACAGACAACCATAATTTCGTATTGAGCGGTATTGATGAAACCTGCCCAAATGGGGGAAAGATGTTTCCTTGTCAATCGCGGCAGCGATAGGGACGCCAGGAGAAGACCAATGGGACAAAGCGGTAAAATTCGCGTTGGCGTGATCGGCGCCAGCCCCGAAAAGGGCTGGGGCGGCGCCGTGCACCTGCCGGCCATCCTGGCGTTGCCCGAATTTTCTCTCGTGGCGGTCGGCACTAGCCGGGCCGAATCCGCGGCGGCCAGTGCAAAGCTTTTTGGCGCTAAGCTGGCGTTCAGTGATGCCGCGTCCCTCATCGCGCACCCGCAAGTCGATCTCGTGGTGATCTCGGTCAAGGCGCCCGAGCATTACGCGGCCGCGATGATGGCGCTGGAGGCCGGCAAACATGTTTATTGCGAATGGCCCTTGGCGGCCAACACCGCGCAGGCCATCGCAATGCGCGATCTGGCGGCAGCCAGAGGCGTGAAAGCCATGGTTGGCTTGCAGGCCCGCGCCGCCCCGGCACTGATGCGCGCCCGCGACCTGGTGAATGACGGCTATCTAGGCCGCATGGTCGCAGTGCGGCTGGCCTGCGCCCTGCCAGGCGGTGGCAACCGCCGCAGCCAGGAAGGTATCTATGTCATCCACAACAGCAACGGCGCCAGCACGCTGGCGATTCAGGGCGGCCACGCCATAGATGCCCTGCGCTTCGTCGCCGGTGAGTTCGCCGGCCTCTCCGCAGTCGTAGATAACCAATTCCCGTCGGTCGAGGTTATCGAAACCGGCGAGACGCTGGCGAAGGACGCCCCAGACCATATTCTTGCCAGCGGCCGGATGCGAAACGGCGCTTCAGTTTCCATCGTCATAAATGGCGGCGCGGTTTCCGGATTTGGCATCGAACTGACGATTTTTGGCACGGCGGGCACATTGTCTGTTTACCAGAACAGCTTCCTCAACTTTCAGATGAGCGAACTCTCCCTGTCCGGCGCCAAAGCCGGCGCGCCCATGGCCCCGCTTGATATTCCCGCCGGCTACGATCCCATGCTCTTTCCCAAGGATTTTGTCGGCCGGTCGCCCTATCCTGGCATTCCCCTCCCGCGCGCCACGCTGGTCAACGTCGCCAATCTTTACCGCCGGCTCGCGGCGGCCATTGTTGAAGATACCAGCGTCACGCCGGACTTCGCCACCGGAGTCACCATGCACGAAATTCTCGACAAGCTGACAGCAGGTTCTGAGACCGGCACATATCAGCACATCGCAGCACCTACCCAATAAAGACCAATCGGGAGAGCACCGTATGATGGATTTTTACACGGGCAAAGTCGTCCTCATAACCGGCGCCGCCACGGGCATGGGCGAAACTTCAGCCATCGAATTTGCCAAGGCAGGTGCAAAAGTTGTCGTGGCCGACTGCAACGAGACGGAAGGCCAGGCCACGGTTGACGAAATCACCAAATCCGGCGGCGCTGCGAAATTCGTGAAAGTCGATGTCAGCAACGCTGAATCGGTGAAGGCGATGGTGGCAAAAACGCTGGATTGGTACGGCAGGCTTGACTGCGCCTTCAACAATGCCGGGATCATGGAGGAGAACGCCAAGCTCGCCGATATTGATGAAGCGATGTTTGACCGCATTATCGCCGTCAACATGAAAGGCGTATTTCTGTGCATGAAATATGAGCTGCCGGTGATGGTGGCGCAGGGCAAAGGCGCCATCGTCAATACCTCCTCCGTCTGCGCCGCCCGCATTCTGCCAAATTGCGCCGCCTATACGGCTAGCAAATTCGGCGTCGTCGCGCTCACCCGCAGTGCCGCCGTCGAATATGGTGGCAGCGGCGTGCGCATCAACGCCATCCTGCCTGGCGCAATCGCGACGCCGATGGCCAAGGCCGCGATCGCGGCGGACCCGGCGAGGCTCGAACGCATCAAGCATACCAGGCCGCTGGGCAAGGTCGCTGAACCCATCGTTATCGCCAAGGCGGCCATGTGGCTGTGCTCTGATGACGCCGAGCACATCACGGGTCACGCGCTGCCGGTCGATGGCGGCTATGTCGGGGCCGCATAAAGTGCCAGAATGCGGCGGCGCGTAAGGGAGTAGGAAAATGGACAAGCTTAAATCGGCCGGCCTGCAGGATTATATATCGTCCGCGGCGGAAATTATCGAAGAGGCCCGGGCCGGGCGCATTTTTATTCTCGTCGATGACGAGGACCGCGAGAATGAAGGCGACCTCGTCATTCCGGCGCAATTCGCCACGCCGGATGCTATCAATTTCATGGCCAAGCACGCGCGCGGGCTGATCTGCCTGGCGCTGACCAGATCCCGCTGCGAGCGGCTCGGCATTCCGCTGATGAGCCAGGCCAATGGCTCACGCCACGAGACCGCCTTCACGGTTTCCATTGAAGCAAGAGAAGGTGTCACGACCGGCATCTCCGCGGCCGACCGCGCCCGCACAATCTCGGTCGCAATCAATCCTGAGATGGGGCGCGACGACATCGTCTCCCCAGGCCATGTCTTCCCGCTGATTGCGCGCGACGGCGGCACGCTGGTGCGCACCGGCCACACTGAAGCGGCCGTCGATATCGCCAGGCTCGCCGGCCTTACCCCCGCCGGCGTAATTTGCGAGATCATGAACGATGACGGCACGATGGCGCGGCTGCCAGACCTCGTATCCTTCGCGCAACGCCACAACCTCAAGCTCGGCACAATTGCCGATCTGATCGCGCATCGCCGCGTGACGGAAAAACTCGTCAAGCGAGTCGAGGAAGGACTTTTCCCCAGCAAGGTTGGCGAGCCATGGCGTCTGATCGCCTATCAGAATGTTATCGATCATGTCGAGCATATCGTGATGGTCAAGGGCGATGTTTCCACGCCGGAGCCAGTTATGGTGCGCATGCACGCGGTAGATACGCTGAATGACGTGATGATCGGGGAACATCTCACCAGCCTGCAAGGGGCGCGCAACCTGATCCGCGTGGAAGGCCGCGGCGTTATCGTGCTCATCCGCGAATCCCGGCCAACAGCGGCGTCTGAGCGCATCCGCGCCATGATCTCCGGCGTCCGCCAGACTCCCCAGCTACGCGATTACGGCATCGGCGCGCAGATTCTGAACGATCTTGGCGTTAAGGACATGATTCTGCTCTCAAATCACAAACGCATTCTCGTCGGGCTGGAAGGCTACGGGCTGAACATTGTCGAGCAGCGGGAAATCACGCCACCTGAAGAAAAGTGATTATGCCCCAGCCGCCAACCGCGTCGCCGTAAACAGCGGCGGCGTCAGAGCCGGCGCCGCAACAGCCGCCTCCTGTCGTTCACGCGGTGCGACGCCATAGAGCGTCGTGCGCTGCGCCGGCACCCGGCCGATCGAACCAATCAGCCGGCGCATCGCCGAAGGCGGCATTTCCTGCCCATGCGCCGTGCCCGCCGCGCGCGAAATGCTCTCATTCATCAACGTGCCGCCAAGATCGTTCGCGCCCGCTTGCAGGCACGAAGCCGCCCCCGCAGCACCAAGCTTTACCCAAGAGGTCTGGATATTCGGCAAATCACGCGCAAATACCAACCGCGCTACCGCATGCATCAGCATCGTCTCCCGCCAGGTCGGTCCCTTTCGCGCGCCGCCGCGCCGGTACAGCGGCGCCTCCAGATGCACAAACGGCAGCGGCACGAATTCGCTAAACCCGCCGGTGCGCAACTGCAGCTTCCGAATATGCAACAAATGACGCGCCCAATGTTCCGGCGCATCCGCATGCCCGAACATGATCGTCGCCGTGGTTCGCAAGCCCGCCTCATGCGCGGCCTCCACCACATGCAGCCAGCCTGCGGTGCTCAGCTTATCCGGGCACAAAATCGCCCGCATGTCGTCATCCAGAATTTCCGCCGCCGTCCCGGGCAGGCTGCCAAGCCCGGCTTCGCGAAGCATGGCAAGATAGTTTGGCACCGGCAAATTTAGCGTCGCCGCACCCTGGGAAATCTCCAGCGGCGAGAACGCATGCACATGCATCGCCGGCACCGCCGCCTTCACGGTCCGCAAGATTTCAAGATAGGTTTCTCCGGTATAGGCCGGATGAATTCCGCCCTGCATGCAAACCTCGGTCGCCCCCCGCGCCCAGGCCTCCCGCGCGCGCCGCGCAATTTCCGCCATGTCGAGGTCATAGGCTGGCCCGCGCAGCGCCACCGCCGTCTTGCCTTTTGAAAACGCGCAGAAGCTACATTTGTAGGTGCAGATATTCGTGTAGTTGATGTTGCGATTCACCGCGAACGTCACCGTCTCGCCGCAAATCGCCGCCCGCATTTCATCCGCCGCGCCGCGCACCATTTCAAAATCCGGCCCGCGCGCCGAGAACAGTTTTGAAATCTCGTCCTCGTCCAGTTCACCGCCCGCTCTGACGCCGGCCAATAGGGCCGCAATCTCCGGAGAAACTGCCATTTTGGATTGGATTTCGTAACGCGGCAGCGCCGCCTGAAGTCCCGGCGACCAGCCCTCCGCCCGCGCCAGCCCGTCCGCATCCATCTGCCGCAAAACCGCGGGCACCACCGCGGCATCCAGCCAAACATCCCGCGCCCGCGCAAAGCGCGGATACACCGCCAGCCGCGGGACCAGAATTCTCCCCGCACGCGCCGTCAACTCGCGTAATTCCACAACTTCCGGCCACGGCGCTTCGGGGTTCACGTGGTCAATCGTCACCGCCGAAACGCCGCCCCAGTCATTGATCCCGGCCGCAATCAGCGCGCCGGGCGCCGCGCTGAGATTAGGCGGCGCCTGAATATTCATCTCCGGCCCGAAAATCAGCCGCGCCGCCGCAACGGTCCAGAGGAGTTCCTCAAACCCCGGCTCCCCCGCCGCCGCCATTTTCGTGCCCGGCTTGGCACGAAAATTCTGAACGATGATTTCCTGAATATGCCCAAAGCTTTCTTGCAGGCGGAGCAAAGCGAACAGCGCGTCCAAACGCTCCGCCCGCGTCTCGCCAATGCCGATCAAAAGCCCCGAGGTAAATGGCACGCGCGCCTCGCCCGCCAGCCGGATCGTCTCCAGCCGCGCCGCGGGCGCCTTGTCCGGCGAGCCAAAATGCGGCCCGCCTTTGTTCATCAGCCGGTCCGAAGAGCTCTCCAGCATCAGCCCCTGGCTCACGGAAACCCGCCGCAGCATGGCAATGTCTTGCCCGCCCATCACCCCGGCATTCACATGCGGCAACAGCCCGGTCTCGGCCAGCACCGCGCTGCATATCTCTGCCAGATAGGACAGCGTGCTCGCATGGCCCAAAGCCGCCAGTTCCTGGCGCGCCGCCTCGTAACGCAGCTCCGGCTTGTCACCGAGGGTGAACAACGCCTCGCTACACCCCGCCGCCGCCCCGGCGCGCGCCAGCGCCAGTACCTCCTCGCGCGTCATGTATGCCCGCTCACCACGCCGCGGCGGTTGCGCAAACGTACAATAATGGCAAGCATCCCGGCATAGCTGCGTTAGCGGAATAAAAATTTTCGGCGAATAGGTTTGCATCCGGCCATGCCCGGCATCGCGCATAGCGGCAGCGCGAGTCATCAATGCCGGCAGATCTTGCCGCGACAATTCGTCGCGCAGCACGCCTTCATCCGCAGCACTCAGGCGCATCGGAGTCGAACCGTTTTCATTTGCCAGGCGCGCCGCATGGCAACCATGATAGGCCATAAAACCTAGCCGTTTGCACATGAGTTCGTGTCATTACGCCGTCACGTTTTATCGGTTGCCAGCGCGCGCGCCAAAATCGAGACTCCATCTAAAGCAAGGATTTTCACGGAGGAAAAATGGTCGATTTCGCCATCGGGCTATGGGGCACGCCGCAATGGTCCAACGGCGACACGCCGGGGATCATCCAATCCGTGCAAACCGCCGAAGCCTGCGGCATTGACTGTTTCGATGCCGGCGATCACCTGGCGTTCAACCGCGAAGCGATGGTGGATTACCCCTTCCAGGGCGGCCGCTTCGCCGATCCGGACGAGCCGTTTCTCGAACCGCTGATCATGCTGGCCGGCATCGCCACGGCCACAATGCGCCTCCGCCTTGTCACCACCATTCTGCTGGCCCCGCTGCGGCCAGCCCTGCTGCTCGCCAAGCAGGCCGCCACGCTGGACGTTCTCAGCAACGGCCGGCTTGATCTCGGCGTCGGCGTCGGCTGGCAAAAGCAGGAATACGATGCGGCCGGCGCCTCCTGGGACGACCGGTTCGCCTATCTCGATGAGGAAATCCGCGTCTGCCGCACCCTGTGGCGCGACGCGCCGGCCAGCTTCCACGGCAAATTCGTCAATTTTGACGCGCTGCACGCCAAACCCTTTCCCCGCCAGCCTGGCGGCGTGCCCATCTGGTTCGGCGTGCAAGCCAGCCCGCGCAGTTTCCGCCGCCTGGCCGAGCTCGCGGATGGCTGGATGCCGATGGAAAAAGACCCGGAAGCCCTGGCCGCGCAAATCACCGAAATGCGCGCCGTCGCCGCCGCCCACGGGCGGGACCCTGCCTCCATTAAAATCCGCGCCCGCCCGCCCGTGCTGCGTGATTCCGAAGGCAAGGGCGATTTCGAGGCGCTGCTCAAGCAAATCCCCGCCTTCATCGCCGCCGGCGCGGATTCGCTCGGTTTTTCCCCCTTTGCCTATTGCAACGGCCCGGATGATTTCGAGCGCGTGATCAAACGCCTCGTCGCCGCGAAATAGCGCCGTGAAAAAAATCGCCATCGTCGGCGGCACCGGAAAACTCGGCGCGGCGCTGGCCGGCCGCTGGTCAAAAGCCGGCCTTCCCATCATCATCGGCTCCCGCAACGCCCAAGCCGCCCACGAAGCCGCCAAGGCTCTCGGCCACGGCGCCACCGGCATGGGAAATGAGGACGCCGCCGCGGCAGGAGACATCATCGTCCTCACCGTCCCTTTCGCCGCCCAGGCCGCCAGCCTCGCCGGCATCGCGCCTTATGTCCGAGGCAAGATCGTGGTGGACACGACCGTGCCGCTCATGCCGCCCAAGGTCATGGTGGTGCAACTGCCACCCGAGGGAAGCGCCGCATTGCGCGCCCAGAGCATTCTCGGGGATGGCGTCACGGTCGTCTCCGCCTTTCACAACGTCGCCGCCCACCGCCTGGCGACGGCGCAAAAGATCGCCTGCGACATCCTGGTCTTCGGCAACGATAAAGCCGCCCGCGCCGAGGTGATTGAGCTTGCCGTCCATGCCGGCCTGCGCGGCCTGCATGCCGGCGCCCTGGCCAACGCCGCAGCGGCGGAAGCGTTGACATCGGTCCTGATCTTTCTCAACCGCGCATATCAGGTGGATGGCGCCGGCATTCAGATCACCGGAACGCTGATCTCCGGCTGATTTGCATGATCTCCATCCGTCCTCTCTGTGGCATCGGCGAGGTTGAACCCGGCGCCGATCTCGCCGCGTTGCTGGCACCGCTCCTGCAGCCCCAACCCAGAGACATTCTGGTCGTCACCCAGAAAATCGTCTCGAAAGCAGAAAACCGTTTCGTCAGGCTGGCGGATGTAACTCCGGGCGCCGAGGCCCGCCGCCTCGCGGCCATCACCGGCAAAGATGCGCGCCTGGTCGAACTAGTCCTGGCGGACTCCACCGCGATTCTGCGCGCAGCTCCCAACGTGCTGATCGCACGGCATCGTTCCGGACACGTCATGGCCAATGCGGGCATTGACCAGTCCAACCTGGGTGCCCGGCACGCTGGCATGGCGCTGCTCCTGCCGGAAGATGCCGATCGATCCGCCGCCGCCTTGCGCGTGGCCCTGGCCGCCTGGTGCCATCCGGTTCCGGCCATCATCATCGCCGATAGTTTCGGCCGCCCCTGGCGTCTCGGCGTGGTCAACATCGCCCTCGGCGCCGCCGGCCTGCCTGCCCTGGTGGATCGCCGCGGCCATCCGGACCGTGACGGGCGGCCTTTGGAAGTCACGCAAATCGCCGCCGCCGATGCGATCGCCGCGGCCGCCGGCCTGGCGATGGGCGAAGCGGCAGAGGGCATCCCCGCCGCCCTGGTCCGCGGCGTCCGGCTCCCAGCCGGCGAATTGCCGGCCAGCGCGATGATCCGCCCGCTTGCCGAGGACCTGTTTCAGTGACCGGCCGTGTGGTGGTTCTAACTGGCGGCGTCGGCGGCGCCAAACTCGTTCTGGGGCTGGCGCAGATTCTGTCGGCGGAAAAGATAACCGCCATCGTCAACACCGGCGATGATTTCCAACATTTCGGCCTGCACATTTCGCCCGATATCGACACCCTGCTCTACACCCTATCCGGCCGCGCCAACATCGCCCAGGGCTGGGGCCGGGAGGGGGAGAGTTGGTCATTCATGTCGGCACTCCGCAGCCTGGCGGCCGAAGACTGGTTCCAGCTCGGGGACGGCGATCTCGCCCTGCATGTGCTGCGCAGCCACGCTCTGGCGCAGGGCCACGCGCTCTCTAATGTCACCGCGGGCTTCGCCGCCGCCTGGAATTTGCAGACTCACATCCTGCCGATGAGCGATCAGCCGGTCTCGACGATCCTCACCACCAATGAAGGCGAGCTCGGCTTTCAGGATTATTTCGTCAGGTTGCGTTGCGCCCCCAAGGTAAACGCCATCCGCTTCCAAGGCGCCGGCACGGCCAAACCGGCGCCCGGCGTGTTGGATGCAATCCTCGATGCCCGAACCGCCGCCATTTTAATCGCGCCATCAAATCCGTTTTTGAGCATCGACCCAATCCTAGCGGTCCCCGGCATCGCCGCTGCGCTGTCAGCCGCCAGCGCGCCCGTCATCGCCGTTTCCCCCATCATCGGCGGCCAGGCCGTGAAAGGCCCTACCGCCAAGCTGATGCGCGAGCGCGGGTTGGCCGTCACCCCGGCCGCCATCGCCGCGCATTACGCCGGCGTGATAAACGGCCTTCTCATCGACTGGCGCGACGCCCCCTGCGACCCGCAATGCCCCTTCGCCACAGCTGACACGCTCATGGTGTCCCTGGCTGACCGTGCGCGCGTGGCAAAGGCTGCCCTGGATTTGGCGGCAAGGCTCGGGGCCAAGTGAAGTTTGGCGCGGTCGCCTCATGGTCAGCTATTATTCCGTTAAAGCCGCCCGGCCAGCGCAAAACGCGCCTTGCCCGTCGCCTCAGTGCCGCGCAGCGCGATCGTCTTGCGGAAGACATGTTTCATCACGTCGCCTCCATACTTCGCGCCGTGCCTTCGATTTCCGAAATAGCCCTGCTCTCCGAATCCCCGTTACCGGGCTGGGCTGCCCGCTGGATCCACGATCACGGACGTGGCCTGAACGTTGAACTTAGCGAATCAGCAAAAACCTACCGAACCCAAAATCTGCTGGTGATCCATGCCGATCTGCCGCGACTCGAAGTCGCCGATATTTTTGATTTGACCACCGCCCGTGACACCCGCTCCGCCATCGCGCCTGACCGGCATGGAACCGGTACTAATGCCCTGGCGATCCGAAAAGAAGATTCCATGAGCTTCGCGTTTGGCGATCACAGTTTTCCGCGGCATCTCGCTCTCGCGCGGAGGCCATTGCGCGTGGTTGAGCGCATCGGTCTGGCCTTGGATGTCGACACGCCGGACGACCTCGATATCGCAGGTCGCGAGAGGTTTTCGCCTTCCCTGCTCGCAAGGTGATTTAGGCTATGACCCCGGCGGGGAGATGTCACCGGCCGCGCGAAGAATCTGCCTTGCGCGCGAGCGGACCGGCGCATCTACCATGATTCCGCCTGTCGACACTGCACCCGCTTCCGGCGCGGCAAGCACGGTTTTCGCCCATGCGATTTCATTGGCGGCGGGCGCAAAGCCCCGCCTTGCCGCGGCAATTTGTTTTGGATGGATACATAGCTTGCCGCCGAAGCCGAGCGCGTGCGCGTAGCGTGCATCATCCTCGATGAGCGTTTCGTCGGCGATCGCGGTGGTGACGCCGTCAATCGGGCGCGGCAAACCGGCCAGGCGCGAGGCCAGCACGATTTCGCTTCGCGCCCCGAGCAGCGCCTCGCGCACATGAGCAGCCCCGAGATCGGCTCAGAAATCGATTGATCCGAAAGCTAGCCGGGCCGAGTGCTGCGCGATCTGCCGGCAGGCGGCGAGGCCTGCTGCGGATTCTATGAGCGCGATGACCGGAATTTTGCACCGGCAGCAAAAATCGAGCGTATATTCAGCGCTTTCGGCTTTTGGCAAGACAATGCCGGCAAGAGAAAGTCCCGAAATCGCCGCGATATCCTCATCATGCCACGCGCTACCGTGGCCATTCACCCGTACGAAGATTTCCGCTCCCGTCGGGAGTGTGCCGAGGGCTGCGCGGGCGGCGGATTTTGCCGCGGGCGCGACCGCGTCTTCAAGGTCGATGATTATGGCATCGGCTCCGGATGCGGCGGCCTTGTCAAAACGCTCGGGCCGGTCCGCCGGGACGAAGAGGAAGCTGACGCCTACCATTGAGCTTTTGCATCCATGGTTCGTGCGCCTTCGGAAGTTTGAACCCATAGCTGCAGGCCGTCATCCGCATCCCGCGCGCAAAGTTCAAAAGATTGGAAGTCGAAAAGTGGATTGACGCCGCGGAAACTGAATTGTAACGGCGCGGCGCCTTTGATTTCGGTGGCGAAGTCCAGCAGCCAGGCGGCCTGCAGTGGCCCATGCACGACCAGGCCGGGGTAGTTTTCGGCCGCGGTCGCATAAGGGCGGTCGTAATGGATGCGGTGGCCGTTGAAGGTGAGGGCGGAATAGCGGAACAGCAGAACCGGATCCGCTTTTCTGGCCCGCCGCCATTGCGGGCGTGGCAGTTGATCCGGCTTTGCTGTCCCGGAGGGCGCTACCGCGAGGGGGCGGTAGACGAGGTCTTGCCGCTCTGTAATCGCCAGGCCAGTGTCCGTCGAAATCTCGTGCTGCAAGGTGACGAAACATAAGACGCCGGTCCGGCCTTCCTTGACGGTGACATCGAAGATTTTCGACACGCGCTTCACGCCATCGCCGACGCGCAGCCGATTTTGAAAGTTTAGCTGGCCGCCGGCCCACATGCGGCGCGGCAGCGGTACGGGCGGCAGAAATCCGCCGCGCGCGGCGTGGCCGTCCGGCCCCAGCTCTGAGGCCTTGGCCGCCGGCGGGGCCAGGCACCAGTGCAGTGCGAGCGGCGCCTCCGCGCCGCCCGGCTCGTTATCCATCATCGCGGCATATTCCCGAACCAGCCGTTCCGTTATTATATCCCGCACGGTTTCCCTGCCGCCAATCCAGCCCCGCAGATAGTCGACGTCCATAGCATCGCTCATGCCCTGGCGCTGCCCTGAAACGCCGCTAGCAGCGCGGCGCCGTGCAGACCCGTGCAGGGCGCCAGACCATAGCGCCGCCGTTCGTTCGCATGATGCAGGTCGTTATTTATGGTCTGGACTAGGCTAACCATGTCTCGCTTTCAAAAAGCCGCCGAGGTAATGCACGGTTGCGGCCGGGCATACAATACATCGTTTGTAATGTCCCAATATCATGGAAGGCTGCATTGAGAAAAAATGGCTTGTTAGTGAGTAGCTATCATTTAGACAGACACGCGTATCACACCGGCATAGACAACTGGGCTTTCTTTTGACGGCCAGGCCATGGAGATTAACTTGAAACGAACACGAGTGAAGGAACTGCCTGAATGACGAACGTCTTTATCCTCGGCGGACAACGCACCGCAATCGGCGATTTTGGCAAGAGCCTCAAGGACATTCCGCCGACCAGGCTCGCCGAAATCGCGATCCGTGCAGCGCTTGGCAAGGCAAATGTTGACGCCACGGAGATCCAGCACGTCGTCTTGGGCAATGTGATCCATACCGAGCCGCGGGATGCATATATTTCGCGTGTGGCGGCGGTTGATGCCGGCATTCCGGTCGAAACCCCGGCGCTCACGGTGAACCGGCTTTGCGGCTCCGGCCTGCAGGCAATCATTTCCGCGGCGCAGTCGATCATGCTGGGCGATGCGGACCTGGCGATTGGCGGCGGGGCGGAATCCATGAGCCGCGGCGGGTATTTGCTGCCGGCCGAACGATGGGGCGCCCGGCTTGGCGACGGCAAGGTTGTGGACATGGTGGTGGGCGCGCTGCATGACCCGTTCGGCCATGGCCATATGGGCATCACGGCGGAAAACATCGCCGCACGTTATGAAATCGGCCGCGCCGAGCAGGATGCGTTTTCGGTCGAATCCCACCGCCGCGCCGCCGTTGCGCTGGCCGAGGGTCGGTTTGAGTCGCAGATCGTCAGCGTTGAACTGCCGTCCCGCAAGGGGCCGGTTTCCTTCAGAACCGATGAACATGTGCGCAGCGACATCACGCCCGAAAGCCTGGCGGCGCTGAAGCCGGCCTTCAAGAAGGAGGGGTCGGTCACCGCCGGCAATGCCTCCGGCCTGAACGATGGCGGCGCGGCGCTGGTGCTAGCGAGCGGGGCGGAAGTCGCGAGGCGCAACGCCAAGCCCATCGCGCGGCTCGTCGCGTATGGCCATGCCGGTGTCGCGCCGGAGGTGATGGGGCTGGGGCCAATCCCGGCCTCCCAAAAGGCGCTGAAGAAGGCCGGGCTGAACATTCAGGATATCGACGTGATCGAGTCCAACGAGGCTTTCGCGGCGCAGGCCTGCGCGGTTGCGCGCGATCTGGGTTTTCCGGCGGATAAAGTGAACCCGAATGGCGGCGCGGTCGCGCTCGGCCATCCTATCGGCGCCTCCGGCGCAATCATCGCGATCAAGGCGATCTATGAGCTGCATCGCATCGGTGGGCGTTACGCGCTGGTCACGATGTGCATCGGCGGAGGTCAGGGAATCACGGCTATTTTCGAAAGGTTGTAGATTCGGGGATTCTCGACATACGATTCCAACTCGGATCCTCCGTTCGACCGGCTATAGTATCCGGCGAAGCGAAAAAAGACCCGTGTCAGTGGTTGCGTGACATCGAAAAATGAGTTGCAGAGCGGCACTTCAGGTTAATCCATCGATGAACCTCGAGATCCAAGTCTGTCCACGAAGAATCGAAATCAATGCGTAATGGTAACGAGAGCGTCGGCGAGTCTGTAACGCCCGAAATGGCGCGCTACGACTCTTGGTGTTGCACGATAAAGCGCCATTTCAGCGGCGTCGGCCTGCAACGCTTTCGAAATGGCCTCGTTCTACCCCCGAATTTCCATAAAAAAGATTTCTGCGTTTTTGAGTAACGCTGTGAACGCGATTTCAATAACGAGGGCGGCGTGCCCCCGCCCCGGCCAGATCGACAAAGTCAAACGAGGGCCTTCAGGGTTGGGGATGCCTTAAAGCGAACCGTCTTCCCGGCCTTGATCTTCACCGGATCTCCGGTCCGCGGGTTCACACCTTTGCGGGCCTTGGTTTTCTTTACCGTAAAGGTGCCAAAGCTGGGCAGCGTGAAGCCACCGCTCTTTTTCAGTTCTTTTACGATCGCCTCGATTAAATCCGCCGCGGCACGGTTCGCTGCAACAGCCGTGATCTCGGCGGAGTTCTGAATAGCAGCAGCAATAAAAGCCTTCGACATGATCACGCCCGTCCTTTTCTGGTGTAAGGAAGAAAATAGTCGTTAATTGGGAATCCTACTGAATCGGATGGGAGTCGGTCAAACCGGGCGGAATTGAAACCGACGACTCCCTGATCCGACATATAAAAAATCATAAATCGCCTCTTAAGCGGTCAGATTCACGCGGCAAATTGTAGCTGCTCTGCAGCCCAGACCTTCTCTGCGATTGGCTTCTATGCACGGCGTTTCACGGCCGTCACGGCATAGCTTCCCATGCTATTGCGCGCCGCCTGCACCAGCCTGTCCGTAAGCGCCGGATGCGCCCTCGTGGCGCGCGGCCAGCGTGCTGCGCCCAGGAGCAGGCCGATGGCGGCGAACGCCGCGATTTCGAGGTCAGCGATGCTGGCATGCGGATGCAAGATGGCCAGAGCCGAAACCCAACGCCTGGCGTGCTCCCGCTGTCGCCGCCGCACCTCGGCCCGCAGGGTCTTCGGCAGAGATCTCTCATCGCTCTCATAAACCCGCACAAGCTCGGGATGCTTTATTGCAAGCCGCGCCTGGCCAACCAGCAAGGCTTCCAGCTCTTCAACCGGGTCAAGCCGTCTGGGTCCCACGAATTCAATCAGCCGGTCGATCGACGCGTGGCAGAGTGTCGCAAGTATGGCACTTTTCGCGCCAAAATGCCGGTAGATCGCCGGCCCGGTTACCCCGGCCGCGGCGCCGATTTCGTCAATCGAAACCATGCTGTAGCCGCGCGCTACAAACAACCGGCACGCCGCTTCAAGAATTTGCTCGTCACGTTTCATGAATGCTCCGCATTAGGCGCTTGACAGTCGGTGAACGCTCGTTAACACTCACGATATAAACGCACGTTAACAAGTGTGGCGCGTATGGCAAGGGGAACGCCGGATGCTGACGACTGAACTGATAGAACGCGGTGCACGCAATTTCGCGGCCGAGACCGCCGTGCTGTACGGCGACCAGAGCATGACCTTTGCGGATGTCGACACGCTTGCGAACCGCATCGCCAATGCGCTGGTCAGCGCCGCAAAAGCAGATCACGGCTGCCGCATCGGCCTGCTGCTCACCAATTCCTTGTTCTCCCTGCCGGTTGATTTCGCCTGCGCCAAGGCGCGGCTGGTCCGCGTCCCGCTCAACGCCAGGCTCTCCGGCCCCGAACATGCAAACATGCTCACCGGCGCCGGTGTCACCGTTCTCGTCCACGGCGAAGACCTGGCGGACCGGGCGCGTGAGCTCAGAGAACTGCTCCCGGGGCTTGCGCTCTATGGGCTGGGGCCGGTTACGGCGGGCCAGGATCTGCTGTCGCTTGCCCGCAACGCCGCCGACACTCCACCAGGGCGCCGGCCGGAACCGGATGATCCCGTGCTCGCCCTCTACACCTCCGGCACCACCGGCAAGCTGAAGGCGGCCGTGCACACCCAGGCCAGCTGGGCGGCCATCGGGCTGAATATCCTGCTCAACCTGGTCGATGTCCGGCGCGGCGAGGCCATGCTGCACGCCGCATCCCTCATCCACGCCAGCGGCACGTTCGTACTGCCTTACTGGTCGCGCGGCGGCCGGGCCGCGGTGCTGCCTGGCTTCCAGCCGCAAGCCTATCTGCACGCCATCGAAACCTGGCGTCCCGCCGCACTCAACCTGGTCCCCACCATGCTGGGGATGCTGCTGGAACAGCCCGGCATCGAAACCGCCGATTTCAGCGCGGTGCAAACGATTACCTACGGCGCCTCACCGATGCCGCGCCCGACCATCGAACGCGCGCTGCAACTCTGGGGCCCGCGCTTCGTGCAATATTACGGCCAGACGGAAGCGCCACTCGCCATCGCCGTGCTGACCAAGGAAGATCACGTGGGCGAAAACGCGCATGAACGGCGCCTCGCCTGCGGCCGGCCGAGCCTGGATTGCGAAGTGCGCATCATCGACGAAACTGGCGCGGACTTGGCTGCCGGCCAGCCCGGCGAAATCGCCGTCCGCGCCCCGTTCGGAATGACCGGCTATCTCGATGCACCTGAACTCAACGCCAGCACCATGCTCCCCGGCGGCTGGATCAAAACCCGCGATATCGGCCGGTTCGACGATGCCGGCTACCTGTACCTGGTTGACCGCACATCCGACATGATCATCACCGGCGGCTACAATGTCTACCCGCGCGAAGTCGAGGACGTTCTGGCCGAGCATCGTTTCGTCCGCGAAGTCGCGGTGGTGGGCATCCCCGACGACAAATGGGGCGAGGCGGTAACAGCCTTCGTCGCCCTGCGCGCCCAGCACATCGGCGAGAACGCCGTCGAGGAAGATATCATCGCTTTCGCCCGCGCCCGCCTCGCCGGCTACAAGGTGCCAAAATCCGTGCGCGTCGTTGACGAAATTCCCAAAAGTGCCGTCGGCAAGCTGCTCCGCCGCGCGCTGCGCGACCCGTTCTGGGCCGGCCGGGAGCGCCGGCTATGAGCGGCGCGCCAAAAATGAGCGTCTCCCGCGCCGGGCCGGTCGTCACCGTCATGATCAACCGCCCGGAGCGCCGCAACGCCGTCGACCATGAGACGGCCCTGCTGCTCCGCCAGGCGTTTCAGGACATCGAAGCGGATGAAACCGCCGCCGCCGCGGTGCTTTGCGGCGCCGGCGGCTGGTTTTGCGCCGGCTACGATTTGAAATCGCTCACCGAGACCGGGATCACGCACGAACCAGACGGCGAAGGCCCGATGGGCCCGACCCGCATGTTGATGTCCAAGCCCGTCATCGCGGCGGTCGAAGGTTTCGCCGTCGCCGGCGGGCTGGAACTGGCCTTGTGGTGCGACCTGCGTGTTGCATCGGCCTCGGCGGTGTTTGGCGTGTATTGCCGCCGCTGGGGCGTCCCGCTGATCGACGGCGGCAC
The DNA here is from genome assembly GCA_003137135.1 of Acetobacteraceae bacterium. GTDB lineage: Bacteria > Pseudomonadota > Alphaproteobacteria > Acetobacterales > Acetobacteraceae > Acidocella. The sequence continues at coordinate 107,385 of PLFB01000129.1, forward strand.
GGTTCGCCTTCCGCGACTGATCGGCCAGAGCCGGGCGCTGGACATGATCCTCACCGGCCGTCCGGTGCCGGCGGAGGAAGCGTTGTCCTTCGGCCTCGCCAACCGCATCGTCCCGGCAGGGGAGGCGCGCCAAGCCGCCGAAGACCTCGCCCTCTCCCTCACCCGCTTTCCACAGGTCTGCCTCAAAGCCGACCGGCTCTCCGCGCACACACAATGGAGCCTGCCGCTCAACGAAGCCCTGCGCGCCGAAGGCCGCGGCGGCGCCCGTGCACTCCGCGACGAAGGCACGCAAGGTGCCAGCCGCTTCGCCGGCGGCCTCGGCCGCGGCGGCGATTTCGAATCAATCTGAATTCCTTTCGACACTGGGCGGTCATTGCAAAACGGCATCGGCCGCCGAGTGCAACCAATGTCTATTTTTATCGCATAGACGGATAAGCTGACTAGACATTGGCCTGTCCCATAGAACCACATATCAGTCTTCGCTATTGACGACCGCCACCCGCCTAGGAGACCCAAACATGCGCCAGACAAAACTCGGAGCGTCCGGCCCGCAAATCTCCCAGGCCGGCCTCGGCTGCATGGGCATGTCCGGCATGTATGGCGCCGCGGATCGCACCGAAAGCCTTGCCACCGTCCACGCCGCCCTGGATGCCGGCATCACCTTGCTGGACACCGGCGATTTCTACGGTATGGGCCACAACGAGCTGCTGATCGGCGCGGCGCTCAAGACGGTGGCACGGGATAAGGTTTTGCTATCCGTCAAATACGGCGCCCTGCGGGACGCTGGGGGCGTCTGGTCCGGTTACGACACCAGGCCGGCCGCCACTAAAAATTTCCTCGCCTACACGCTGCAGCGCCTGGGCGTCGACCATATCGACATTTACCGGCCCGCCCGCCTGGACCCCGCCGTCCCCATCGAGGAAACGATCGGCGGCATCGCGGATGCGGTGAAAGCCGGCTATGTCCGCCACATCGGCCTCTCCGAGGTGGGCGCGGCCACCATTCGCCGCGCCGCCGCCGTCCACCCAATTGTCGATCTACAAATCGAGTATTCCGTGCTCTCCCGCGGCATCGAGGACGCCATCCTCCCCACGTGCCGCGAGCTAGGGATCGCCATTACAGCCTATGGCATCCTCAGCCGCGGCCTGATTTCGGGTAGTAATCCCACCGGCGCCGGCGACCTCGCGCCCTCGCCCCACGCTTCCAATCAGGCAATGTTGAAAAGAACAGGCATTGATGTCGAGCAGTTTCTGCTCAGCCGGTTCTCACCCTGGGCGATCTTGCCGAGCAGGACATGCGCCTCTTTTCGAGCGGTCTCCGGCGTCCAGACGCCATGCAGGCCGATGGTGAACCGGCGGCTCCGGCCACCGGCCCTATACTGGACGAGATAGCTGCGCTTGCCCGATTTGAAGACGCGCAGGCCGAATCCAGGGAGGTCATCATCCCACAAAAAATAATCCGCTTGCCCGGTTCGCCGGCATCCACGATACGCTTTGTAAGCCGACGCTTTTTGTACCAATCCAAAAAACGCCGATTCCACGGAAGCACCACGGCAGCATTAGGAGGAAAATCGTAGCGTATGAGAGGATGCCGCCTTCGGAAAAAAATCAAGAATTATTATGTTAAATCAGTGCTCTAGCGTGCTATGGCGGAGTATCGGATAATGCCGGAAAACCGGTCCGGTCGGGCTCCGAAGGCAGAGGTCGTACGTTCGAATCGTATCGGGTCCGCCATTATCCCAGCGTGAAATATACCTGGGTCCCTTCTCCCACCACCGACTCCACCCAGATCCGGCCGCCGTGGCCCTCGACGATCTTGCGGCAAATCGACAGGCCGAGGCCGGTGCCGGGTATCGCGTCCCAGGTATGCAACCGCCGGAACGGCGCAAAAATCTGCTCGGCAAATTCCGGCTTTATGCCTATCCCGTTGTCGCGCACGCAAAAAACCGTACCCTCCGCGCCGTTTGCCGCCGCCAAGTGCACCCGCGGCACCTGCCCGGGCGGTTGAAATTTTATCGCGTTCGTCAGCAGGTTCTGCAATAGCCGCATGATCTGCATGGCATTGCCCTGCACCTCCGGCAATTCATCGCATGTCACTTCCGCCTTGGTTTCGGCGATCATCTGCTGCAGATTATCCGCCGCCTGTTCCCACTTCAGCCCCATGCTCATCGGCCCCAGATTGCCGCCGCCGCCCTCGAACCGCGCATAATCCAGCAAATCGCGGATCATGTTGCGTATCCGTAACGCTGAGCTGCCGATGATCGCCAGATACTCCTGCCCCTCCGTATCCAACGCGCTCGCATAATCCTGTTGCAGCAGCTCGCTAAAGCTCAGCATCATCCGCACCGGCTCCTGCATGTCGTGCGACGCGACATAGGCGAA
>PLFB01000122.1 GCA_003137135.1 Acetobacteraceae bacterium
ATTCCGTCCAAGGCGCTGCTGCAGTCGTCGGAAACCTTTCATGAGGTTTCGGCGGGGTTGAAGGAACATGGGATCATCGTCGAGGACATTAAGCTGGACCTGGCGCGGATGCAGGCGCGCAANNTGTTCAAGAAGAACAAGGTGACGTGGATCAAGGGGGAGGCGAAGTTTTCGGGGGCGAAGGCAATCGAGGTGGCGGGGGTAAGTTATTCGGCGAAAAATTATGTCATCGCCACCGGTAGCGAGTCGGTGCCGCTGAAGGGCGTGGAGGTGGACGAGAAGAAGATCGTGACGTCCACGGGGGCGCTGGAGTTGGATGCGGTGCCGAAACACATGGTGGTGATCGGCGGCGGGGTGATCGGGCTGGAGCTGGGGAGCGTGTGGCACCGGCTGGGGGCGGAGGTGACGGTGATCGAGTTTCTGGAGCACATCACGCCGGGGCTGGATATGGAGATTTCCACGCAGTTTCAGAAGATTCTGGCCAAGCAGGGTTTTGTGTTCCGGCTGGGGCAAAAGGTTACCGCCGCCCGGGTGACCGATGCTGGGGTGGTGCTGACGGTGGAGCCGGCGAAGGGGGGCGAGGCGGAAGCGGTGGAGGCGGATATCGTGCTGCTGGCGATCGGGCGGTACGCGTACACCGCCGGGCTGGGGCTGGAGGCGGCCGGCGTGGCGGTGGATGAGCGCGGGCGGGTGAAGACGGATGCGCATTATGCGACGAATGTGGCGGGGATTTATGCGATCGGGGATGTGATTTCCGGGCCGATGCTGGCGCATAAGGCTGAGGATGAGGGGGTGGCGCTGGCGGAACGGCTGGCGGGCCAGGCGGGGCATGTGAATTACGAGGCGATTCCGAGCGTGGTTTATACGTGGCCGGAGGTGGCGGCGGTGGGGAAGACCGAGGAGGAGCTGAAGAAGGCCGGTGTGGCCTACAAGGTGGGGAAATTTCCGTTTACCGCGAACGGGCGGGCGCGGGCGATGGCGGCGACCGATGGGTTTGTGAAAATACTGGCAGACCAGAAAACCGACCGGCTGCTGGGGGCGCATATTATTGGGCCGGATGCGGGGACGCTGATCGCGGAGCTGGCGACCGCCATCGAATTTGGCGCTTCGGCGGAGGATGTGGCGCGGATCTGCCACGCGCACCCGACTTTGAGTGAGGCGGTGAAGGAGGCGGCTCTGGCGGTTGAGGGAAGAGCCCTACATATTTGAGATGAGCAGTTATATTCGGCTGGGCGTTAATATTGATCATGTGGCGACGCTAAGGAACGCACGGGGGGGCGTGCATCCGGACCCGTTCACGGTGGCAGTGGCGTGCGTGAAGGCGGGGGCGGATGGGATTACGATTCATCTGCGCGAGGACAGGCGGCACATTCGGGATGCGGATGCGGAGCGGATTTGCGCGGAGATTGCGGCGCCGATTAATTTGGAAATGGCGGCGACGGAGGAGATTACGGCGATTGCGTGCCGGCTAAAGCCGCACGGTGTGTGCATTGTGCCGGAGCGGCGGGCGGAGATTACCACGGAAGGCGGGCTGGATGTGGTAGGCGGCCAGGCCGCGCTGGCGCCGCTGATCGCGCGGCTGAACGCGGCGGGGATTGTGGTTTCGCTGTTCGTGGACCCGGAGCCGGCGCAGCTGCGGGCGGCGGTGGCGGTGGGGGCGGCGGTGGTGGAATTGCATACCGGGGCGTATGCGAATGGGCGGCCCGGCGAATTGGAACGGTTGACGGCGGCGGCGGCGCTGACGGGTGAAATCGGCCTGGAATGTCATGCGGGGCATGGGCTGACTTATGCGAACGTGACGCCGATCGCGGCGCTGCCGGAAGTGCGGGAACTGAATATCGGGCACTACCTGATGGGCGAGGCGCTGCTGGTGGGGCTGCCGGAGACGATACGAATTATGAAGGGGTTGATGGCGGAAGCGAGGAAGTAAGCAGCGCTTTTTTGAAAAAAAGGCTCGCCGCCTGGGGCGCGCAAAAAACTTTTATCACCCGCTTCCTTTGAGCGGCCATACTGTGGCCGCTCAAAGGCCGGGGGAAACAGAAGTTTTTTTGGTTACTTTTTTTTCAAAAAAAGTAACGTCATCCTTATCCGCGACTCCGCGCCGCGTTGCTAGGCTGCTTCGGTCCGTTCCGTCAGGGGTCCACGATGAAGCACCAAGTCAGCCAAAAATCACCGCAAGCCTTGCATGAGATGGTCCAGCGCGTGCTGGCCCTGGCGGTGGAATTCACGCCGCGGGAGCGGGGGGAGGCGTATATCAGGAAATGGATCCCGCGGCGGGACAGCGAGATTCAAGAAATGTCTGAATACCGGCAGTTGGCACTGATGGCCGATGCGATCCTGCTGTCACAGGATGTGCTGCTCTCGGCGCCCTCAATGACCGGGGTGACGGCGTTTGACCGGCTGGCGAAGAAAGTCACCATGGCCCCGGCGGGGATGATGCCGGCATTGGCGGCGCTGCGGCAGGCGCGCTTCCGGCTGCTCCGGCTGGACGCCGAAGGCAAGGCGGGGGAGGGCTGGACAGCCCATGATGTGATGGGCGGGGAGACGCTGAAACTGGCTGATCCGGTGCGCGCATTTCCGGGCGCCGGCTGCCCGGTATTCGCGCGCGTGGCGCCGCTGGGGGATGGCTGGTTCAGCCTGGCCGGGGCCATCACGCCGCTGAATGAGCCGGCCTTCGCGGTGGCGCGGGGGCATGCGGCGGCCGGGGCCAAAAACGCCTCCGGCAGCGCGCGCTGGGCGGAGGCGGTTTATGCGCATGTGGTGCGCCATGGGACCATGGATGTGCCGGGGCTGAACCGGCCGCGCGCGGATTTCGATCCGGACGAGACTACTGAGGAAGACGACGAGCTGGATGCGCTGATGATGGATTGGTCGGAACTGGGCGGCGCCGCGCCACCAGCCGATCTGCTGGCGCGCACCCGGCAAATGGCTGATTTGGACACGGTGCTGGAGGTGCTCAACGCGGTCGCGGAGATGCGCGAGGTTGGCCAGGACGACGAAGCGCAGGCGCTGGAGCGGCTGCTGCTGGTGCAGTTTGAAACATTGCAGCTGCGCGAGCGCGGCGGCTCCAGCCACGTGACGCTGGATCAGGCCGCGCGCGCCTTGCAGGACGCGATTGCCCATGACGGTTTGGCCGCAGGGGCGCGCGAGGTGTTCGAGGCGGTGCGCGCCAGGCTGCCGCGCGTGAGCGCGCCCGAAAATGCGGACCTCGAGAAACTGATGCAGCGCATCCAGGCGCTACGGGCCAAAACCGTCGCGCAGGGCTGTACCGAGCAGGAGGCGCTGGCGGCGGCGGAGAAGGTGGCAGAGCTGCTGGACCGGCACGGGCTGTCGCTGAACGAGCTGGAATTCAAGGCGCAGCCCTGCGAGGGGATCGGCATCCAGACCAGCCGCAAGCGCGCCGGGCCGATCGATACGTGCACGACGGCGATCTCGGCGTTTTTTGATTGCCGTGTCTGGCAGGAAACCAATGCAAGCGGGCAGTTGCGCTACGTGTTTTTCGGCCTGCGCGGGGACGTGGCGGCGTCGCAATACTTGTACGAAATGGTGGAGCGCGCGTTCGAGACCGAGACCCAGATTTTCCGGGCCAGCGAGATGTACCGGGATTTGGAAGGCGAGCGACGCACCGCGACACATTCCTTCCAGACCGGGATGGCGCGGGGCATCAGAGGCAAGTTGCGCACGATCCGCGAGGCCCGGCAGGAGGCGATGCGCGGTTCGACCGGGCGCGATCTGGTGCCGGCGAAGGCCGCCATCGTGGATGGGGAGATGGAGAAACTGGGCCTGCAATTGACCGCGCGGGCTTCAAGCGGGCCGAGGCGGTTCCTGACGGGGGCGTTCGAGGCGGGCGAGGCGGCGGGGCGGAGGTTTGAGTATATGCCGGCGGTGACGGAGGCGGCTTGAGGGGCGAAACGGGCTTATTTGAAAAAGTCATGCTTGCTTACTTTGCTGTTACGGGAGCGCCCCGCAGAATGCGCGGATCGAATTGAAACGCGTGCAGACCGATGATTTTGATCTGGGCGGCGCGGGGGTGGCTGGGGTTGATCAAGTAGTTTCTGGTGTTGGGCACCAGGATCGATGGCACGGACAGGACGGCGGTTCGCTGCTCACGCAGCCAGGCGGCGCCGAAAATTTTGGCGGCGCGGCCTGTGCCGGGGCCGGTATAGGTTTCGATGGGCGAGCGGCCGAGTTCGATTGCCATCAGGACATAATCTGGCGGGATGAGGTCTAGGTCCAGGCCAAGATGGACGCGGACTTCAAGCACCGCGAGGGCGGGATGTTCGGCGGTGTACACCACGCGCTGGCGGGCGGCGTTCCAGCGGCCGGGGTAGCTGGCTGCGCCGATGCCTGAGAGATCCGCGTATGGCCGCCTGACCAGGCGCCACACGCGCATGCGGCGTTAGACGGCGATGCCGTGGTCGATTTTGCCGAGAAGCTGTTCCACCTGCCTGAAGCCTTCGGGGGTGGCGATGAGGGATTGTGGGGTTTGATCCTGCAGGGGCGCGGCGGGGCGTTTGAGCCAGGCGGTGGCCTGATCCTCGCTGCCGAAGGTCTGGGTAGCGCGCGCAAGAATCTCCTGCCAAGGCGACGCCTTGCCGGGGGGTTTGCGATTTGCCGCTTTGGTTTTTTCGGCTGCGCGCGGGAGACGGCGGCTTCGCGGGGAAGTGGGTTCGCCCGAAATTTGTTCCGGACCTATGGCGGTGTCGTAGGTCATACGTGAAGTGTGGGCCGGATGGAGGGGAAAATCAACGGATTGCTGTGTAATGAGACGCAGGCTGTAGGCTAGCTGGCGAAGGCGTCCTTGATCTGGTCCAGCACCGCCGGGTCTTCGATAGTGGCGGGCACCGCCGGGGTTTCGCCGTTGGCGATCTTGCGCATGGTGGCGCGAAGGATTTTGCCGCTGCGGGTTTTGGGGAGGCGGGGGACCACTAGGGCGTCTTTGAAGGCGGCGACGGGGCCGATTTTTTCGCGGACCAGAGCCACCAGCTCTTTTTGGATGATGTCGGCGTCGCGCGTGACGCCGGCTTTCAGGACGACGAGGCCGAAGGGGATTTCGCCCTTGACGCCGTCGGCGCGGGCGATGACGGCGCATTCGGCGATGTCGGGGTGGCCGGCGAGAACCTCCTCCATCACGCCGGTGGAGAGGCGATGGCCGGCGACGTTGATGACGTCGTCGGTGCGGCCCATCACCCAGACGTCGCCGTCTTCGTCCACCAGGCCGGCGTCGCCGGTTTTGTACCAGCCGGGGAAGGTTTTCAGGTACGCCTCGCGATAGCCCTCCTCGTTTTCCCACAAGGTGGGGGCGCAGCCGGGGGGGAGCGGGAGTTTGATGGCGAGGTTGCCGGTTTCGCCGGGAGACAGCACCTCGCCGGCGTCGCTGATGGCGCGCACGTCATAGCCGGGGCAGGGGCGGCCGCCGGAGCCGGGCTTGAAGGGGGTCAGGCCGAGGCCGCGGAAGCGGGCAGTGATCGGCCAGCCGGTTTCGGTCTGCCACCAATTGTCGATGACGGGTTTTTGCAGCCGCTCCTGAATCCAGGTAGCGGTGGGCGGGTCGCAGCGCTCGCCGGCCAGGAACAGCGCCTGCATTTTGGAGAGGTCGTATTTTTTCAGCAGCGTGCCGTCAAAATCCTGCTGCTTGATGGCGCGCAGTGCCGTCGGCGCGGTGAACAGGATCTTTGCGCCGTGCTGCTCCATGACGCGCCAGAAGGCGCCGGCGTCGGGCGTGCCGACGGGCTTGCCCTCGTACATGATGGCGGTGACGCCGGCCAATAGCGGGGCGTAAACGATGTAGGAATGGCCGACCGCCCAGCCGACATCGGCGGCGGCCCACATGGTCTCGCCGGCTTCGACGCCGAAGACGATTTTGATGCTTTGGGTGAGGGCGACGGCGTGGCCGCCATTGTCGCGCACCACGCCTTTCGGGCGGCCGGTCGTGCCGGAGGTGTAGAGGATATAGAGCGGGTCGGTCGCCAGGACCGAAACCGGCGCGGCGGGCGCGGCGGCTGCCTCGGCTTCCAGAAAATCGTGGTCGAAGCCTGGCTTCATGTCGGCGCGGCAGGCTTCGCGCTGGAAAATCAGGCAGGCGGCGGGTTTGTGGGTGGACAGGCCGATCGCCATGTCCAGGATCGGCTTGTATTCGACGACCCGGCCAGGCTCCAGCCCGCAGGACGCCGCGATGATCACTTTCGGCCGCGCGTCATTGATGCGGGCCGACAATTCGGGCGCGGCGAAACCGCCGAACACCATGGAATGGATCGCGCCGAGGCGGGCGCAGGCCAGCATGGCGAAGGCGGCTTCCGGTACCATCGGCATGTACACGACGACGCGGTCGCCTTTCTCGACGCCCAGCGTCTTCAGCGCACCGGCGATTTTCTCCACGCGGGCCAGCGCCTGCGCGTAGGAAATATGTTCCAGCCGGCCGGCCATGGGCGAATCCCAGATCAACGCCGTGCGGGCGCCGTGGCCGGCTTTGACGTGGCGGTCGAGACAATTGTAGGAGGTATTTAGCCGCGCGCCCGAAAACCAGGCGCCGTAGGGGCCGGATGAGGGGTCGAAAATCTGCTCCGGCGCCACATCCCAGTCGATCAGACGGGCGCAGTCGGCCCAGTAGGCTTCGGGCGCGTTCCGCCACTGCCCATATACGCTGGCATAGTCCGCCATCAGGAATCTCCCAAACTGGCCGAGGGGTTTTGCAACCCCTCGACCATAGGTCAGCTCAGGCGCGCAGGCCAGCCGGCATTGCGGCCGCCGCCGTCGCGCCGATCGGCAGGACCGTCTTGCCGTGGGCTTCGTTGATGATCTCCGCGGCGCCCAGGTAGAAGGCGAGGATCGCGGTGATCAGGCCGCCATAGCCGCCCAGCTTGCCGCAGATCGGCATGCCCAGCAGGTTGCCCAGCGCCAGCAGCACGAAGGTGATCCAGAGCGCGAGGAAGATGAGAAACAGCGCGCGGTTGAGGGCAAAAGTGCCGATCCACATGAAGAAGGTGAAGGCGCCCCAGACCAGCAGATACCAGCCGACCGCCGGGGCGGTGACCGTGGCGGCGAAGAACTGGACGAACAGCGCAAAGCTCCACCAGAACGCGCCGTAGGAGCAGAACGCGGTGAAGCCAAAGGTGTTGCCTTTCGTCATTTCCATCAGCCCGGCGCAGAACTGCGCGGTGCCGCCGAAGGCAAAGGCCATGGCCAGGACCAGCGGCACGGTGGTGCCGGGCAGCAGCCCGGCATTGACCATGCTGAGCAGCCAGGTGGTGAGCGCGAAGCCAAACAGCCCGAGCGGGGCCGGATTTGCGAGTTTCATGTATTCCTCCAGTGTTTTGTGTCTTCAGGCTTGTTTTTGACGAAAAGCCGCTTGGCCGGCATTTCGCTGGAATTCTTTTACTACATAACCGTCCGTGGCGGCAAATAATAAGCAAGCGGTCGCTTTTTTGAAAAAAAGCTCCGCAAAAAACTTCTGATTTCCCCGGCGCTTGAGCAGCCAACCGGTGGCCGCTCAGACACCGGGGAAACCAAAAGTTTTTTGCGGAGCTTTTTTTCAAAAAAGCGACCGCTTGCTTCCCCTAATGCGCCCCCGGCGCGCCCTTCGCCGCCGGCTGTTTGCGCAGGAAGAACGTCGCGATCGTCGCCGCCACCATGCCGAAGCCGAGCAGGCCGAAGGCGTCGCCGTAGGCGAAGTCGTAGGATTGGGTCTGGACGGTATGCCCGATGGCGATGATCGCCTGCTCGCGCGCCGCCGCGGGGTCCGGCACGCCCCGGGATTCGAAATAATGCTGCAGCATGGCGATCCGCTGCTGCGTGGCGGGGTTCAGCAGGCTGACGTCGGGGTTGATGATGGCGGAGTGGAATTTCTCGCGGTTCGTGATGAAGGTCTGCGTGACAGCGATGCCGATGGCGCCGCCGAGGTTGCGCATCATGTTGAACAGGGAGGACGCGGAGGAGTTGTCCTTTGGCGCCAGGCCGGCGGTGGCGACGACGGACAGGGTCGGCATCACACAGGCCTGGCCGACGGCGCGGATCAGGTTGGGCACCAGCATCTGCGGGCCGGAATCGTCGGGACCCAGATTGAGGTTCATGAAGCAGGAGACGGCGAAGGCGACGAAGCCGAAACCGATAATATAACGCACATCGAAGCGCGCCATCAGTTTCGGCATGAACGGAATGATGGCGAACTGCGGCAGGCCGATCCAGATCATCACGTCGCCGGCCTGATGCGCGCTGTAGCCGTGCGACTGCGACAGATAGACCGGGATGAGATAGACCGCGGCGTATAGCACGAAGCCGAGCATGAAGTTGGCGCCGGTGGAGAAGGCGAAATTGCGCTCCTTGAACAGCCGCAGATTGACCAGCGCGTTGCGTGCGCTGAGCTCCCGGATGACGAAGGCAATGAGCGCGACGGCCGATATGATCGAGAGCCTGGTGATGAAGGCGGAGCCGAACCAGTCATCCTTGTTGCCCTCCTCCAGCACGATTTGCAGGCAGGCGAGGCCGACGGCGACGGTGACGATGCCCCACCAGTCGCCCTCGCCGAATTTTTTGAGCTGCATCGGGGCAGGCGCCAGGCCGTAGATGAGCGCCGGGAGCATGACGGCGCCGGGGATGAGGTTGAGGAAGAAAATCCAGCGCCAGCCATAGAGGTCGGTAATCGCGCCGCCGATCACGGGGCCGAAAGCCGGCGCCATGGTGGCGGTGAGGGCGAACAGGGATAAGCCGGTGGGACGGACGCGCGGCGGCAGCAGAATGAGCACGCAGGTGAGGGCGAGCGGGATGAGCACGCCGCCGGCAAAACCCTGGCAGGCGCGCAAAAAAACCATTTCGGGGAAGTTGCCGGCCAGGCCGCAGGCGGCGGAGAACAACAGAAACAGGATGGTGCTGCCGATAAGGTAGCGGCGGAGCGAAAACACCTGGCTGAGCCAGCCGGAAAGCGGAATGACGATGATCTCGCCGATGAGATAGGAGGTGGAAATCCAGCCGCCATTGTCGAGGCCGGTGCCGATGCCGCCCTGGATGTCCGGCAGCGAGGTGTTGACCACCTGGATGTTGAGCACGGCCATGAAGGCGCCGAGCAGGGCACCGCCGACGGCGATGAGGTTTTTGAGCGGGATTTTGTCTTCAGGCATGCTTTAGAAAGCAAGAAAGCAGCGCTTTTTTGAAAAAAAGCGCGCAAAAAACTTTTGCGCCGCTGCGCGCGGTGTTGGCTCGTAGCGGGCCAACACCGCGCGATGCGGAGCTCGCCATGACGGAATCGGGCTTCATGGCTGGCGCGTGTCGATGTCAGGCTCGACCGACATGCCGGGGCGCAGTTTGCCGATCAGGCCGTTGTTGAGATTGAGTACGATTTTCACGGGCACGCGCTGGACGATTTTGGTAAAGTTGCCGGTGGCGTTGTCGGGCGGCAGGAGAGAAAATTCCTGGCCGCTGGCGGGGGAGATGCTGTCCACCGTGCCGGTGACGCGCAGGCTGGGGTAGCCGTCCACCGTGACGGTGACGGGCTGGCCGGGGGCGACACGGGTGATCTGCGTTTCCTTGTAATTGGCCAGGACATAGACTTGGTTGAGGGGGACGATGGCCATGAGTTCCGTGCCAGGCTGCAGATAATCACCGACGGCGACGGTCTTGTCGCCGACCATGCCGTCGAACGGCGCGGTGATTTGGGTATGGCTGAGGTCGAGCGCAGCCTGCGCGGCTTTGGCCTGGGCCTGCTGGAGCGACGCCTGGGATTCTTCCAGGGCGGCGACAAGTACCGCGACCTGGCGCTGGGCGGCGAGGAGATTGGCGCGGTCCGCGGCCAGTGCGGCGCCGGCGGTGGTGAGGGTGGTACCGGCCTGTGAGGTTAATTCAGCGGTGCTGGCGCCCGACTGGGCGGCCTGGACGTAGCGTTTGCGGTCTTGCGCCGCAAAAATTTCGCGGGCCTGGTCGGCCTGCACCTGGGCGGTGGCGGCCTGGATGCGGGCCTGCTGGAGGGCGAACTGGGCCTGGTTGGCGGCAATGCTGGCCTGAGCGGCGGCGACGTCCGCCTGCGCGGCGGCGAGGGAAGCCCGGTAGTCCCGCGGGTCGATGACGGCGAGGGTCTGGCCGGCGCGTACCAGTTGGTTTTCGCGCACCGCGACCTGGGTGACGTAACCGCTGATTTTCGGCGCGATCAGGGCGCTCTCGGCGGCCAGATAGGCGTCATCGGTGGCGATGAAGTATTGGCCGACCAGAAGATAATTGATGAGCCAGATGAGTGCCGCGACCACGGCCAGCGCCACACCGATGATGATCAGCGGGCGCCGATTTCGTATCCTTATGATCTGCGCCACATGCCGGTCCCTGATCAGCTACCGCGCATCATGTGAGGGGCGGGAAAACCTTGGCAAGTGTGGCAAACGCGGGTCAGACTTTCTCCACTTGGCCGTATTCCAGGTCCACCGGGGTGGAGCGGCCAAAAATGGAGACCGAGACTTTCACACGGCCCTTGTCCTCATCGACTTCCTCGATGATGCCGTTGAAGCTGGTGAAGGGGCCGTCGGCGACGCGGACTTGTTCGCCGATTTCGAAGATGATGGCGGGGCGGCGGTTTTCGGTGCCGTCCTGCGCCTGCTTCATGATGCGCTCGGCCTCGGCGTCCGAGATGGGGGTGGGGCGGGTTTTGCTGCCGAGGAAGCCGGTGACTTTGGGCACGTCTTTGACCAGGTGCCAGGTGTTGTCGGTGAGTTCCATTTTGATGAGGACGTAGCCGGGGAAGAATTTGCGCTCGGCGTTGACCTTTTGGGCGCGGCGGATTTCGACGACTTCCTCGGTCGGGACGACGATGTCGTCGATATGGTCGCGCAGGCCCTTGAGCTCGGCCTGCTCAAAAATCTGGGTGGCGATTTTTTTCTCGAAGCCCGAATAGACATGCAGGACGTACCAGCGTTTGGCCATGGTTTTAGCTCCCGACGCTGAAGAGGGCGCGCATGCCGGCGCCGATGATCTGGTCCACGGCCAGGAAGAAGAGCGCGGTGATGAGCACCATGATGAGCACGAGGCCGGTGGTCTGAAGGGTTTCCTTGCGCGAGGGCCAGGTGGTTTTGCGGGCTTCCACCTGCACTTCCCGCATAAATTTCACCATATCGAAGGCCACGCCGCACGACTCCTTGAGTTTTGTTGATGTACCGGGGGATGGCAGGGGCGGAGGGTCTCGAACTCTCAACCTCCGGTTTTGGAGACCGGCGCTCTAGCCAATTGAGCTACGCCCCTAGTCCGATATGGCATCCGAACCAGCACAAAGGGGCTTTCGACACGAGGGTGGGGGGTGTGTCAAGGGTGGGGGCTTTTGGTTGTGGTGCGGGTGGTTTTGTCTTACTGTGCGGTCATCGATGGAGATGGTTTTATGGCTGGCAATGATGTGACGAAGTTGTCGAGCAAGTTTCAGATTTCGGTGCCGAAAGCGGTGCGGGAGAAGCAGAACTGGAAGCCTGGGCAGAAGTTTGCCTTTGTCCCGAGGGGGAAAGGCGTGGTGATGGTGCCAGTGCCGACACTCGAGGAGCTGCGCGGGATCGCGCGCGGCGCGAACACGGATGACATTCGGGACCATGATGAGTGACAGCGATGCGGCTTGTCGATAGTTCAGCCTGGATTGAATATCTGTCTGATTCGAGTTTGGGACGGGCGCTGGCGTGCGAGTTCCCTGACCAGGGCGAGTGGTTGGTGCCGACGATCGTGCAGCTGGAACTGGCGAAATGGCTGGAGCGCGAGCGGTTGGATCAGGCTGCGGATGATGTAATTGCGTTTTCCAGTCAATGCATTGTCGCACCGCTTATGACGGCCACCGCGCTCGAGGCGGCGACGCTGGCGGTGCAGCATCGGCTCTCCACGGCGGATGCGATTATCTATGCGACGGCGCTGGTCTATCAGGCGGATTTGTTGACATGCGATAGGCAGTTCCAGGGCCTGCCGCGGGTGGTTTATGTGGCCAAGGGTGAGGTGCATTAAACGCGATCATCAGTTGCATCGGACAAGACACGCGGCAGTGCTGCTTTTAGTCCAGAGCCATCATATTCGGAGTTTTCAGTTGTCTGGAGCCGATGAAAGCGAGTCAAGAAGTCCTAAACTTTTTGTGGACACACGTGATCCATCACACTACCTACGTGCGAGCGAAATCCATAAGCCGGAGGAAGGGTGGCACGATGTCACACCATTTTCATTTCTATCCGTTCAACTATGAAAATTGCAAGGAGGTTGATACCACGAATTTCGGCATCGCCGACCACCTGAAAAAAACGCTCGGACAGACCGACCCTGATTGGGTCGTCGATGACTGGGTCAAGAACACGGTTCTCGGCGATGAAAAGACGATATTTGCGTTCACGCTTGATTATACGATCGCTATGACAGGTCAGCGCGAGTACTCCCCGGGGACGAAGGTGGTTACTCGGGGCAAGGTTTCACCCTTTGCCATAAAATCGGACAAGCGGCTGGCAGATCTCGGAGAAAGAGCCAACCCAAATGATACACTTTATATTACGGGCCATTGCGTGGCAGGTGGGAATTTTTTGCAGTCGCCGGATGAAAAAGTCAAATGCAGCATATCGGATCTGATCAAATACCTGCAGCCGCTTCCTAAAACATGGCCAGGGCGCATGAAAATTAATGGCTGTGAGTCCGCCAGCTCGGGCTTCTGGTCGGGCAGCTCACAGCCTTTCGCGAAACAACTGCATGATGAACTTAGAACGGCTGGTTATGAATGCTCGATCTTCGGCTACACGCACACGATCACAGCATGGCCCACGCCGATGGAGGGCAGTGGCGGTGATATGGAGATGCATAAAAACACGAATGGGGTTCGCAACAGCACATATCTTCAAAAGATCCAATAATTTCCGGCAAGCGCAGTGCGCGATGTGACGGCACGGGGGCTTGCAGGATCGTTTGTGCGAAACCAAGCAAAACTGTCAAACAAGGCAATCGAAATCCATTAGCTGGAGCGGGTGACGGGAATCGAACCCGCACAACCAGCTTGGAAGGCTGGGACTCTACCGTTGAGCTACACCCGCATCACAGAGGCCAGATGGTGGAAGGGGTTGGATTCGAACCAACGTAGGCGTACGCCAGCGGATTTACAGTCCGCCCCCTTTAGCCACTCGGGCACCCTTCCGTCGCCCGGCCCATTTCCGCGATAACCCCCGGATTGTCAACGTAATCCCCCCCCACTAGTGATGCTCGCATGACACAGAACCGCCCGCCCCGTCCGCACGCCGGTAAATCAGGCGACCGCCCGAAATTCGACGGGCCGAAGCTGACGCTGCCCGGCCCGCGCCCTGCCGGCCCGCAGGGCGAACGGCCGGCGCGGGAAAAATCGCCGCATGACCGGCCGCCGATGAACCGCGACCATAACCGGGACCAGAACCGCGGCCAGGCGCGCGTGCCGTCGGTGCCGGCCGGGGCGGTGTGGCTGTATGGCACGCACGCCGTCGCCGCGGCGCTCGGCAACCCGACGCGGCGGCTGCGCCGGCTGGTGATTACCGAGGACGCGGTGGACGCACTGGCCGCCGAACGCCCGCAGCCCTGGCCGATCCAGCCGGAATTTTTACCCCGGGATAAGATCGACCAGCTTTTGGGCGCCCGCCAGGGCAGCGGCATCGTGCACCAGGGCGTGGCGCTGCTGACGGACCAGTTGACGCCGCCGGCGCTGCTGGACGCGCTGAAGCGGCCGGGGCCGGTGCTGGTGCTGGACCAGATTTCTGACCCGCGCAATATCGGCGCGCTGATGCGCACGGCGCAGGCGTTCGGCGCCGCCGCGGTGATTACGCAGGACCGCAACGCGCCGGAGGAAACCGGGGCGTTGGCGAAAGCCGCGTCTGGCGCGCTGGAACTGATCCCGCTGCTGAAAATCGTGAATCTGTCGCGCGCGCTGATCGTGCTGAAATCCGCGAATATCTGGGTGGTGGGGCTGGACGGCGCGGCGCCGACGCCGCTGGTCGGCACCAGCTTTAAAGACCGCCGCGTCGCGCTGGTGCTGGGCAGCGAAGGCGAGGGCCTGCGTCGGCTGACGCGCGAGACCTGCGACGAGATTTGCGCGCTGGCGATGCCGGGCGGGATGGAAAGCTTGAACGTGAGTGCCGCCGGGGCGGTGGCGCTTTATGAGCTGACGCGCGAAGCGAAGTAAGAAAGCAGTTCTTTTTTAAAAAAAAAGAACCAAAAAACTTTTGCTCCTGGGGGCTTTGCGAGTGTGTGCCAATTAAAGCCGCCGGCCGGCGGCTTT
>PLFB01000064.1 GCA_003137135.1 Acetobacteraceae bacterium
ATTGCCTTTAATCGGCACCAAAGGTGCCGATTAAAGGCAATCCCCGTCCCATCGCCCCCAGGAGCAAAGTTTTTTGCGCGCTTTTTTTCAAAAAAGCGCTGCTTTCTTCCCTCACGGCCATGCTGCAACCGCGAAGGTTGCCTTTTAGCGGCGGTCGGGTTTAATGCCGCTATCGTCACGCCACGCGTCCCGGCATGGCGTGGCCCGCCCTGCCTGACTATTTAATCAGCTCACCCCACGCAAAAGCCAGAGGTCATCACGAATGTCCCACAACACCAGCAGCAAGCAGATTGGCAGTGCCACCCTTACCTACGACAACAAATCCGCTACCTTGCCGGTGCTTTCGGGCTCCATTGGCCCGGCCGTGGCGGATATCCGCAAAATCCAGAACGAATTGGGCATTTTCACGTTTGATCCCAGCTACGGCGCCACCGCCAGCTGCGAGAGCTCGATCACGTATATCGACGGTGACGAGGGCATTCTGCTGTATCGCGGCTACCCGATCGAGCAACTGGCTGAGCATTCCACCTTTCTGGAGGTTGCGTATCTGCTGTTATGGGGCAACCTGCCCAACGCCGGCGAACTGAAGGATTTCACCCACAACGTCACCATGCACACCATGCTGCATGAGCAGATCCGCCGCTTCTGGGACGGTTTTAGGCGCGACGCGCACCCGATGGCGATGCTCTGTTCGGTGGTCGGCGCCATGTCCGCGTTCTATCCGGACAGCATCGACATTCACGACCCCCGCCAGCGCGAAATTTCCGCGTTCCGCATGATCGCCAAAATCCCGACCATCACCGCCTGGGCGCATAAGTACAATGTCGGCCAGCCCTTCATGTACCCGCGCAACGACCTGACATACGCCGACAACTTTCTGTTCATGTTTCACGCCGTGCCGCCGGAGGCCTACAAGCCCAACCCGATTCTGTCCCGCGCCATGGACCGCATCTTTATTCTGCACGCGGACCACGAGCAGAACGCCTCCACATCCACCGTGCGCCTGGCCGGCTCGACCGGCGCCAACCCGTTTGCGTGCATCGCCGCCGGTATCGCCAGCCTGTGGGGCCCCGCCCATGGCGGCGCCAATGAGGCGGTTTTAAAGATGCTCGCCGAAATCGGCCACAAGGACCACATCCCTGAATTCATCAAGCAGGTGAAGGACAAGAACAGCCACGTCAAGCTGATGGGTTTTGGCCACCGCGTGTACAAAAACTACGACCCGCGGGCCAAGATCATGCAAAAGACCTGCTACGAGGTGCTCGAGGAACTCGGCATCAAGGACGAACCGATGCTCGACCTGGCGATGGAACTCGAAAAAATCGCGCTGGAGGACCCGTATTTCGTCGAACGCAAGCTCTACCCCAACGTCGATTTCTATTCCGGCATCATTCTGAAAGCGATGGGCTTCCCCACCACCATGTTTACCCCCATCTTCGCGCTGGCGCGCACGGTGGGCTGGGTGAGCCAATGGATGGAAATGATCGAGGACCCGCAGCAGCGCATCGGCCGCCCGCGGCAGGTTTACACCGGTGCGCCGAGCAGAGACTACGTGCCGGTCGATAAAAGATAAAGCAAGCAGTTACTTTTTTGAAAAAATGGCGCCCCGCCCGGGGTAACCAAAAAACTTTTGTTTCGCTTTGCGTGGGTTTTAGGCCGCATGCGGCCCAAAACCCACACGAAGCGGACCAAAAGTTTTTGCGCGCGCCAGGCGGGGAGCCTTTTTTCAAAAAGCGCTGCTGGCTTGCTTTTTTCTAGGCGCTCCCCTTGTATGGTCGCCTCTTCACCAAGGCCCAGCCGACTCCGCACCCGGACGAGCATGGCCTGACCCCTGCAGACACCCAGCCGGCAAAGCGCCGCCGGCGCCGCCTGACGCGGCTGAACGACTCGCCGCTGCGCAACCTCGCCGGCGGCGTGGTTTACATGCTCACCGTAACTTTTGTGGCGACTTTGGCCTACGTCCTGCATGGCTGGACCTGGAGCGACGCATTCTATTTCGTGATCATCACGATTTTCACGGTCGGCTACGGCGAGCTCCACCCGATCGTCGGCGAACTGCGCGTGGTCACCATCTCGGCGATTGTTCTTGGCTGGCTGGGCCTGACGTTTCTGGCCGCGGCCTTCGTCCAGTTCATTACGATCGCGCAAATCAGACAATTGCTGGGGACCAAGCGGATGGAAAAGCAGATCGACCAGATGACCGGCCACGTGATCATTTGCGGCTATGGCCGCATCGGGCAGATGCTGGCCGATGAATTGACCGCCGGCGGCATGGATTTCGTGATTTTGGAATTGAACGAGGCGCGCGTGGCGGAGTCCATGGCGCGCGACTACCCAACCTGGCGCGGCGACGCGACCGATGAGGGTGTATTGGAATCCGTCGGCGTGATGCGCGCGCGCGCGCTGGCGACGGTGGTGCCGAATGACGCCGCGAATGTTTTTATTACGTTATCGGCACGAAATTTGAACAAGAAGCTGGAGATCATCGCGCGCGGCGAGGCGCCTTCGACCAAGAGCAAACTGCTGCAGGCCGGCGCCAATTCCGTCGTGGAGCCAACGCATATCGGCGCCGAACGCATCGCGCAACTTATCTTATACCCGCGCTCCTCGATGTTCACAGATGGGTCGGACCGCATGCGCACGTTGGGAATCGGCCTGCGCACTCTGGGACTGGAACTGGAGGTGATGCCGGTCGCCCCCGACAGCCAACTCGCCGGCGCAACCATCGAGCATTTCGAAAACCAGGCCAGCGGCAGCGTGTTCGTGGTGGCGGTCAATCGCCGCGGCGGCGAGACCATCACCCGCCCCGACCCCAAAACCGTCATCGAAGCCGGCGACGGCGTCGTCGTCATCACCCGCTCCGGGCGGGCGACGCCGAGGATTGGATAATCAACCAGCGCGCATATACTCTCGGATCAAAATCCGCTATCATCTGATATCAAACCCGCGCAGGTCCCATGCCAAGCCTCCTCATCCGCAACCTCGACGAATCCCTCCACGCCCGCATCAAACAGCGCGCCCGCGCCAACCGCCGCTCCATGGATGCCGAAGCCCAGGCGATGCTCCGCCGCGCCGACGTCCTGGACGACTCCAACGCACCTCAAGAATCCCTCTACGATATCGCGCGCCGCATTTTCGGGCCGGCGCGCGGTGTTGATCTGGAAATTCCCCCACGCGGCTCGTCCCCAAGCCGGGAACCGCCTGATTTTTCAGCCCCTGAATACGACCGGACCACCGCCAGCGACGTCGGCCTTTGATCCTCCTGGATACGAATGTCGTCTCGGCGATGATGTCGCCGGCCTTCAATCCGTCCATAAGCCTTTTCACGAAAAGTTATCCAATCTCAGACCTGTACCTACCCAGCATCGCCCTTGCCGAAATCCGGTATGGCATTGCGCGGCTTCCCACCGGCAGACGGAAATCAGAAATTCACCAAGATTTTGAAGCTTTCCTTCAAATTGGTTTTTCAACGCGAATCATTAATTTCAACGCGGAATGTGCCTCCTCCTATGCCATCGCCCGCACCACGCGTCAGAAAATCGGCCGCCCGGTCAGCGTCGAAGACGCCCTCATCGGCGGCATGGCCCTCGCCTACGGCGCCACCCTCGCCACTCGCAACACCGACGACTTCACCGGCTACGGCCTCACCCTCATCAACCCCTGGCAACCCTGACGCCCCCCAAACAAATACCACCCATGCAATAATGCTGCATCGCAGCATCTATATATCGTCAAATCCCGATACATATATCGGCTTATGACGAACCAGTCGCCAACGGACGATTGCGACGAGGTCCTAAAGGCCCTCGCCAATCCCGTGCGGCGAGGAATCCTCAGCAAAATGAAAGACCCGGAGAAAAATTTTCCGGGCCAGGATCATCCCTACGAACTCGGCGTCTGCGCCAGCAAGATCGACGGCGCTTGCACACTCTCGCAATCCACCGTCTCCGCCCACCTCGCCGTCCTGCACCATGCCGGCCTCATCACCGCCCGGCGCGTCGGCCAGTGGGTGTTTTACAAGCGCAACGAGCCGGCGATCAAAACATTTCTCGAACATCTGGAGCAATCGTTGTGAAATCCCTGCCCGCCCCGCTCATCGCTTTGGCGCTCAGCGCGTTCGCCATCGGCACCACCGAATTCGTCATCATGGGCCTGCTGCCGCAGGTCGCCCATAATCTGGCGGTTTCCATCCCCGCCGCCGGCTGGCTGGTCAGCGGCTACGCGCTCGGCGTGTTTTTTGGCGCGCCCATCATGGCCATCGCCACCCAGAAACTGCCGCCGCGTAGCGCCTTATTGGTGCTGATGGGCATTTTCATTCTCGGCAACGCGCTCTGCGCGCTCGCCCCCGGCTATGGCTTCCTGATGGCGGCGCGCGTCGTCACCGCGCTCTGCCACGGCGCCTTCTTCGGCATCGGCGCGGTCGAAGCCGCCAGCCTGGTGCCCGAAAACAAGCGCGCCCAGGCCGTCGCTTTGATGTTCACCGGCCTGACCCTCGCCAACGTGCTCGGCGTCCCGCTCGGCACCGCTTTGGGCCAGGCAGCCGGCTGGCGCGTTACGTTCTGGGCCGTCGCCGCCATCGGCGTCGCCGCCTTCGCCGGCCTATTTCTGCTCCTGCCCAAACACCAGCGCGCCACGAAAAACCCCGCGATGCTCGGCGAACTTTTTGCCCTCAAACCCGCGGTCTGGCTCACGCTGCTCATCACCGTCATCGCCTCCGCCTCGATGTTCGCGCTGTTCACCTACATCGCGCCCCTGCTCAACAACATCACCCATGTCTCCGCGCGCGGCGTGACGTATTCGCTGTTCCTCATCGGCCTCGGCATGACCGCCGGCAACATTTTGGGTGGTCGGCTGTCGGACTGGAAGCTGAACACCACGCTGATCGGCGTGTTCATCGCCTCCGCCGCCGTGCTGGCCATCCTCGCGGTCATCGACTCCCATCTCGTGCCGACCGAAGCGGCGCTGTTCCTCTGGGCCGCCATCGTGTTCGCCGGCTGCTCGGCACTGCAGCTGCGCGCCTTCACCATCGGCAGGGCCTCGCCGCATCTCATCTCCACGCTCAACATCGGCGCCTTCAACGCCGGCAACGCGCTCGGCGCCTGGGCCGGCGGCGCCGTCATCTCCGCCGGTCTGGGCCTCGCCGCCATCCCGCCGGCCGCCGCGGCGCTCTCCCTCACCGCCCTCGCCCTCACCATTTTCGCCCTCCTGCCCGCCCGCCAACTGCAATCCGCCTGAACCAAACAAGCGGTCGCTTTTTTAAAAACAAGCTCCGCAAAAAACTTTTGATGACCGCGGGCTTTGCAGGGTCGGAGGTGCCCGCCCCGGCGTTACGCGGCGGCCGCCTTTCTCCTGGAGGCTCTGACGCGCGGCGGCGGAACTTCGCCGGGCAGCGGCTTTTTCGCGACCGCCACAATGATCGGCACGCGCATCAACGCGTGAATTTCCAAAATTTCCATTCCCTCGCAGATCACGTCCTTGAAGGCCTTCACGCTGAAGCGCCAATAATCCGGCTGAACATGCACATTATATGTCACGGTCGCGTGATCCAGGTCTTCGCCCAGCACAACCTTCTTCAGGTGCTTTTGCGCAATATACCCCGGCGCCCCGATCGCCATGATGCCGCCCGGAGTAAGAACCCGCTTTATTTCCTCGATCGACCGCCAGAAATACTTGTCGTGCTCGATCACCGCGTTTGACAGCACGGTGCCAAACGAGTTGTCGGCGAATTCGTTTCTCATGTCATTAGAATTGGCCCGCACAAATTCGATCTTGTGACCGCTGCCATCATCAGACATCTCCTTATCGCTCAGATTGATGCCAACCCGCCCCGGTTTGCCCTGGAAATAGCTGCCCGCAAGGATTGAGTTCGGCCCCGGCGACGCGCCGATTTCCAAAAACGGACCCTTCATCTGATATTTTTCGGCAAGCGACAGATAATGCTTGTAAATTCTAGGATGCAAACCACCAAACCCCTTAAAGACAATGCGGCTGGCCAGACTCCAAATACCCGGCCCGCGGCTGACCAGTCGCGTGGTGGCGTATAACGGCAGCCCCGGGCACGATGCAACAAACTATTAATTGTTACCATTTTGGACAGACGTCCGGGCCATTACACCGCCTTACCCCCTCGATTTTCCGCGTTGCAGCATTACGTGCAATCCATAACACTTGATGGACCGATAGAATGCCCTCCCTGTTTGACCCGCTCACCCTCGGCGACCTTAAAATTCCCAATCGCATCATCATGGCGCCGCTCACCCGCGCCCGCGCGCCCGATGCGCGCATCCCCAACGCGCTGATGGCGGAATACTATGCCCAGCGCGCCAGCGCCGGCCTGATCATCAGTGAGGCCACATCCGTCACCCCCATGGGGGTGGGTTACGCCGACACGCCCGGCCTGTGGTCCGAGGAACAGGTTGCGGGCTGGAAGGCCATCACGACGGCCGTGCACAAAGCCGGCGGCCGCATTTTCGCGCAGCTCTGGCATGTCGGCCGGATCTCCGCGCCGCTTTTCCTGGGCGGCGAGCTCCCGGTCGCGCCCAGCGCCATCGCGGCCACTGGCCATGTCAGCCTGGTCCGCCCATTGCAAGACTACCCCATCCCCCGCGCGCTAAAAACCTCGGAAATCCCCGGCATCGTGGAAGCCTACCGCAAGGCCGCCATGAACGCGCAGATGGCCGATTTCGACGGCGTCGAACTGCACGGCGCCAACGGCTATCTGCTGGACCAGTTTCTGCAGGATTCCTCCAACCACCGCACCGATAACTATGGCGGCCCGATCGAAAACCGCGCCAGGCTGATGCTTGAGGTCACCGACGCCGTCACCTCCGTCTGGGAGCCCGGGCTGGTCGGGATGCACCTGGCGCCGCGGATGGACGGCCATTCCATGGGTGATTCCGACCGGCTCGGCACCTTCTCCTACGTCGCGCGCGAACTGCGCGAGCGCGGCATCGCCTTCATCTGCGCCCGCGAGCACAAGGCGGCAGACTGGATCGGCCCGAAACTCAAAAAGATTTTTGGCGGCGCCTACATCGTGAACGAGGGTTTTACCAAGGCAACCGCGCAAGCCGCGCTGGATGCCGGCGAGGCCGACGCCGTCGCCTGGGGCAANNACTGACGACTGATTACTGACGACTGACTTCCTGCTCGATCAGCTTCGCAATCGGGTTCCACGCATAGGCCAGCTGCGGGATCGGCTTGCCCCCCACAATCGTCGTGCCGGAGGCCGCCAGCTTGCCGCCCAGCCGCTCGTAGAAAAATTGCGCCGGATTGTCGCGCAGCACCCACAGATACGCCGCGTTGCAGGCCCGCCCGGCCAAAAACTGCCCGGCCGCCCGCAGCAGCGCGCTGCCCACCCCGGCGTCGCGAAAATCGTCCAGCACGTACAGCGTCTCGACCTCGCCGTCGCCCAGTTCGCTCGGCCGCACCGCCCGCGCGGTGGCGAACCCCACCACCCCCTGCCGCGCCGCCGCGACCAGCACGCCGCCGCCGAGTCTGATCGAGCGTTCGTAATAATGCGCCTGCCGCGCCACGGACAGCCGGGCCAGATAAGCATCCGGCAAAATTCCGGCATAGGCGCTGCGCCAGGCGGAGACGTGCACCGCGCCGATGCCCGGCGCATCGCCGCTGCGCGCGCGCCTGATTTCGATCACGCCACCCGCTCCAGCACCGCTGCGTAGAATCCGTCCGTGCCGTGGCCGCGCGGCGTCAGCCGCAGGGCCTGGCCATGCAGGCCGGCCGGCAGCGGCGCCGCCACGGCCACCTGTTTAAACTGCCCATTGCGGGCCAAAAACGCCGCCACCTGCATTTCGTTCTCGTCTCCCAACAGCGAGCACGTCGCATAAACCAGCCGCCCGCCGACCTTGAGCAGTCTTTGCGCCTGGTCCAGGATTTTCGCCTGTTTCGGCAAAATTTCCAATAGGTCGTTTTCCGTCAGCCGCGCCCGCGCATCAGGGTTGCGCCGCCACGTCCCCGTACCGGTGCAAGGCGCATCCACCAGGACCCGGTCATATTTTGCCGCCTGGCGCTTTAGCCATTTATCGCCGTCTTCCAGCAGGTGCCGCTCCGCGTTATGCACGCCCGCCCGCCGCAGGCGTTTGATGGCGCCCTCCAGCCGCGGCGCCGAGACGTCGCAGGCCACGATATGCCCCTTGTTTTCCATCATCATCGCCATCGCGAGCGTCTTGCCGCCGGCGCCGGCGCAATAATCCGCGACCCGCATGCCCGGTTTGGCGTCCACCGCCAGCGCCACCAGTTGGCTGCCTTCGTCCTGGATTTCCACAAAACCGTCTTTGAACGCCTTTGAGCTGGTCACGGATTGACGTCCGGCCAGGCGCAGCCCGTACGGGCTGTAAGGCGTGGCCACGGGCTCGAATTTTTCCGCCCGCAGCGCCGCCATCGCCGCCTCCCGCGTCCCTTTGAGCAGGTTCACCCGCAAATCCAACGGCGCCGGCGCGCCCAGCGCCTCCATCTCCGCGGAGAGCCCCGCCCCAAATCTTTGTTCCAGCCTTGGCAACACCCAATCCGGCACCTCAAATTGCACGGCTTCGGGCATATGCGGATGCTCCAGCGTATGCCCCGCCAGCCTCTCCAGCACTGCGATTTCCGCCGCCGACAACGCCGCCGGCCCATATTTCCCCGTAGCAAACGCCATCGCGACCTTGTTCGCCGTCATGCCAGAGAAAAACCCCTGCGCCGCCAACAACATTCGCGGCGTCGCCTCCCCCCCGACCTTTTCCACCCACCACGTCAAATGCCGCCGCGCCCTAAGCACCCCCCAAACCAGCCCCGAAATTTCTCTCCGATCCCCCGCCCCAATAAACCGCCGATTCCGAAAAAACGCATTAGCCACAGCATCCCCCGGCCGCGGATCGGCAAAAATCTCCGCCAAAAGATCCACCGCCGCCCCCAACTGCCCCGCCGGCGTCATGCCCGATCGCTCCGTAAATCCAAAATCATCAAACCCAATTCCGTCCCATAAAAATCACGACGTCGAAAATGCCTAACTCAAAACCGCTTTCCTCAATGCCAAGGCTCATCACAAAGTTCAAACCGCAAAGGACACATCAAATGATGCAAAGATGACTTACAACCGCAAAAGCGCCACCCAAAAAAGTCCAAACCGGTGTCGCAACAAACAGCAGCCACAACACCCGCCAGCGCAAAACCCGGATCAACAAAGCAAAACCGATGCACCAGACAATACTGAGACCAAACGCCACCGCAAAACAAATGACCATCAGCTGGTTGCCATATTGAACTACACCAGAAAGCTGAAACGGCAGATCAGTGCAAATCACCGCCAAAACCGAACATGAAAGTGACAGCAGCAGCCACGGCCCAAGCCGCGCCCGCGCCAGCAATTTCACTGGCGAAACATCTGCTCCCTCATTCGAGTCCAAAGCTCCAGCCTGGTCCTTTCACATGCGCGCCAAACTCTTGCCGCGCCATTCGGCGATCCGCTCTACGACCCTCCCGGCGCGGCGAGAATCCGCAGCGTCACCCCATCCGGCCGCACCACCTCGATGATCGTCTCGACCCGCACCAGCCGCTTCTCGTGGTCCTCCACCTTGCCCTGCAGCTTGCCAATATTCTCCGCCAGCAGACCAAATTTTTCCCCCAGCACCGCCAGCTTGGCGATCCGCTCAAACCAATCCGACATAAATCCTACCCCAGCCGGGCCAGCGCCGCCCCCAGCGCCTGATTCGCCGCATCAACCCGCCCAACCAATTCATCCAGCACCCGGTCAAACACCGCCAGCGCCTGCCGCTCCTCCGGCGTCGCCGGCGCGCCCAGCGCCTGCGCCCTTAAATAAGCGCTCACCGAAAGCTCCGCTGCTGCCGCGCGGCGCGCCACCTCGGCCGCCTCCGCCTCACTCACCAGCACCGAAAGCCGCGTCGCCCGCGGGCCGATGGTATCCTGCAGCGCCACACTCATGATGTACTCCTCATCAAGACCTGCTCATCTCTGCACATACACAGGACATGTGCAAGTCAGGAATCGCCCTGCCGATAATTCGGCGCCTCCCGCGTAATCGCCACGTTATGCACATGGCTCTCCCTTAACCCCGCCCCCGTAATCCGCCGAAACCGCGCCTCCGTCTGCAACGCCGCAATATCGGCGCTCCCCGTGTACCCCATCCCCGCCCGCAAGCCGCCGACCAGCTGGTGCACCACCGCCGCCATCGGTCCCTTGTAGCCCACGCGGCCCTCAATCCCCTCCGGCACCAGCTTCAGCGTATCCTTGATCTCCTGCTGAAAATACCGGTCCGCCGAGCCGCGCGCCATCGCGCCGAGGCTGCCCATGCCCCGGTAGGATTTGTAGGACCGCCCCTGATACAAAAACACCTCCCCTGGCGCCTCATCCGTCCCCGCCAGCATCGAACCCACCATCACCGCATCCGCCCCCGCCGCCAGCGCCTTCACCATGTCGCCGCTCGACTTGATCCCGCCATCCGCAA
>PLFB01000076.1 GCA_003137135.1 Acetobacteraceae bacterium
TAATCGCCTCCAGCGGAGGCGATTAATGGCAATCCCGGCGCCAACGCCCCCAGGAGCAAAAGTTTTTTGCGCGCTTTTTTTCAAAAAAGCGCTGCTTTCTACTCTCTTAAAGCCGCATCAGCGTGCGCACGTGGGCGGCGGCGCTGGCGGCCAGGGCGTCCAGGTCGTAGCCGCCTTCCAGCAGTGAGACGACGCGGCCGGGACAAAGCCTGTCGGCGATCATCAAAAGCTCCCCCGTGACCCACTCGAAATCCCGCACCGAGAGCCGCAACTGCGCCAGGGGGTCCGCCGCGTGCGCGTCGAAGCCGGCGGAGATGATGAGAAGTTCCGGCTTGAAGGCTTCCAGCACCGGGAAAATCCCGTAGGCCCAGGCGTCCCGGAAATCGTTGCTGCCGGAGCCTGGGGCCAGTTGCATGTTCACGATGTTGCCGGCGATGCCGCGCTCCTGCGCCAGGCCCGTGCCTGGATAACAGGGGTGCTGGTGGCTGGAGGCGTAGAACAGGTCTTTGTCGTTGAAGAAAATGTCCTGCGTGCCGTTGCCGTGGTGCACGTCGAAGTCCACCACCGCAATGCGGGTGAGGCCCCAGCGCGCGCGGGCGTGGCAGGCCGCGACGGCGGCGTTATTGAACAGACAAAAACCCATCGCCTGGTCGCCCTCGGCATGGTGGCCGGGCGGGCGCATGGCGACGAA
Source organism: Acetobacteraceae bacterium (assembly GCA_003137135.1). Lineage (GTDB taxonomy): Bacteria > Pseudomonadota > Alphaproteobacteria > Acetobacterales > Acetobacteraceae > Acidocella. Next base: position 692 of record PLFB01000076.1, read on the forward strand.
CGCACCTTTGGCCCAGCCTTCCATCACCGCGTCCACCGCGGCCATGGCGCCGCCGGCGGCGCGCCTGGCGGCTTCCACCGAGCCGTGGCTGACAAAAGTGTCGGAATCGATATGCACCATGCCCCCCGGCGCCGGACGCATCGCCAGAATCCGGTCCACGTGGTCCGGCGCGTGCGCCGCCTTCAGCGCCGCCTCCGGCGCTTCCGGGCAACTCTCGCGCAGCAGGGTGGAAAATTCCTGCGTTTCTAGCGCCCTGAGGATATAGCGGATCCGGTCCGGGCATTCCGGGTGAAATTCGCCGGTATCGTGCTCCAGCGCCGCCGGATGGGTGAACAGCGCGATGCTCATGACGCGGACTCCTCGGCTTTTCGGCGGATCGTAAATGAAAACACGCCCTTTGTCTCACTGGTGGCGACCAGCACGTGGCCGGAGGTTTTGCAAAAGTCCCGGAAATCCGAGAGCGCCGCCGGGTCGGTCGCCAGCACGCGCAGTTTTTCGCCCGGCCCCATGCCGCGCAAAGCCTTGGCCGCGCGCAGCACCGGCATCGGGCATTTCATGAATTGCGCGTCGATCAACGTTTCGCCCATGCGGGCCAGAATGCGCGGGGCGAAGGCCTTGAGCAAGCCCGGCTTTACCGCCAATCATTTGCCATGCCCCAGCACATGTCTCATCGCATCGGCATCGACCTCGGCGGCACGAAAACCGAGATTTTGGTGCTGGCCGCCAGCGGCGAGGAATTTTTTCGCCACCGCGTGCCGACACCGTCCGGCTACGAGGCGGTGCTGCGCGCGATTGCCAACCTGGTTGGCGAAGCGGAGCAGAAGCTTGGCCAAAACTGCAGCGTCGGCGTCGGTATTCCCGGCACCATCAGCCCGGCCACCGGGCTGGTGAAAAACGCCAACTCCAACGCCCTGAACGGCCACGCCTTCGATACCGACCTCGCCGCCTTGCTCGGCCGCCCGGTGCGCGTCGCCAACGACGCCAACTGTTTTGCCCTCTCCGAGGCCAGCGACGGCGCCGCCGCCGGCGCGAACATCGTGTTTGGGGTGATCCTGGGCACCGGCTGCGGCGGCGGCCTGGTGGTGAACGGCCAGGTGCTTGAGGGCCGCCACCGCATTCTGGGCGAATGGGGCCACACGCCGTTGCCCTGGCCGCGGCCGGAGGAAATGCCGCTGCGACCATGCTGGTGCGGCCTCTCCGGCTGCCTGGAGACCTATATTTCCGGACCCGCTTTGGCGCGCGAGGCCGACGGCCCGGACGCCAGCGACGCCAGCATTTTGCCAGCGCGCGCCGCCGCCGGCGAGGCCGGTGCGACGAATGCCCTAAAAATCCATCTGGACCGGCTGGCCCGGGGGCTGGCCGTCATTTCCACCCTGCTCGACCCGGATGTGATCGTGCTGGGCGGCGGCCTTTCCAACCTGCCGCATCTCTATACCGGGCTGCCCGGCCTGATGCGGCGCTATGTTTTCTCGGACGTTTTTGAGGGCCGCATTGTCCGCAACCGGCACGGTGACTCATCTGGCGTGCGCGGCGCGGCCTGGCTTTGGCCGGCTTAGCGGACCGGCACGAGCCGGCGATTAGAGTTCGCTGGCGACGGTGTTGAAGGTGGAGGACGCGCCGACACCCAGGGCGGACACGGCGGCGATAATCACCACGGCGATCAGTGCCGCGATCAGCCCATACTCAATGGCCGTAACCGCCTTGGAATCCCGGCGCAGGGCACGCAGGGAGGATGTGAGATAGACGATCATGGAAAGCTCCTTATTAAAAAATTAGACGATTACTGAGTTATTATACGCCTCGTCTAAATATTAATTTAGTAACTTTTTGTCAATCTAAAAATGCTAGCGCACGAAAAAATTGTGCTCCGCGCTCATAAATGGCAGGCGAACGGATTCGTCTGCGCGCCGGTGCGATATGAAATCTGAAGGAATTGGGGCTTTTTTAATAAAAGCCCGGCCCGCTCGTGCCGCGGGAAAAATTACTTCTGATTGTACGTAGCGTTTGAGCGGCCGTGCCATGGCCGCTCAAACGCCGCGAAATCAGATTTCTTTCTGGCCTAGAGTTCGCTGGCGGAGAGGTTAATGGTCGCCGCGAAACCTTTGCCCATGCCGGTCATCGCGGTCACCACCACCATGCCGATCAGCGCCACGATCATCGCATATTCCAGCGCCGTCACGCCGCGCCGGTCCACCCGCAAAAGTTGCAACCAAAGGTGAATTTGTGTCAAAATGGCTAACATAGGTGTAATGTATAATTAATTTATAGATGTTTGTCCAGAAGCTGGACGTATCAAAAATAAGAAATTCTGTGGATAAGTTATCCGTTTACAGCAATTTCGGCTGCAAGGCGGCTTGGCTGAGATTTTCGGTCGATGCACGGCGGGAGTGGGTTCGGCCGTCTCGCGGCGTGCCTGGCCTTACGGAGTCTTGGATCCGCCTTGGCCTATAATTCGCTGGCAACCTTGTTGAACGTCGTACTCGCGCCCTTGCCGAGACTTGTCACCGCGGAAATGATGATCACCGAGATCAGGGCGGCGATCAGGCCATATTCGACCGCTGTCACCGCCCGCGCATCTTGCCGCAGGCGAAGGTACAGCAACTGACATTTCACCAAGACTAATAACATGGAAGTAACGTGTATGTAATGTAATGCTAAAAATCCAGCGTTTTTTCGCGCCTTGATGCAAAATTAATGTTTCTTTTTCGAAAAATTATCTCTGGTAAATCGATTTCGCGAAAGAATTATCCGCGGATATCCCCGATGAACGCAGCTCTTCCGTCGCGTACCGCCGGAAAAAATATTAATAAATTAATTGTCAGGTCGCCGGGCTTGCGGCTCTAACCGCGGCGGAAAACGCTCAGCCATAGCTCATGCGCCGCGAATGACAGCGCCGCCAGCACCGCCGGAAACACGTAATAGATCAGCCGGAACAGCAAAATCGCGCCGAGCGCCTGCGACGCGTCCATGAAACCGGCCAGGCCCAGCAGCAGCAGCGAATCGAACACCCCCACACCGCCCGGCAGCGCGCTCACCAGACCGCCGGCGAAGGCCGCCAGATAAATCCCCAGCACATGCGCGTAGGTCAGCCCCGGCAGCGTGGGCAGCAGGGTGTAGAGAATCGCGCAGGCGCAGCCGGTATCCGCGCAGGCCAGCAGAATTTGCCCCGCCGCCAGCGCCGGTCCCGGCCGCGGCAGGCTTTTGCCGAACACCAGAAACGGCTTCGTGCCGCCGGCCAGCGCGACATACGCCGCCGGCACCGCCCAGCACGCCAGCCCGGCCAGGCGCAGCGCCGGAACCGGTGCGCTTTGCCCAAACAACGGCAAATCCGCCGGATGCAGCACCAGAATGCCGCCCAGCAGCGTCGCCGCGCCGAGCGTAAACATCACCCCCGAAAGCGCCACGATGCGCGCGATCCCGGAAGCGGGCACGCCCCATTGCGCGTAAAACCGCACCCGCACCGCCGCCGCGGAAATCGCCGGCGCCCCCAGCACGTGGCTGAGCGCGTAGGCGCAGCTCGAGGCGAACGCCACGCGCGCCGGCCCCAGCCGCTCGAAATCGATCAGTTTGCGCGCGAACAGGATGCCCGGCACGTCATAGACCGCCATGATGCAGAGCGAGAGCGTGATCAGCTCCACCGCATGACCCAGTTGCCGCCGTGGCGTCGCCTCGACCACGGCGAGCACGCCGGCCACGCTGACATGCCGCAGCGCCCGGTGCAGCCCCCAGAAGATCGCCGCGAGGACCAGCACGCCCAATAGAGGCGGCAGGAAGCGGAAGAAAGAATGTTCTTTTTTGAAAAANNTTTTCAAAAAGCGCTACTTTCTTTCGTCGCGCGCCAGCGCCGCCTCGATCAGCCCAACCGTCTTCTCCACGCCGTAGAGCGCGATGAACCCGCCGAATCGCGGCCCTTCGGTCTGCCCCAGCAGCACCTGGTACAGGCAGTCGAACCAGGCCTTCAGCGGCGAAAACTTCTGCTCCTTGCCCACCGCATAGACCAAATTCTGCAATTTTTCGGCTTCCGTCTCGCCCGGAAATTCCTGGTACGCGCCAGCCTTCAGCCGCGTCGCCAAATCCTGCAGGGCGCTGCGCTCGGCCGGCGAGGCGGCGCGAAATTGCTTCCCGGCGGCGACGAAGTCGCGATAATAGGCGATCGCGTAAGCCACGAGCTTCGCCAGGAACGGTGCATTCTCCGGCGTCGCCCCCGGCATGTAGGCGCGGATAAAACCCCACAGCATGTCCGGGTTCTCGGCGTTGATGACGGAGGCCAGATTGAGCAGCATGGTGAAACTGATCGGGCTGCCGGCGTCATCCGGGATTTTGCCGCCAAAAATGTGCCAGGCCGGATTGCCTTGCGGATCGTTCGTCGTGCGCAGCGCCGCGGCGTTATTGATGAAATCATCCGCCGCGCGCGGGATCACGTCAAAGAACAGCCGCTTGGCCCGCTGCGGCGCGTGGTACATGAACTGCGCCAGCGATTCCGGCGGCGCGTAGGTCAGCCACTGCTCGACCGAGAGCCCGTTGCCCTTGCTCTTGGAAATTTTTTGGCCGTTTTCGTCCAGAAACAATTCGTAGGTCAGGCAAACCGGCGGCTCGGCGCCCAGCGCGCGCACGATCTGCGAGGAGAGTTTAACCGAATCGATCAGGTCCTTGCCGGACATTTCATAATCCACGTCCAGCGCGTACCAGCGCATCGCCCAGTCCGCCTTCCATTGCAATTTGGCGGAGCCACCCGTTACCGCCGTCTCATACCGTGTCCCCGTCTCCGGGTCCGACCACGTCACCGTGCCGTGCTCCACGTCCGTGCTCTCGATCGGTACCTGCATGACGATGCGCGTGCGCGGATGGATCGGCAAAATCGGCGAGTAGGTGGCGCGCCGCTCCGGCCCCAGCGTCGGGCGGATGATTTCAACGATTTTGTCGTGGTTCGCCAGCACGTGCAGCAGTGCGGCGTCGAATTTGCCGGACACGTAGTATTCAGTGGAGGACGCAAACTCGTAATCGAAGCCAAACGAATCCAGAAACGCCCGCAGCCGCGCGTTGTTATGCGCGCCAAAACTGGCATGCGTACCGAACGGGTCGGGCACATCGGTCAGGGGCCGGCCAAGGAATTGGCGCAGCATGTCCCGGTTCGGCACATTATCCGGCACCTTCCGGAGCCCATCCATGTCATCCGAAAACGCCAGCAGTTTTGACGGCAGTCCGGTCAGCCTGGTGAAGGCGTTGCGGACCCATGTCGTGCGCGCCACCTCGCCAAATGTGCCGATATGCGGCAGGCCGGAGGGGCCGTACCCGGTCTCGAACAGCGCGTGCGTCTTGCCCTTCTGCGCCAGCCGTTCGGCGACGCGCTCGGCTTCCCGAAACGGCCAACTGACTTGGGGCGCATTAGCCTGCGGCGCATTAGCCTGCGGCGCATTAGCCTGCGGCGTTGATTCATCTGCCATGGTGGGGCTTCGTCTATGGTCAAATCCCCACCCCGTCTATACGTGCTTGACATGCCATATCTTCCCGATCAGTGGGCCGTGGTGGCGGGCCATGGCCGCGCCGCCGCGCTCACCGGCGATGGCGAGTTTTTGGCCATCGAACCCGGCACCGCCGCGAAAACGCTGGGCGGCGCGATTCCGCTGGTGATTCACGGTCCGGCCACGCTCAGGCGCCTGGGTAATCCCGCGATCCCGGTGATGGACATTCTGGAACTTTTTGCGTTCGCCTGCCCGGCGCAATCCGCGGCACCCACGCCGGCGGGCCTGGCGCGGTTTCTGGATATGGAGATCCCCGCCACGCTGGAAGACGCCGCCGCGTCGCTCGCCCCGATGGCTGAAGCGCTGCTCTCAAAGCTCGCGCTCGGCCGGGACGTGCCGGCCAACCGCGACGCCGCCGGGCTTGCCGCCACCATGGGCCAGGCGGGGTGGCTGTGGGCGCGGCCGGTGCTGGCCGCGCTCGGCGCGCCGGCGGCGAAGCCGGACGGCATGGCGCTGCGGCTTTGGAAGCGCCTGCCGAAATGGCAGCAGGAGGCGCCGCGCCCGCCGCCTTCGGCCTATCCCGTCGCCCCCGCCGAAGCCCGCGCCCGCCTGGCCGCGCTGCTCGGCGAGCACGCCGAGCCGCGGCCGGCACAGTCGGATTTTTCCTCCGCCGCCACCGCGGCGTTCCTGCCGCGCGCGGCGGAGGGCGCGCCGCATCTGGTGATCGCCGAGGCCGGCACCGGCACCGGTAAAACCCTCGCCTACCTGGCCCCCGCCAGCCTGTGGGCCGAGCGCAACCAAGGCGCCGTCTGGATTTCCACGTTTACCCGCCATCTGCAGCGCCAGATCGAGGGCGAAGCCGCCAAATTGGGTCCTTCGAAAGACGATCGCCAGCGCGTCGTGCTCCGCAAGGGGCGCGAAAACTACCTGTGCCTGCTCAATTATGAGGAAATGTCCACCGGCTCGGCGCAAAAGATCCCGCTCGGCCTGATTGCGCGCTGGGCGATGGCCAGCGCCGACGGCGACCTTTTTGGCGGCGACCTGCCCGGCTGGTTCGCCGAATTGTTCGGCCACGCGCTGCTGGCCGGCATCGCGGACCGCCGCGGCGAGTGCATTCACGCCGCCTGCCCGCATTACGGCACCTGCGTGATCGAGCACGTGGTGCGAAAGGCGCGCACCGCGGACCTGGTCATCGCCAACCACGCGCTCGTCATGACGCAGGCTGTGTGGGGCGGCCTGGACGACGAATTTGTGCCGACCCGCTACGTTTTTGACGAAGGCCACCACATATTCGACGCCGCCGACAGCGCGTTCGCCATCGAATTGTCCGGCACCGTCCTGGCCGATCTGCGCCGCTGGATTCTGGGTGCTGAGGGCACCAGGTCGCGGGCCAAAGCCCTCGTCACCCGGCTGGAAGACATTCTGGCCGCCGACGATACCCTGAAACCGCAATTGGACGCAGCGCTTTCCGCCGCGCGCGCCTTGCCCGCCCCGGGCTGGCCCACTCGTCTTTCAATCGATTTTGCCGCCCTGCGGGAGGCGGCGAATCCCGCGGAATTTTTTCTGCAGTCCCTGCGCCTGCAGGCCCGCGCCCGCGCCAAGGATTCTGAGCTGCACGGCCCGATGCCGGTGGAAACCGACCTCTACCCGATCGAAGACGAAGTGCTGGAAATCGCCCAGAAATTCTCCCGCGCGCTGGAGCGCCTGCGGGTGCCGCTGGCCAATCTGCGCGAAAAATTTCTCGAGCGCCTCGAACAGGAAGCCGAGGATTTGGATGAGACCACGCGCCAGCGCCTGGAAGGCGCCGCCCGGTCGCTGAAACGCCGCGCCATCGACCCGCTCACCGCCTGGCGCCGCATCCTCGACGCGCTGCCCGAAGCCACCCCCGCCCCAGGCGCCCGGCCCGTTTACATCAAGTTCCTGCGCCTGGACCGCCAGAACGGCCAGGACTCCGACGTCGCCCTGCTCGCCCACCTGCTCGACCCTACCGAGGCGTTCATCGGCACCATCGCCACCCCGGCGCACGGGCTGCTGATCACCAGCGCCACGCTGCGCGACGGCAGCGACCAGGAAGCCGCCTGGGCCCGCGCCGAAGCCCGCACGGGCGCGGTGCATCTGCAAAATCCGGCGATCCGCGCCGCTTTCGACTCGCCGTTCGACTACGCCCAAAACACCCGGATTTTTATCGTCACCGATGTCAACAACACCGATACCGGCGCCCTGGCCGGCGCTTTCCGGGCCTGCTTCGAGGCCGCCGGCGGCGGCGGCCTCGGCCTGTTCACCGCCATTTTTCGGTTGCGCGCCGTTCATGCCAAAATCGCGGCGCTGATGGAGCGGGCCGGCATCCCGCTCTACGCCCAGCATGTGGATGCCATGGACAACGCCACTCTGGTGGACATTTTTCGCGCCGAGGAACACAGTTGTCTGCTCGGCACCGACGCGATGCGCGACGGGGTCGATATCCCCGGCAACGCGCTGCGCCTGGTGGTGTTCGAGCGCACCCCCTGGCCCCGCCCCGACATTTTGCACCGCGCCCGGCGCACCCATCTCTCCAACGGCGCCCCCAAAGACTACGACGACGCCATCGTCCGCCTGCGCCTGCGCCAGGCGTTCGGCCGCTTGATTCGCCGCGCCGACGACAAAGGCGTCTTTGTGCTGCTGGACCGCCAGGCGCCCGCCCGCCTGTTCTCCGCCTTCCCGCCGGCCGCGCCGCTCATCAGGGCGGGCTTGGCTGAAACGGCCGCCGGGATTCGGCAGTTCCTAGGGAAATGAAGTAAGAAGTTACTTTTTTTGAAAAAAAAGTAAGTCGCCCGCGACCGCGGCAAAAAAACTTTTGCGGGCGGGNNCCAACCCGCCCGCAAAAGTTTTTGCGCGCTTTTTTTCAAAAAAGCGCTTCTTACTTACTTCCCTTGGCCCGTGCGATTTTGGCAACACTCCCTGACCAATCAACAACGTCTATTTGTCCCGGATTCCCACCAGCCAAAGCCTCTGTTAACCCCTACATGCCTTAGAAGACTACTTTCCTCGACTGGAGTCCGCCGTGTTCCGCCTGAGTGTGTTTGCCCTGCTGCTGTTCCTGGCTGGTCCGGCCTTCGGTATCGCCAAGGGAAGCGTGCCCACGGGAAGGTGGATCACCGCCAACGGCCAGGCCGTTGTGCAGATTTTTCCATGCGGCCGCGGCGATTTGTGCGGCGACATTGTCGGCATCGCGGTGGCGCATCCAGGTGACAAGATGCCGATCGACTGGCGGGGCCAGCCGCAATGCGGCCTGACCATCATCGAGACCGCGCCAGCCACGGGCGCCGATGGCGGCCCGGTTTGGGACGGCTCGGTGCTCGATCCGCGCAACGGCAATGTCTATCACGCCCAGATCAAGCTGGATTCTGACCGCCATTTGCTGCTGCACGGCTATCTGGGGCTGCCGATTTTCGGCCAGACGCAAACCTGGCTGCCTTATAGCGGCCGCACCTTGTCCGACTGCCGCCTCGCCGCCGTCCCGCAGCGCGCTGCGGATAATGGGTAGGGACTCGCTGCCGAGCCTGACCACCGCGCGCCTCATTTTACGCCAGTGGCGTGGCGCCGACCTCCCCGCCTTTGCGGCCTTGAACGCGGACACGGACGTGATGGAATTCATGGACCACCCGCTTGAGCGGGACGCCAGCGATGCGCTGGCGCGCCGCATCAGGGACCGCATCGAAGACACCGGCTACGGGCTGTTTGCCGTGGAAGTGCCTGGCGTGGCGCCATTCATTGGGTTTACCGGCCTCGCTGTGCCGACCTTCGAGGCGGCTTTTATACCGTGCGTCGAGATCGGTTGGCGTCTGGCGCGCGCCTTCTGGGGGTTTGGCTACGCCACGGAGGCGGCGACGGCTGTGCTCGCCTTCGCATTCAGCACCCTTCGTCTGCCGGAAATCGTCTCCTTCACCACGGCCGGCAATCTGCGTTCCCGCGCTGTCATGGCCCGCCTCGGCATGACCCGCGACCCCGCCGATGATTTCGACCACCCCGTGCTGCCCGAAGACCATCCGCTCCGCCTCCACGTGCTCTATCGGAGAAGCGCGCAAAAACCTTTTGCGCGCTTAGGCCTTTGAGCGGCCAACCCGTGGCCCATCAAAGCCGAGAAAATCAAAAGTTTTTTGCTTCTTTTTTTCAAAAAAGAAGTGCTTCCTTAGCTCCCAATAGGCGCCCAACCCGCCGCCCGCGCCTGCGCCATCCGCCGCGCCCGATACCACAGGCTCCAGCCCATCAGCAGCCCAAAAATCCCGTACCCAATAAACGGCGACAGGATTAGAAACCGCCCAATCGGCCAGACCCAGGCCAGATAGCACAGCACCGCCGTCTGAAAAATCAGCCCCAACCCCCACACCACCGTCAGCATCCGGAACGCCTCGGGCACGCCTTTGCGCTCCCACGCCGCCTCGAATGCCGCAGCACCCTCCACCGTGTCCCGCGCCATCGTCGCGCGGGCCAGGTAGAAGATCATCGGGCGCTTGAAGCCGAGCGAGCACAGGAACATCACGCCGATCGCCCCGGTCACCAGCGCGTCGCGGATCTGGATCAGCCGCGCCGAGCCGCCCATCAGCGTCGCCCCGACCGTCAGCACGATGCCGGAGACCACAAGCATGCTGATCGCGTCCAGCCGGCGGGTTTTGGCCAGTTCGTAGAAACTCCACAGCAGCGGCGGCACCGCGGAGGCGATCAGCGCGAACACGTCGCCGTACCGCGCGTCGAACAGTTCGAACACCACATAGGGCGCGACGAAGTTGGCGCAGAACCAGGGCGCTTTGGCCAACATGCGCTTCAGCGGATCAATCCGTTCGTCGGGCTGGAGGGGTTCGCCGCGGCGCGGCGCGGCATGCGCCCGGCGCGGAACGCCAGCCGGCCCGCCTCGACGCCCGCCTTCATCGCGCGCGCCATCAGCACCGGGTCATCGGCATGCGCGATCGCCGAATTCACCAGCACCGCGTCGCAGCCCAGTTCCATCGCGAACGCCGCGTCGGTCGCGGTGCCGACCCCCGCATCCACCAGCACCGGCACGCTGGCCTGTTCAACAATCATCTGAATCATCAGCGGGTTCTGCACCCCGAGGCCCGACCCGATCGGCGCTCCCAGCGGCATGATCGCCACGCAGCCCATCTCCTCGAGCCGCTTCGCCGCGATCGGGTCATCGGAACAATACACCATCACCTCAAACCCGTCCTTGATCAGCGCCGCCGCCGCTTCGAAGGTCGCCGGCATGTCCGGGTACAGCGTGGGCGCCGGGCCCAGCACTTCCAGCTTGACCAAATTCCAGCCGCCGGCCTCGCGCGCCAGGCGCAGGGTCCGCACCGCGTCCTCCGCCGTAAAACAGCCCGCGGTGTTGGGCAGGTAGGTGTAGCGGGAGGGCGAGACGTAGTCCTGCAGCATCGGCGCCTTCGGGTCGGACAGATTGACGCGCCGCACCGCGACGGTCACCATTTCGGCGCCGGAGGCTTCGATCGCCGCCGCGGTGGTGGCCAGATCCTTGTACTTGCCGGTGCCCACCACCAGCCGCGAGGCGAAGCTGCGGCCCGCGACGCGCCAGGCATCGTCCTGCAACGGCAGGGAATCCATCAGCCGCCTCCGATGAAATGCACGATTTCCAAAGAGTCCCCGCGCGCCAGCCAGACCTGGCCGTAGGTTGAGCGCGGCACGATCTCCCGGTTCAGCTCCACCGCCACTTTTCGCAGATCCAGCGCCAAAGCCGATACCAGGCCGGCCACGGTCAGCGGTGCTGCGAAGCGCCGTTGCTCGCCATTCACCGTCAGGTCCAAAACTTCGGTGGCCACATCCATGCCCCCATTATCGGTCCCCACCCCCCGGCCCGCAAGGCCGCGGCTCGCGGCTAAGCGGCACTCCCTTGGCCGAAACAAAACGACTGTGCTACCGCCTTCAAATGACATCGTTGATTTACGTCTTGAACGGCCCGAACCTGAACCTGCTGGGCAGCCGCGAACCCGAAATCTACGGCGCCGGCACTTTGGACGACCTGGAAACCCTGTGCGCCGAAACCGCCGAGGGCCTGGGTCTGGCGATCGATTTCCGGCAGACCAACCTGGAGGGGGAACTGATCACCTGGGTCCAGGAAGCGCGCAGCAAAGCCGCCGCCATCGTCATCAACCCGGCCGGCTATTCGCATACCTCGATCGCGCTGATGGACGCGCTGCTGTCGGTGGAGCTGCCGGTGATAGAGGTGCATATTTCCAACGTGCATGCGCGGGAAAAATTCCGGCATCACTCCTATGTGTCCCGCGCCGCCCAGGGTGTCATTTGCGGGCTGGGATTCGCGGGCTATAGGCTGGCCCTCATCGCGCTGTCCGACATTCTGGAAGAAGACCAATGAGCCTTTCCTTTGAGCCCGAGGCCCTGAAAATCCTCGCGGAGCTGATCAAGACGACCGGCCTGTCGGAGATCGAACTCGCCGAGGGCGACCGCAAGCTGCGCCTGGCGCGGGTGATCGCCCCGGTCAACGTGCCCGTCGCCGGCGCCGCGCCGGCCGCTTCACCCGAGCCGGCCGCCGCGCCGCCGGCGCCAAAAACCGACCCCGGCAAGCACCCCGGAGTCGTCAAAAGCCCGATGGTCGGCGTCGCCTATCTGTCGTCGGAGCCGGCCGCCGCACCCTACGTCTCGGTCGGCCAGACCGTCGAAGCCGGCGCCACGCTGCTGCTGATCGAGGCGATGAAGACGTTCAACCAGATCAAGGCGCCCAAATCCGGCACCATCAAACAGGTTCTGGTCGCGACCGGGGCGCCGGTTGAGTATGACGAGCCGCTGATGATCATTGAATGAGAAAGCAAGTAAGCAAGCACTTCTTTTTTGAAAAAAAGAAGCAAAAAACTTTTGTTTCACTTCGGGCGGGGTTGCGCCGGTCCCCGTCACGCCCTGCCGTCATGCCAGCGCATGCTGGCATCCACGACTTGCTTTTTAGCCGCTGATGTTCAAAAAAATCCTCATCGCCAACCGCGGCGAAATCGCGCTCCGCGTGCAGCGCGCGTGCCGCGAGCTTGGCATCGCCACCGTCGCCGTGCATTCCACCGCGGACGCGGACGCGATGCATGTGCGGCTGTCCGACGAGAGCGTCTGCATCGGGCCGCCCTCGGCGCGTGAATCCTACCTCAACATGCCCGCCATCCTCTCCGCCGCCCTCATCACGGGCGCGGAGGCGATCCACCCCGGCTACGGTTTTTTATCCGAAAACGCCGACTTCGCGGAAATGGTCGAAGCCCATAACCTCGTCTTCATCGGCCCCTCCGCCAGCCACATCCGCATGATGGGCGACAAGATCACCGCCAAAACCACGATGCTGGAGCTTGGCGTACCACTGGTTCCCGGCTCGCCGGGCGAGCTGGACACTTTGGATGCCGCCTATGCCATCGCCGAAAACATCAAATATCCGGTGCTGATCAAGGCCGCCGCCGGCGGCGGCGGGCGCGGCATGAAGGTGGCGCAGAACCGTTCCGAACTCGAATCGGCCTTTCGGGAAGCCCGCATCGAAGCCGCCGCCGCCTTCGGCAACGCCGCCGTGTACATGGAAAAATACCTCGACCGTCCGCGCCACATCGAACTCCAGGTGCTCGCCGACTCGTTCGGCCAGGTCGTGCATTTCGGTGAGCGCGACTGCTCCCTGCAGCGCCGCCACCAGAAAATTCTGGAAGAAGCCGGCTCCCCCGCGATCACGCCGGCGCAGCGCGACGCGCTGGGCCAGACCGTGACCGAGGCGTTGCAGAAAATCGGCTACCGCAACGCCGGCACGCTGGAATTTTTGTACCAGGACGGCCATTTCTCCTTCATCGAAATGAATACGCGCCTCCAGGTCGAACACCCCGTTAGCGAAATGATTTCCGGTATGGACCTGGTGCACGAACAAATCCGCATCGCCGCCGGCGAGCCCCTAGGCTATACCCAGTCCGACATCCACCTCACCGGCCACGCCATAGAATGCCGCATCACCGCTGAAGATTCTGAAACCTTCGCGCCTTCCCCGGGCCTAATTACCGTTTACCATCCCCCCGGCGGCCTAGGCGTGCGCGTAGATTCCGCCCTCTACACCGGCTACCGCGTCCCCTCCAACTACGATTCCCTCATCGCCAAACTAATCACCCACGGCAAAACCCGTTCCGAAGCCATCGCCCGCATGAAACGCGCCCTGCGCGAATACGTCATCTCCGGCATCAAAACCACGATTCCGTTACACCAACGCATCCTAGAAAATCCCGACTTCATCGCCGGCGATTATACGATCCACTGGCTAGAGAAATTCGTCGCCCGGTCCGGTTTGAATTGAACAGGCGTTTGTCAAATCCCCATGGAAAAACTGGCCGAAAAAAATATAGACATCTTCGACCAAGAGATTAAGATATTCCTCATCTAAATAACCTCTGTGTCGGAAAGTTACATGGCCCGCGTCCAGATGCTACTAAAAGAAGCTTCTTCACCTAAAGGATCGCGCCTAGCTAGCTTAAGCGATCAAATCGATAAGAAACGCAAGGAGATAAAAACGGATGGTTACCCCGTTTCTATTGGCGAATGGATCAGTATGTATGAGGACCAGGAGTTAGGGAACCTCTGCATAAG
>PLFB01000033.1 GCA_003137135.1 Acetobacteraceae bacterium
ACTTTTGTTTCGCTGCGCGGCGGGGCTAAGCCCCGCCGCGCAGGGAAACAAAAGTTTTTTGGTTACTTTTTTTCAAAAAAGTAACTGCTTGCTTCAATTCGGCCTATACTGCGTTGCAAACTGTTCAATCGCCGCCGCAATCTCTTCGCCGGTCAGCAGCACAGGTCCGCCGATGGCGACCGACAGAATAAATTGTTTCGCCAGCGCTTCCAGTTCCACCGCGGCGGCCAGCGCGGCATCCAGCGTGGGGCCGGTGGCGATCATACCGTGGTTGGCCAGCAGGCAGGCGGTGCGGTCTCGCAGGGCTTCCAGGGCGAGGGCAGAAAGTTCGGCGGTGCCGAACAGGGCGTAGGGCGCGCAGCGCACGGTGCCGCCGCCGAAGCGGGTGATCATGTAGTGGCAGGGCGGGATTTCCCGCCGCGCCATGGCGATGGCGGTGGCGTGCGGGGCGTGGGTGTGGACGATGGCGCCGATTTCCGGACGGGCCCGAAAAATGTCGAGATGAAAACGCCATTCGGAGGACGGGCGTTTCGGGCCTTCCCAGGCGCCATAGTTGTCGTCGATGGGCATCGCGGCGATCATCTCCGGCGTGATGTCGTCGTAGGGGATGGCGGAGGGCGTGATGAGCATTTTGCCGCCGGCGCGGAGCGAAATATTGCCGGCGGCGCCCTGGTTGATGCCGAGGCCGGCCATCGAGCGGGCGGCTTGGATCAGCGCAACGCGTTGACTTGTACAGGGCAATGGGCACTCACCTTGACGTATAGTGGATGTGTGGCATCAGATGGGAAAACCGAACGCTGGAGGAAATAATGGCCGAGATCAACGCCGTCACCAAGCTGGTTGTGCAGGACGGCATCGCCATCATCACGGTCAATAATCCGCCGGTCAACGCGCTGGCGCATGTGGTGCGCGAAGGGATTCTGCATGCGGCGAAGCAGGCCATCGCGGATGACGCGGTGCGCGCGATCGTGCTGGGCTGCGAGGGGCGGACGTTTTTTGCGGGCGCGGATATCACGGAATTCGGCAAGCCGCTGAAGGCGCCGGGGCTGGATGAGGTGATCGGCGCGCTCGAAGCATCGCCCAAGCCGGTGGTGGCGGCGATTTTTGGCACCGCCCTCGGCGGCGGGCTGGAGGTGGCTTTGGGCTGCCATTTTCGCGTCGCCAGCGCGGACGCCAAGGTGGGACTGCCGGAGGTGAAACTGGGGATTCTGCCGGGCGCGGGGGGCACGCAGCGTCTGCCGCGGCTGGTCGGGCCGGAGAAGGCGGTCGCGATGATCGTCGGCGGCACCCCGGTCGGCGCCAAGGCGGCGTTTGCGGACGGGATTATTGACGAGATCGTCGCCGAACCGATCCCGGGCGCCATAGCATTCGCGCACCGGGCGCTGGCGGAAAACTGGCCGCTGGTCAGAGTGCGCGACCGCGAGGAGAAAATCTTGGCCACCCGCGGGAACCCGGCGGCGTTCGAGGCGGCGGCGAAGTCGGCGCTGAAAAAATTCGCCGGGGTCGAGGCGCCGAATGCCTGCGCGCAATCCGTGCGCAACGCGTTCACGCTGCCGTTCGAGGACGGCATCAAGGCCGAGCGCGATCTGTTCATGAAACTGGTAACGGGCGACCAGAGCCGCGCGCAGCGCCACATCTTCTTCGCCGAGCGCGAAGCGGCGAAAGTGCCGGACATGCCGTTAGGCGTGAAGGCGGCGCCGATTAAGAAAGCCGTGGTCATCGGCGGCGGGACCATGGGCGGCGGCATCGCCATGTGCTTCGCCAATGCCGGCGTGCCGGTGACGATCGTGGAAACCACGGACGAGTTTCTGGCCAAGGGGCTGGAGCGGATCAAAAGCACCTACGCCGTTTCGGTCGAGCGCGGCGCGCTGAGCCAGGACGCCATGGAGAAGCGCATGGGCTTTATCGCCGGCACCACCGATTGGGACGTGATCAAGGACACTGACATCGTGATCGAGGCGGTGTTCGAGGAAATGGGCTTAAAACAGGAGATTTTCGGCAAGCTCGACAAGCTGGCGAAGCCCGGCACGCTGCTCGCCTCCAACACCTCGACGCTGGATGTGGATGCGATCGCCAATGCCACGTCGCGGCCGGCGGATGTGGTGGGGATGCATTTCTTCTCGCCCGCCAACGTGATGAAGCTTTTGGAAATTGTGCGCGGCAAAGACTCCTCGCACCAGTCCATCGCCACCGCCATCGCGGCCGGCAAGATTCTGGGCAAAATCCCGGTGGTGGTGGGCAATTGCGACGGGTTTGTCGGCAACCGCATGCTGGCGCGCCGCACCACCGAGTGCGAGCGGCTGCTGCTGGAAGGCGCGCTGCCGCAGGATGTGGACGCGGTGGTGCAAAAATTCGGCTTTCCGATGGGCCCCTACGCGATGGGCGACCTGGCCGGCCTGGATGTCGGCTGGCGGATCCGCAAACATCGCGGCGTAAAGGCGCCGGTTTCTGACGCGCTGTGCGAGCAGGGGCGCTACGGCCAGAAAACCGGCAAGGGATACTATATCTATGAGAGCGGCGCCCGCACGCCCACGCCGGACCCCGAAGTGATCAAGCTGGCGGCGGCCAAGGCGGAGGAACTCGGCATCATGCGCCGCAATATTTCCGAGACGGAAATTTTCGAGCGCAT
The DNA here is from genome assembly GCA_003137135.1 of Acetobacteraceae bacterium. Classification (GTDB taxonomy): domain Bacteria; phylum Pseudomonadota; class Alphaproteobacteria; order Acetobacterales; family Acetobacteraceae; genus Acidocella. The sequence goes on from PLFB01000033.1 coordinate 2,630, forward strand.
GTTCTACCCGATGATCAACGAGGCGGCGCGGATTCTCGAAGAAGGCATCGCGGTGCGCGCCTCCGACATCGATGTGGTGTGGGCCTACGGCTATGGCTGGCCGGTCTGGCAGGGCGGGCCGTGTTTTTATGCCGACCTGATGGGGGCGAAAAAAATCGTCGAGGCGCTGAACCATTACGCGGAGCTGACCGGGGATGCCGGGCTGAAACCTGCGAAGCTGCTGGAGGACCTGGCGGCAAGTGACGGAAAATTCGAGAGTTTTAAGGTGGCGGCGAAGGCGGCGGCGTGAGCTCCCGCCCCTACCCTTGGGAAAATTCTTATCCCGCGGGATTATCCTGGGACATCACAACGCCGGATTATGCGCTTCCGGAACATTTGCAGCGCTGCGCGGCCGCGCATGGGCACAAGACGTTCATCGACTACCGCGACCACGAAATGTCCTATGCCGAGTTTGGCCGCCGCGCCAACCAGTGCGCCGCCGGCCTGCTGGAACTCGGCGTCCAGCCCGGTGAGAAAATCGCGCTCTACCTGCCTAACTCGCCCTACCACCCGATCAGCTTTTTCGGCGTGCTCAAGGCCGGCGCGGTGGTGGTGCACCTCTCGCCACTGGATGCCCCGCGGGAGCTGATCCATAAGCTGAGCGATAGCGGCGCACGCATTGTGATTACGACAAATTTCGCACCGATGCTGGCAGGGGCGCAGAGGCTGATGGAGGCCGGGCATCTGGACCGGATCATCGTGGGGGATGACGCGGCGTTCGGCGCGGTGCCGGGCATTCCGGTGGTGCCGGTGCCGGGCGACGATCCCAAAATCGTGAATTTCGAGAAGCTGATGCACGCGGTGCTGCCGGAAACCTGGCCGGTGCTGGAGGCGCGCCAAATGGCGGTGCTGCAATATACCGGCGGCACCACCGGGCTGCCGAAGGGTGCCATCCATACCCACGCCACGCTCAGCGCGTCGGTGGCGATCTATGACCAGTTCTATGCCGCGCAAAGCACGGATGACGTGGACGACCCGCACCGCGTGATCGCCGTGCTGCCGTTCTTCCACATCTACGCGCTGGTCGTGCTGCTGCTGTGGCAAATGAAACGCGGCTCCTGCCTGCTGCTGCACCTGCGGTTCGACCCGGCAACGGTGCTGCGGGATATCGAGGTCAAACGGGCCACCTACTTTCCCGGCGTGCCGACCATGTGGATTGCGCTGAATTCGATTCCGGGCATCGAGAACCGGGATTTTTCTTCGCTGCGCCAGGTCGGCTCCGGCGGCGCGCCGCTGCCGCTGGAAGTGGCACAGAAATTTGAAAGACTGGTCGGCAAGCGCATCGGCGGCGGCTGGGGCATGACGGAAACCGCCTCCGCCGGCACCGCGCAGCTCATGCACGGGCTGCTGAGGGAAAATTCGGTGGGCCTGCCGCTGCCGGGCATTTGCATCCGCATCGCGGCGCTGGATGATCCGCGCAAACTTCTGCCGCCCGGCCAAACCGGCGAAATCTGCGTCAAAGGCCCAAATATTTTCAAAGGCTTCTGGGGCAAACCTCAGGAAACGGAAAAAGCCTTCGTGGACGGTTTCTACCTGACCGGCGACATCGGCCGGATGGACGAGGACGGCATGGTCTATCTGGTGGACCGCAAGAAAGACATGATCATCTCCGGCGGGTTCAATGTCTATCCACGCACCATCGAGGACGCGATCTACGAGCACGCGGATGTCGAGGAATGCTCCGTGATCGGCGTGCACGACGATTACCGTGGCGAGGCGGCCAAGGCGTTCATTAAACTGAGGGACGGCGCGCGCGAATTCTCGCTGGATAGTCTAAAGCTTTTCTTGGCCGACAAGCTCGGCAAACACGAAATGCCGGCGGCGCTGGAATTTAGGGATGCTTTGCCGAAAACGCCGGTCGGCAAACTGTCGAAGAAAGAGCTGCTGGCCGAAGAGGCACAGAAACGGGAAATGCAGAAGGACAAAAGAAATGGTTGATGCCGTTATCGTCTCTACCGCGCGAACGCCGATCGGGCGGGCGTTCCGCGGGGCTTTCAATATCACCCACGGCGCCACCATGGGCGGCCACGTGCTGGCCGCCGCGATGGAACGGGCCAAGCTGGACCCGGCCGAAATCGAGGACGTGGTCATGGGCTGCGGGCTGCCCGAAGGGGCGACCGGCGGCAACATCGCGCGCCAGGCCTCGCTGCGCGCCGGCATCAGCGTCGATGCCGGGGCGATGACGGTGAACCGGTTCTGCTCCTCCGGCCTGCAGGCGATCGCCATCGCCGCGAACCAGATCATCGTCGGCGGCGCGCCGGTGATGATGGCGGGCGGGCTGGAGAGCATCAGCCTGGTGCAAAGCAGCCTGAACCACCACCACTACCACGAAAAATGGCTGCTGGAGCACAAGCCCGCGGTGTATATGACCATGCTGGAAACCGCCGATAACGTGGCGGCGCGCTACAAGGTGAGCCGGGAGGCGCAGGACGACTACGCGCTGGAAAGCCAGCGCCGCACCGCGGCCGCGCAGCAGGCCGGCAAATTCAACGACGAAATCGTGCCGCTGAAAACCACCAAGGCGGTGGAAAACAAGGAAACCAAGGAAATTTCTCACGAGGAGGTGACGCTGAAGCAGGACGAGGGCAACCGCCCCGAAACCACGCGGGAGGGCCTCGCCAAGCTGAAACCGGTGCGCGGCGAGGACCAGTTCATCACCGCCGGCAACGCCTCCCAGCTCTCGGACGGCGCCTCCGCCTGCGTGCTGATGTCCGATGCCGAAGCCGCCCGCCGCGGTCTGGCGCCGCTCGGCATCTTTCGGGGCTTCTGCGTCGCCGGCTGCGAACCCGACGAAATGGGCATCGGCCCGATCTTCGCCGTGCCCCGGCTGCTGAAGCGCCACGGCCTGACGGTGGACGATATCGACCTCTGGGAGTTGAACGAAGCTTTTGCCAGCCAGGTGCTCGCCAGCGCGCAAAAACTCGGCATTCCGCACGACAAACTGAACGTGGACGGCGGCTCGATCTCCATCGGCCACCCCTACGGCATGAGCGGCGCGCGCATGACCGGGCATGCGCTGATCGAAGGCAAGAGACGGGGTGCGAAGTTTGCGGTCGTGACCATGTGCATTGGCGGCGGCCAAGGTGCGGCAGGATTGTTTGAGATAGCGTAAGGAAGGAAGAAGCGCTTTTTTGAAAAAAAGCGCGCAAAAAACTTTTGCTGGTGNNCAAGCCACCAGCAAAAGTTTTTTTGGTTACTTTTTTTTCAAAAAAAGTAACTGCTTGGCTTTGGTTTTTATTTTTAGGGAGTTTTTTATGGACCTGAATCTTTCCCCCGAAGAGACTGCCTTTCGCGACGAAATCCGCGCCTTCATCAAGGCCGAGTTCAATCCCGAAACCCAGCAGAAGATGATCCTGGGCCGGGAGATTGGTAAGCAGGATTTTGTGGAGTGGCAGAGGAAGCTCTACGACAAGGGCTGGGCCACGCCGCACTGGCCGGTGGAGTATGGCGGGTGCGGGTGGGGGCCGGTGCAGGAGTATATCTTTATTAACGAGCTGGAACAGGCGCCGGCGCCGTCTCCGCTGCCCTTCAACGTGTCCATGGTGGGGCCGGTGATCGCGACGTTTGGCAACGAGGAACAGAAGAAGAAGTTTCTGCCGGGGACGGCGAGTTTGGACATCTGGTGGTGCCAGGGGTTTTCGGAGCCGGGGGCGGGGTCGGACCTCGCGGGGCTGAAGACGACGGCGCGGCGGGAGGGGGATTTTTACATCATCAACGGCCAGAAGACGTGGACGACGCTGGCGCAGTATGCGGACTGGATTTTCGTGCTGGCGCGGACCAACCCGCAGGCCGAGAAGAAGCAGATGGGCATTTCCTTCATCCTGGTGGATATGAAGACGCCGGGGGTGACGGTGCGGCCGATTCAGCTGATCGATGGCGGGCACGAGGTGAACGAGGTGTGGTTCGACGAGGTGAAGGTGCCGGCGGAGAACCTGGTGGGGCAGGAGAATCGCGGCTGGGATTATGCGAAGTTTCTGCTGGGGAATGAGCGGATGGGCATCGCGCGCGTCGGAATCACCAAGCAGCGGCTGCGGCGCATCCGGGAGCTGGCGAAGCTGGAGCGCTATGGCGACCATCCGCTGATGGAGGAGGCGTGGTTTCGGGAGAAGCTGACGGCGGTGGAGATTGAGCTGAAGGCGCTGGAGATTACGCAGTTGCGGGTGGTGGCGGAGGCGCGCAAGCGGGGGCGGCATGGGGAGCCGGATCCGAATTCGTCGATTTTGAAAATCAAGGGGTCGGAGCTGCAGCAGGTGGCGACGGAGCTGATGATGGATGTGGTGGGGCCGTTCGTGATGCCGTTCGGGGCCTCGATGGATGACGAGGACCGGACGAATGAGCCACCGATTGGGCCGGATTATGCCGCGGCGGCGGCGCCTTCGTATTTCAATAACCGGAAGGTTTCGATTTACGGGGGGTCGAATGAGATTCAGCGGAATATTATTGCGAAGGCGATTCTCGGGTTTTGAGATGGGGCGGGGGCGTTGTGTGATGGGTTCGCAAGGGCGAACCCATCCTACGGGTCTCCGGCTGTTTAACCAGCACGGTCCAGATTCATAAAAGTTTTTTGGTTCCCCAGGCGGGGCGCCTTTTTTTCAAAAAAGAACTTCTTGCTTACTTCCTTTTTTCCTCAGGGAACCACGTTCATGGATTTCGATTTCAGCGACGACCAATTGCTCCTCAAAGAGAGCGTCGGCAAAATGTTTGCCGCGCGCTACTCGGATTTTGAGAAGCGCAAGGCCTATCAAAAGCTACCAAATGGTTATGACCGAGCGGTCTGGTCGGAGTACGCCGAGGCCGGCATTCTCTCTCTCCCCTTCTCGGAAGATCATGGCGGCTTCGGCGGCGGGCCGGTGGAGACGATGATCGTGATGGAGCAGATCGGCCGCAGCCTGGCGGTGGAACCGTATCTGGCGACGGTGGTGCTGTGCGGCGCGATTCTGAAACACTGCGCGGCGGAACCGGCGGCGGCGGAACTGATCCCCAAGATCGCCGCGGGCGAGGCGGTGGTGGCGCTGGCGCAGATCGAGCGCGGATCACGCTACGATTTGAACGATGTCTCGCTAGCGGCGCGCAAGGACGGCGAGGATTACATTCTGGAGGGCGAGAAGAGCGTCGTGCTGGGCGGCGCCGGCGCGGATTTTTTGATCGTTTCCGCCCGCACCGGCGGCAACCGGCGCGACGCCAATGGCATTTCGCTCTTCGTCGTGGACGCCAAGACGCCCGGCATTTCCCGCCGCGGCTATCCGACCCAGGATGGTCAGCATGCCGCCGAAATATCCTTCGCGCAGGTGAAACTTCCAGCCAGCACCATCATCGGCGGCGAGGGCCATGGTCTGGCGCTGCTGTCCCGCGGCGTAGATGAGGCGATTGCCGGCATTTGCGCGGAGGCGGTGGGCGCGATGGACGAATTGGTGAAAATGACGGTGGAATATCTGAAAACCAGAAAGCAGTTCGGCGTCGCCATCGGCAGTTTTCAGGCGCTGCAGCACCGCTCCGTCGATATGCTGGTGATGCTGGAGCAGGCGCGTTCAATGGCCATCTATGCTGCCCTATCCGCGGGCGATGACAACGCGGTGACGCGCGGCCAGGCCGTTTCGGCGGCGAAAGTACAAATCGGCCGCTCGGCAAAGTTCATCGGCCAGCAGGCGACACAATTGCATGGCGGCATCGGTATGACGATGGAATACAAAGGCGGCCATTATTTCAAGCGTCTCACCATGATCGAGCAGATGTTTGGCGAGGCCGATTATCATTTGCGCAAGCTCGCGCACGCCGGCGCGTCGCTCGCGGCGTAGCCGGTATCTCATGACAGATATTTTAGACGCCGCACCGCATCCGGTGCGGCGCTTTTGTCACTGCTGCGAGAATATTTCAGCTTAATTGCAATTCTTGTTCATAAGTGAGATTCCGCGCGCGGGAGTCTCATTCCGTTAGCGTCACCGAGAAATTTTCGGTTGTTGATGACACGCCTATATGTTAATTCGGAGGTAATGGGAGACCGCGCGAACCAAAGCGCCACTAGAACTGGGCACGCAGGGAGTTTCAGCATGTCAACCTCGACCTCGCCCTCGACCGGCGCCTCCAGCAGCCCGGGTCGAATGACCGTCACGGAAATGCCGTGCTTTGCGGCCGGCACCCGTATTCTAACGCCGGACGGCGACTGCCTGGTCGAAGACCTGCTGCCGGGCGATGAGGTGCTGGCCGTGCGCCCGCGTGGCGACGCCGTCGTTGCGATCGTATGGACAGGAAAGCGCACGATCAACCTGGCGCGGCAGGAGAGATTCGCGCCGGTACGCATCCTCGCCGGCGCGCTCGGCCCCACTTTGCCGGAGCGCGACCTGCTGCTCTCCCCTGACCATAGCCTGTTCATCGACGGGTATCTGATCCAGGCCAAAAGCCTCATCAACGGCGCCACCATCCTGCAGGATTCGGCCGCCCGCACCGTCACCTATCACCACATCGAGACCGCCAGCCACGAGGTGGTGCTGGCCGAGGGCGTGCCGGTGGAAACCTATCTGGACGGCGGCCACAAGCCGATGTTCGAGGGCGGGGTTTTTGAGGTGCTGCACCCGGAATTCGCCAGAAAATCGCAGAAAAACGCCTGCGCCGCGCTGGCGCAGGAGGGGCCGGTGGTGCGCGCCGCCCGGCAGCGCCTGCTCAACCGCGCCCTCTCGCTCGGCTACGCGCCGACCGCGGCGATCGACCTCACACTCAGGGCCGGGCTGGAAAGGCTCCGCCCGGAAGCCGACTCCCTGCCGGAAAAACTCACCTTTGTACTGACGCGGCCGGTCGCGGCGGTGGAATTGCTCAGCAGCGTCGGCGTGCCGGCGCATGTCAGCGCCACGCCAGGCGACAACCGGCGCCTCGGCGTGGCGATCCGGGCGATTACCCTGATCGCCGAAGGGCAGCGCCAAAAAATCACGCTCGACGATCCGGCGCATGAGGGTTTTTATGAGATGGAACCGGCGCAGCGCTGGACCAATGGCGCCGCCCGCCTGGCGCTGCCGGAATTTTCGGGCCGGGCGACGCTGGAAATCCAGACCAACGGCCAGGCGGCCAGATGGGCCGCGCCCCGCAAGCCCGCCGTGGCGCTGGCGTAAGAGCGAAGGAAAGCAGCGCTTTTTTGAAAAAAAGCGCGCAAAAAACTTTTGCTGGTGACGTGGGACCCCCNNGGGGGTCCCACGTCACCAGCAAAGGTTTTTTTGCCGCGGTCGCGGGCGACTTACTTTTTTTCAAAAAAAGTAACTTCTTCCCTTCCTTTTCCTCGCCCTGCCCTGATACTCCGCTGCAACCCAGGGAGTTCCGGTGCTGCACCGCAGGTTGTTGATTTTGCAAATTATGTGCCTCTCCGGCTGCGCCGTGCTGGCGCCGCCCGGCGCCGCGCTGGCGCCTTTGCCGCCGCCGGCGCGCGGCGCGTACCGGCTGGGGCCGGGCGATAGCGTGCTGCTGCGGATTTACGACCAGCCGCAGCTTTCCGGGGAGTTTGCCGTGGACGACAGCGGCAACGTGGACTTGCCGCTGTTGGGGCTGGTGCCGGCGGCGGGTTCGACGACCGATGAGCTTTCAGCCGCCATCGCGCGGATTTTGCGGCAAAAGAACCTCATTCTCGCACCCAGCGTGGCGGTGGAGATTAGCAAATTCCGCCCGTTCTACATTTTGGGCGAGGTGAACACGCCGGGCCAGTACCCATACCGTCCGGGCATGACTGTGCTGACGGCGGTTTCCATCGCCGGCGGCTTCACGTACCGGGCGGTGCAGGCCTATGTGGGGGTCACGCGCGACATTGGCAGCGAGGCTGTCCAATACCGGGCCGATAACGATGCAATGGTGGCCCCGGGCGATGTCATCACGGTCTTTGAGCGGCGCTACTGAGCGCACCGGCACGGCCTTCGCGCTGAACCTGGCGGTGTTCGCGGCCGGCTTTGCGACGTTCGTGAACATGTGGTGCACGCAGTCGATCTTGCCGCAGATCGCGGCGGCGTTTCACGTGGCCCAGGCGCGCACCGGCCTGGTGGTGACGGCGCCGCTGATGGCGACCGCGCTGATGGCGCCGGTGATCGGCGCGATTTCCGACCGCTTTGGGCGCAAACGGCTCATCATGGGCGCCGCGGCGCTGCTGGTCATCCCGACCGTGCTGATGGCGGACGCGCAGAACCTTCCCAGCATGGTGGTGCTGCGTTTTATCCAGGGCCTGATGCTGCCGTTCATTTTCACCATCACCATCGCTTATATCGGCGACGAGACCTCTGGCGCCGCCACCGCGAAACTGGCCGGCACCTACACCTCCGGCGCCATCTTTGGCGGCTTTTCCGGCCGGCTGATCACGGGGCTGGTGACGGCGGCGGCGGACTGGCGCGTGGCGCTGCTGGTGGTGGGCGCGGTGACGTTCGGCGCGGCGGTGATCATCGGCCTGGCCCTGCCGCGGGAGCAAAAATTCCGGCCGCTCTACGGTTTTACCCGTGCGCTGCGGTCTTTCCCCCTGCACCTCAGCAACCGCAAACTGCTGGCGACGGACGCGGTGGGCTTTGGCGTGCTGTTCTGCCTGGTCGCGGTCTTCACGTTCATCAATTTCCGGCTTTCAGCCGCGCCGTACTGCATGGGCCCGGCGGCCTTGGGTCTGATTTTCGTGGTCTATCTGGGCGGCGTGGTGATGAGCCCGATCGCCGCCCGGCTCTCCACCCGCTTCGGCCGCCGGGCCGTGATGGCGGTGGCGGGGCCCGTGATCCTCGCCGGGCTGGCCTGCACGCTGGCCGCACCTGTCTGGGCGATCATGCTGGGGCTGCTGCTGATCAGCTCCGCGACCTTCGTGCAGCAGACGCTGGCGACGGCGTTCGTAGGTGCTGCCGCGCGCGAGGGCAAATCCACCGCCGTCGGCCTCTACGTGACCTTCTACTACATCGGCGGCAGTTTTGGCGGCCTGGCGCCGGCGGGGATTTGGCACGCGTATGGCTGGCCCGGCTGCGTCGCGCTGGTGGCGGCGATGCAGGTGGCGATGCTTTTCACCGCGCTAAAATTTTGGAAGCTGGGATAAGGTTTATCCGCATATGACGCAGATGACCCATTCACGTCATTGCGAGCGCAGCGATTGAATCCATCTTTCTCGCAACCGGCACGTGAGATGGGTAGCGCCCGCCGCGGCCGCAATAACGCGGATGAGATGCCAAGGATACTCGGTAAGGGCCTAAATCCGAGCCAGTGCCGATCTGCGTAAATCTGCGTCATCTGCGGATAAATTCTTCTTCTTTTAATGGCTGAGCATTGCTTACCTAAAACCTATCTTCTGCCCTTTCGGCTCGCCGATGATGGCGCCCTCGCGCATCACGATCTCGCCGCGGACGATCGTCGTCACCGGCCAACCCGTTACGGCAAGACCGTCAAACGGCGTCCAGCCACAGGGACTTGCCATGTGGGCGTTCTCGATTTTGCGTTTCTCCTTCATATCGACAATCGAAAAATCCGCATCATATCCAACGGCAATCCGCCCCTTGTTCACCGCGCCATAAATCCGCGCCGGGCCGGCCGCCATCAAATCCACCAGCCGCGTTAGAGACAGGCCGCCCCGATGAACCTGATCGAGCATCAACGGCAACAGCGTCTGCACGCCGGTCAGCCCCGCCGCGCAGTCCGGCCACGGCTTTTCCTTGGCGGCGGGCGCATGCGGCGCGTGGTCGGACCCAATGGTGTCCACCCGGCCATCGTTTACCGCCGCCCACGCCGCCGCCGCATGTCGCGCCTCCCGCAGCGGCGGGTTCATCACGGCATAGGGGCCGAGGCGCTCATAAACCTCCGGCGCCGATTGCAGCAAATGGTTCACCAGCACCTCGACGCTCACAAGATCGTGGAAATCGCGCAAAAATTCCAATTCTTCCGACGTCGAAACGTGTAGAATATGCGCCGGCCGGCCGGTTTTTCGCGCCAGCGCCACGATGCGGCGCGTGCCCAGAAACGCGCATTCCACGTCGCGCCAGACCGCGTGATTCGAATACGGCTCGCCCGGCTTGAACAGCTTCCTGCGTTCCTGCAGCCGGTATTCGTCCTCCGAATGAAACGCAATCCGGCGCCGCCCGGAGCGCATCACGCGTTCGATGCTTGCGTCGTCCTCCACTAACAAATTGCCAGTCGAAGACCCCGCAAAAACTTTTATGGCGCAAACCCCGTCAATGGCTTCGAGTTCGCCAAGCTCATCCGCATTCTGCTTGGTGGCGCCGACGTAAATACCGACGTCGCAATACGCGTGTCCGGCAATATAGTCCCGCTTGGCATGCAGCGTGGCCGCATCCGTCGCCGCCGGCGTGGTATTCGGCATGTCAAACACCGCGGTCACCCCGCCCAGCACCGCGCCTTTGGTGCCGGAGAGCATGTCCTCCACGCCCGGTATCACGCCCTGCCCGCCATCCCGGAAATGCACATGCGGGTCGATGATGCCGGGCAAAATGTGCAGACCCTTGGCATCAAAAATCCGCTTGGCCGATGCCAAGTCTTTGCCGATCGACTCAATCCGCCCGTCGCGCACGCCGATATCCGCCGCAACGGCCCCCCACGGCAGCACCACCACGCCATTTTGAATCAGTAGATCGAGCATCATAGCGCCGCCAAGGTTGCAAACACGTCGCCCGCCGGGGGCAGATTTAGAATATGCCGCCGGTGCCACAACGCTGTAAACAGCAGCACCCACGCCGCAAACCCCGCGCGCTTTTCCGACGCCCGCGAAAACAGACTCCTTACCCTCGCAGGCTCCGCCAGTTCCGCCACCAGCGGGTTTTTCGCCACCAGCTCACCCAGAACGCCACCTTTGGCGGCGATCCACGCGCCCACCGGCACATCAAAACCCTGCTTTTTCGCAAATGGCCGCGCCGCGGGAAAATTCTTCTCCAACCAAAGCCTCAGCAAAAACTTGCCCATCCCGTTGCGCACCAAAAACTTTGCCGGCAGCGAAAAAGCAAACTTTGCCACCGCCTTGTCCACGAACGGCGTGCGCCCTTCCACACCATGCGCCATCAGGCAGCGGTCCAGCTTTTGCAGCAGGTCATGCGGCAGCCAGTCCTGAATATCCGTCATCTGCGCCCGTTGCAAAGCCGGCCGCTTGCAAAAAACCTGCTCCGCCGCCGCAATCCCGTCACGCCAGCCAGCCGGCGGCGCGCGCAAAACGTCCAGCCCGTCGAACACCCCCCTCGCCCGCATTTTTTTGGCCAAAGGAAACGGCCGCGCCGCCGCGCGATACCGCCCATACCCCGCAAACATCTCGTCGCCGCCTTCACCGGACAAAATCACCTTCACGTCCCGCCGCGCCTGACGGGCCAAAAACCAGGTCGGAATAATCGCATAATCCGCCGCCGGATCATCCATCGCCGCGACAATCTCGGGCAAAAACTCCCACACCATCGCTTCCGAAATCTCCAGCCGCTCGTGCCGCGCCCCCGCCGCCTTCGCGGTCTCGGCCGCCGCGTCGCGCTCATCCGCCACGCCGGCAAAATCAAAACCCGCCGTAAACGCCAGCACCGGGGAAACGTTCAGCCGGGCCATCATCGCCAGGATCGCCGCGCTATCCACGCCGCCCGACAAGAACATCCCATACGGCACATCCGCGCGCTGGTGCACGAACACGCTGTCTTCCAGTACCTCGTCCAACCGCTTCACCGCCGCCTCATCACTCACCGGCGGCGCCAAAACCTCATCGCGCTCCACCGCCTCGATCCGCCGCGAGCTCTGCATCGCACCATGCTTCAGCGTCAGCGTCTCGCCCGGCAGCACCCGCTCAATATTTTTAAAGACCGTGTTTCGGCCAGTGGAAAACTGCAATTGCAGCAACTCCCCCAGCTTCAGAAAATCCAATTCACGCGGCAATAACCCGGCATCCAGGAGCGCATGCGGCTCGGAGGCGAACGCCACGCCCGCCGCCGTCTGCACCGTGTAAAGCGGTTTGATGCCGAAAGGATCGCGCGACAGCGTCAGCGTCTTGAACGCGCGGTCATGAATCGCGATCGCATACATGCCGCGGAGATAACCGGCATAATCCTCGCTCCGCCTTGAAAACAACTTTAGCGGGGGCTCGCAATCGCTCGCCGTCGCATACCCCACCGGCAATTCCGCGCGCAACTCGATATAATTATAAATCTCGCCATTCGCGATCAGCGTCAGCGGCCCCGAAAACAGCGGCTGATCGCCCGTCGCGAGATCGATAATCGCCAGCCGCGTATGCACCAGCGCGACATTCTGCGCCAGGAATTGCCCACTCCCATCTGGCCCACGATGCGCGATACCCCGCGTCAGCCGCGCCAGCATTTCAGAATCCGCCGCAAAACCATCCTTCAGCATGATGCCGGCGATGCCGCACATCAGGTTTTCAAGCCCCGCAAAAACCCCAGCCATTGCGACATTACAACGTCTTTCGAAAACTCCGCGGCGAATTTCTGCCGCGCCGCCAGCGCCAGTTTCACCCTCAGCCGCACATCCCCCAGCATGGTCCGCGCCGCCACCGCCAGCGCCGCCACATCGTCCACGGGCACCAGAACACCATCCACGCCATCGCGAATCACCTCGCCTGGGCCTTCGGCTTTCGCCGCCAGCACGGGCGTCTGCGCGGCAAACGCTTCCAGCACCATATTCCCCAGCGGCTCGTGCCGGGATGAAGAAACGAATATATCGGCGCATTTCAGCAACGCCCCGCTATCGGTCCGCCAGCCCAGCAATTTGACCCGCTCGCCCACCTTCAACTCCGCGATCAGCGCCTCCAGCCGCGCCCGCTCCGGCCCCTCACCGGCGATCACGCAATGCACTTCCGGCAGCAGCGCCGCGGCGCGCACCAAAACGTCAAACCCCTTCACCGCGTGCAGCCGCCCCAGCCCCAGCATCAATTTGCCGTCCTCCGGCACGCCCAGAGACGCCCGCGCCACCGGCTCCTCTTCCGAAAAGTCCTCTACGAAATTCGGCAGATATTTTACCCGCTCGGCCGGCCATTTTTTTTGCGCAACTACCCAGTCCACGATTCCGCGCGTATTGCCGACGAGAAAATCACAATTCGAAAAATATTTCAGGTCATAATACCCGCCCAGCCGCCCGACATTCACCCAGTCCCCGCGCGGCATTTTGGCCGCCGCACGGCTCATCCACGCCACCGCCACCTCGGTTTTGAAGCGCCGCAGAATCCGCGCCATTTTGGGCCTGGTGAAAACATCCAGAGGTCCGCCAAACCGCAATTCAACCGGCCGCAGACCGGCATTGATCAGCCTGCCGCTGCGGCCCTCATCGGCGCGCACCACCGGCAGCACCGTCTCGCCGGCTTGCGCCAGCGCCAGCGTCATGCGCTCGAAGAAAAGTTCCGCGCCGCCATTCGCCGCACCCGCCATCACCTGCGCAATTCTCACAACAGGCGCTTCGCCGCGGCGACCACGGCGTCCACCGTCAGCCCCTCCATCGGCGCTTCGCCCGAAACCCCCGGCGCCACCGCCGCCGCCGTCTTGCGCCCCGCCGGCGCGTATTCTTCCACGCGCGAGCGCCCAAACAACCCCAAAGTCGGCGTCCCGGCCGCCGCCGCCAGATGCATCAGCCCCGAATCATTGCCGATGAACAGCGCGCAGCGTTTCAGACAAGCCGAAACCTCCGGCAGGCTCAGCGCGCCCGCAAAATTGATCGCGCCCGGCAGCGCCGCGATCACCGGCGCGGCCAGCCGGCCTTCCTGCTCTCCCGGTCCGGCAAACACCGCCGCCCGCGCGCCCGGAAGTTGCGCCGCCAGCGACTCAAACGCCGCCACGAACCGCTCCGGCGGCCAGATTTTGCCACTCCAATTCGCCGTCGGCCCCAGTCCGATCACCGGTCCCTGCAGCAAAGCAGCCGCCTTTTCCTCATCGGCGGCATTTGTCCAGGCCACCGGCAGCGGCGCCGGCACAAACCCCATCGCGCGGCCCAACTGCTCATACCGCCGCCCCGGCCGCCGGCCGCCGCGCAAAAAATGCCGGCGCCTGGCCGCCAGAAACAGCGCAAGCCCGGACCCGCGCACATCCACCACCACGTCCCAAAACTTTCCCACCAGCTTGGCCCACAGCCGAAGCCAGTGAAAATCCAAAAACTCCTTTTCGAATACGATCAGCCGCTCCAGCCCCGGCATTCTTTCAAACACGCCCGCCGCCACCGCGCCGCACGCCACCGTCACCCGCGCCCCCGGATTCCTTGTCCGCAATGTTTCCAGGATCCCGGTGGAAATCACGGCGTCGCCGATCCGCGAGGAGGTGATGAACAGAATACGCATCTGACCGCAGCCTCTAGCACTTCTTGCCGCGCCGGCAACGAGCGCCCAAGTGGAGGAGGAAGGTGTTACTTTTTTTGAAAAAAAGTAACCAAAAAAACTTCTGATTCCCCCGGCTTTTGAGCGNNGAGCGGCCAAACTGTGGCCACTCAAAAGCCGAGGGCATCAAAAGTTTTTTGGTTACTTTTTTTCAAAAAAGTAACTTCTTTCTTCCCGCTTCCTCTTCCCCCAAGGTGCCATGCTAGCCCATCTCCCCTCCCGCGGCGTCCTGGCCGTTTCCGGCCCGGACCGCGTCAGCTTCCTCAACGGCCTGGTCTCCAACGAAGTGTCTCGGGCCGCCCCCGGCCACGCCGTCTGGGCGGCTCTACTGAGCCCTCAAGGCCGCTATCTGATCGATTTCTTCATTTTTTCGGACGGCGAAACGCTGTTGCTGGACGCGCCGTCCGCCGCCATCCCGGACCTGCAAAAGCGCCTCGCGCGCTACAAGCTGCGCGCCGACGTGAGGCTGGAAGACGTTTCCGCCACCCGCCACGTCCACGCCGCCTGGAACCAGCTCCCCCAAAAAATCCCCATCACCGCCGCCGACCCGCGTTTGCCCGAAGCCGGCTACAGGATGATCACCGACACAATCCTTCCCACCACCGCGGGAGCAGAAGATTACCACGCTCACCGTCACGCCCTCGGCCTGCCGGACGGCCCGCCCGACCTGGAGCCGGACAAAACCCTGCTGCTGGAAGCCAATTTCGACGTCCTGAACGGCGTCGATTTCCAAAAAGGCTGCTATATGGGCCAGGAACTCACCGCCCGTACCAAATACCGGGGGCTGATCAAGCGCCGCCTCATCCCCGTCACCCTGGCATCCGCCGCCCCCCCGCCCGGCACGCCCATCTTCGCCGACGGCGTGGAAGTCGGCACCATCCGCTCCGCCTCCGGCGCCCTGGCGCTTGCCACATTGCGGCTGGATGCGCTGCAAAAACCGCTGATGGCCGGCGCCTCCCTCGTTACCCCCCGCATCCCCCCCTGGATGACTCTGACGTCATGAAATTTCTGGCCGCCGCCCTGCTGCTCGCCCTCGCCGCCTGCTCCGCCCCCCTGAAACCCGCCGCCTTCCAAAACACCGGCCCAAATTTCGACCCCATCGCCTTTTTCAACGGCCACGTCACCTCCTGGGGCGTGGAGGAAGACCGGGACAACCAGCCCACCGGCATCATCACCACCGACTGCGTTGGCACCCCCAATCCCGCCGGCGGCATCACAATGGTGCAAACCCTGCATTTGCCCGGCGGCGGCACGCAAACGCGCATTTGGCACCTCGCGCAAACCGGTGCAAACCAATACCAGGCCACCGCCAACGACATGGCCGGCAGCACCACCGGCATTGTCGGCGGCCGCGCGATGCACTGGCGCTGGACCCTGAAAACATCGCCCGGTGACCCGCTAGCCAACGTGACGATGGACCAGTGGTTCTACCGCATGGACGACGGCGCGGTCATGATACGCACGGTGGTGACGAAGGCCGGCATCAGGCTGCTTGAGATTTCGGAGCAGTTTGAGAAGACGTGAGGCAATGCTTACTTCTTGGTCCCCAGCAGCCAGCAGCAAGAAGTTACTTTTTTGAAAAAAAGTAACCAAAAAACTTTTGATTCCTTTGGGCTTTTGCCATGCCGATGCCAACGCCCGCATTCGTAAAAAGTCTTTTTGCTTCTTTTTCTTCAGAAAAAGAAGTGCTTGCTTGCCTTGAACATGCGCCGCTGCCTATTCCTGCTCTTCCAGAACCCGCAGCTTCTGCCGCATGGTCTGCAAGATGAATGCTTCCGCTTCCGGCAGCGTCAATCCGTCGATCCATATCTGCAGTGCCAGCGCGCCGGCGTCTATGATGTAGATCCGCGCGTCGCCATTCAACCTATCCGCCCGCTGCAGCGCGTAGGCGGCCCGCGCATCATGCGCCAGCGCCACCAGCGAATCCTGGTCGAACGCGATGTAACGAAATTCCGGCATGCCACCCCTCCGAATCCGATCCCACGATGCGCCGATACTCGCTTAGGTTTATCAGAAATTGCAAGTAAAATCTTCCAGGTTGCGGCCATCGCCGCGGCACGGGCGATGCCGGCGCGTCAGGGCGCCGCCTGCACCGCCCGGCAAGTTTCGCATTTGGCTAACGCTGATACGAAAACATCTGAAAATATATGAGCCATGAAACGCGCGGCAAAATGGCGCTTTTCCTTACGCTTTATCCGCCGCCTTTGCCGTGGTCAGCACCTGCGTGATCGTGGAACGCACGACGCTCACCGTCACATTCGGCGCGATCTCCACGTCCACGTTGGCGTCGCCGTCCGTCACCTTCTTCACGGTGCCCAGAATCCCCCCGGCGGTCACGATTTTATCGCCGCGCGAAAGCTTCTCCTGCCGCGCCTTCAGTTCCTTGGCCTGGGCTTGCTGCGGCCGGATGAGCAGAAAATAGAAAACGATGAAAATGAGAATCAGCGGCGCGAATTGCACGAGGCCGCCGAGGCTGGCGGGCAAGCCGCCCGCAGCGGTCTGGGCGTAGGCATTGGAAATGAACATTTAGAATCCCGGTTGATCGTGTTACCGGCGGCTCTATAGGCCACGCAGGCCGGGATTGGCCAGGGACAGGATTTTATGGACGAGGATTTGCTACGCCGCATCGCCGAAGCGCTGGAGCGCCTGAGCCCCGCTGCCCCGCCGGCGCCCAGCCTGGCCGGCGCGGACGCCTTCGTCTGGCACCCCCCCGCCGGCCTGGCGCCGGTGCCAAACGTCTCGCGCGTGCCGCTGGCGCTGCTGCAGGGCATCGAGCCGCAAAAAGCCCTGCTGCTGGAAAACACCCAGCGCTTCGCCCGCGGCCTGCCGGCCAACAACGCCATGCTGTGGGGCGCCCGCGGCATGGGCAAATCCTCGCTGGTGAAGGCCGTGCACGCCGCCGTCAACGCCGCCAATCCCGGCGCAGTCGCGCTGATCGAAATTCACCGCGAGGACATTCGCACCCTCCCCGCCCTCCTCAACATTCTTCGGGCGCAGCCGCGTCTTTGCCTCATCCTATGCGACGACCTTTCTTTCGAGCGCGAGGATGCCGACTACAAGGCGCTGAAATCCGTCCTTGACGGCGGCATCGAGGGCCGGCCGCCAAATGTGCTGTTTTATGCCACCTCCAACCGCCGCCACCTGATGCCGCGCGACATGATCGACAACGAGCGCTCGACCGCCATCAACCCGTCCGAGGCGATCGAGGAAAAAGTTTCCTTGTCCGACCGCTTCGGGCTCTGGATCGGCTTTCACAACGGCAGCCAGGAGCAGTTTTTCGCGATGATCGAAGCCTACGCCGCCGCCTTTCGACTGCCCACCACCCCCGACGCCCTGCGCGCCGCGGCGGTGGAATGGTCGGTGACCCGCGGCGCGCGTTCCGGCCGTGTGGCGTGGCAATTCATCCAGGACTATTCCGCCCGCCTGGGGGTGGCCCTCCCATCGTCGCTCGACACTTGACCGGGGTTCCTTAACCGGGGGTCCCTTGACCGGGGGTCCCTTGACCGAACGGACCGGTTAGGCTGAAAACCGCCAGCCCGAAGGAGAGGTGGCCGAGTGGTTTAAGGCAGCGGTCTTGAAAACCGCCGTACGTTCACGCGTACCGTGGGTTCGAATCCCACCTTCTCCGCCAGCCATCGCCCGGAAAGCGGCAGAAAATAAGGGAAAATTGAAGGTCTCGCTTTTCCGGCATACACCAGGGCAGACACTTGGGATGGCGGTAAGGGCGACTTTGCCTGTTTGGCGCCGCCTCAGCCTCGCGCGCGAGGGCGAGCACGCGCCCGCGTGTATGACTGCATAAACCCAAAGGTCAGCATTAAACGTCAACACCATAACCTATACGTCACGGCCCTCGTTTTGGAACCCTTCGCGCGCCTTGCCTTGGCTGTGTCATCGCCGGGCCGCACGTGTTGGTGCCGGCCTAGCCGGGCCGGGGTACATTTGCCGGTGAGGGCGGTGCTTGGCTGGCGAGTGGTGCCGCCGGCGGGCCTGGGGACGGGCTGGCGGCTTTAACGTGCGGCGGTGGGGCGATTGGCCGGGCGGAACGGCGGGCGGCGTGTGGGTGGCTCCGGCGGGCTTGGCGGGCAGCATTTTTAACGCCACGTTATCGGGCGGCCTTCTGGCGTGACGGCGCGGCCGGCGCATCGGGCGGGACGCTGGCGAGGAAGGTTTGCAAGTCCGCCTCCAGCCTGTCCACCGCCGCGCGCTGCTGGTCATGTCCGGCTGTAGCGGCAAGGGCGGCCTGGCCGGATTCCCACGCCGAATCCATCGCCCGAGTCGCGCCGTAGAAGAACGCGCGCGCCCGGCGGTATTCGTCTCTGAGCGCGTCGATGCGCTTCCGGGTGGCCGGCAGGATTTTAGGCTTCACCACACATCCCCCGCACCGCCGGCCGGGCGGATGGTCCTGGCCTCGCGGGCGGCGCGAAAGGCGGCCAGATTGACGACGCTGCCGCCAACCGGATGCTGGATGACCTGGGCAGCAGGAAGGGCGGCATGTGCGCCCGCGGGTGCCAGTTCGGCCTGGCCGCCGGTCAGTTCGGAATAGGCGCGCCGGAATGCGGCGAGTTCCTCGCCCGAAAGGTACTTTTCAATCTGCGGCGTCCGCCTGGGCGGCGGCGGGGGGAGGGGCCGGACCATCGCCGCCGCCCGGGTTGGGGGCGGGTTGTGGAATGCCGGCATCAGGTGGGGCGGACATTGAACCGCATCCAGAAGCGGCGGGCGGAGATAGAGTTCGGCCGGCGTTAGACGGGTACGGCGGGGCATGGCGGACTCCTTTCGAGGGGAATTTTTGCGCTCGGTCACCTCAGTGACCGAATGTTAGTATATTTTCCGAAGGAAAATAGTTGAGTACATAGTTGAAT
>PLFB01000216.1 GCA_003137135.1 Acetobacteraceae bacterium
AGCCCGATGGGCCGACGATACAGCCGCCGAGGGCGAGGATGGCCGATAGGCCCAGCACAGCCCGCGCCCGTCGTAAAATTTTTTGCATGTTCATCACGCCAATCATGTGGGCCTATAACCCGCGCAAACAACCTTGCCTGCCTGGCCCGCGGCGTACATTAGCGTGAAGTATGGCCGGCAGCTAACATTTCCGGGCCGCTTTTTGAAAAGAAACGCAACGAAAGATGACAGAAGGACGCGCCGTTTGTAGCCATGGCGGAGCAACACGGCGCGAAGCTTCTTTTCTCAAAAGAGAAGCCTTGCTTTCCTATCGAATGATGAGCAGCGCACCCAGACTGCCCGCCAGCAGCGGCCATGTCACGCCTGGGGAGATCGCCCATCGCGCGGTGCGGTTTTGCGGCGCGAAGCCGGCGCCGTAGATGAACGCGCCCATGATGCCCGCCATCAGAACCAGCAAAATTGTCTGGTTTAGGTCCGTCGCCTGGCGGGCCAGCCAGAACGGGAAGATCAACCCGATCAGGCTGGCGGCGCCGGCGAAGGCGAGCGAGGCGGCGCGCATGTTCAGCCTTCGTCGGGTTCCGAGAGTTTGCCCTCGAACGCGCCGGGGTTGAGTTCCAGCCACATCGCGTTCATCGCCGCGAATGCCGCCGCGAAGCCAAGGCCCAACACCCATGTAAAATACCACATTGGTTTGCTCCGTTTTCAATAAGCCGTGTGATCGTCGCGCGCGATGGTGGCCAGGGTTACCGGGCCGCGCAGCACGTAGTAGATCCAACTGGTGTAGGCGAGGATGATGGGCAGGAAGATGATTGTGGCCACCAGCATGATTTGCAAGGTGAGCAGGCTGGAGGAGGTGTCCCACACGATCAGGCTGTCATTCGGCACCGAGGACGAGGGCAGCATGAAGGGGAAGAGGGATACGCCGGCGGTGCCGATGATGCCGGCCACCGCGAGGCCCGAGGTGATGAAGGTGACGCCAGGCATCTTTGCCGCGCGGGTGAGCGCGATGGTGGCGACGGCGCCTAGGAATGCGATGGCCGGAACGATCATCGTGTACGGTGCGATGTGGTAGTTGGTGAACAGGCCGCCCGGCGCGAGTGTCACGGTCTTCAATAGCATGTTGGAGGGACCGTCCGTGCCGGCGAATTTTTGCACGACGTAACCGTCGAGTTGCGAGGCCCAGACGCCCGCGGCGGCGAACAGGAGGATGGTCAGGATGCCGGCGTAGGTCGCGGCCTTTTGGGCGCGGGCGCGTAAAAAACCTTCGGTCTTGCAGGCGACGTAGGCGCCGCCGTGCATGACCAGCATCGAGACCGAGATGAGGCCGCAGAGCAGCGCGAACGGGTTGAACAGGCCGAGCAGAGAGCCGGTATAGGTCATGCGGAGTGTGTCGTCGAACGAGAACGGCACGCCTTGCAGCACGTTGCCGAAGGCGACGCCGTACACCAGGGCGGGCACCAGGCCGCCGACGAATAGCGCGCCGTCCCAGAAATTGCGCCATTTGGTGCCGTGCAGCTTGCTGCGGTACTTGAAGCCCACCGGCCGCAGAATCAGCGAGAGCAGGAGGAGCAGAATCGCGAAGTAGAAGCCGGAGAAGGAGACCGCGTAGAGCATCGGCCAGGCGGCGAAGATGGCGCCGCCGCCGAGGATGAGCCAGACCTGGTTGCCTTCCCATACCGGGCCGACGGTGTTGATGACGACGCGTCGCTCGGCGTCGGTTTTGCCGATGAAGGGCATCAGCATGGCGGCACCGAGGTCGAAGCCGTCCATTACCGCCAGGCCGATGAGCAGCACGCCGAGCAGAGCCCACCAGATCAGCCGGAAAACTTCATATTCGTTCATGATACGGATTCCCTTTTTGTTATTCGGCCGGGTGCGGCAGATGCGCCGAGCCCAAGAATCCCGGCGCCTTGGGCAGCAGGCTGGACGGCGCGTGCACCTGGCCGGGGCCTTTGCGGATGGCGCGGACCATCAAAAACATTTCCACGCAGAACAGCGAGGAATACAGGATGACAAACCCGGCGACAGAAATCGCGACATTCATCGCCGGCACCGAGGAGACCGAAAGCGCGGTGGGCAGAATGCCGTCGATGGTCCAGGGCTGGCGGCCGACTTCGGCCGTGGTCCAGCCGAGTTCGGCCGCGATCCAGGGCAACGGCATGGAAAATGCCGTGACCCAGAGCAGCCAGCGCGTGGTGTCCAGCTTGCGGGTGCAGGCCTTCCAGAACATCGCCGCGAACAGCGCGATGAAGTAGATGCCGAGCGCCACCATGATGCGGAACGACCAGAACACGGGTGCCACCGGCGGCACGGTGGACCAGGCGGCGGCCTGGATTTGCGCCGGCGTCGCCTTGGTCACGTCGTCCACGCCGACGGTTTTCAGCAGCAGGCCGTAGCCCAGGTCGTTCACATGCGCGTTGAAAATCGCCTGCGCGGCGGCGTTGGTGGGGTCGGTGCGCAGCGTTTCCATCGCGCCATAGGCCTGCGCGCCGGAAGCGACGCGAAGCGCGTTGCGCGCCACAAGCGGAATGATGCCCTGCACCGGCTCATCGGTGGAATGCGTCGCAATCAGGCCGAGCGCCCAGGGGATTTGGATTTCATCGCGCGTGACGTGGTTGGCCTGGTCCGGCAGGCCGAAGACATTGAAGGCGGCGGGCGCGGGCTCGGTGTTCCACATGCCTTCGATGGCGGCCATTTTCATCGGCTGGTCCTGCGCGATGGTAACGCCGGAGGCATCGCCCAGCGAAACGACCGCAAGCGAGGAGGCGAGGCCGAAACTGGCCGCGACCGTCATGGAGCGCAGCGCCACAGCGCGGTGCTTGCCCATGAGAAGATAGATCGCCGAGACCGACATCATGAACATCGCGCCGACGCAGTAGCCGGCGGCTACCGTGTGCACGAATTTATCCTGCGCGTTCGGGTTCATCAGCACCGCGGAAAAATCGCTGACCTGCATGGACATCGTCGCCATATCAAACCTGGCGCCCACGGGATGCTGCATCCAGCCATTGGCGATGAGAATCCAGAGCGCCGAGAGATTGGTGCCCATGGCGACCATGATGGTGACGAATAGATGCTGAATTTTGCTGAGGCGATCCCAGCCGAAGAAAAACATGCCGACGAAGGTGGCTTCCAGAAAGAACGCCATGAGGCCTTCGATCGCCAGCGGGGCGCCAAAAATGTCGCCGACGTAGTGGGAATAATAGGCCCAGTTGGTGCCGAACTGGAATTCCATGGTGATGCCGGTGGCGACGCCCATGACGAAGTTGATGCCGAACAGCACGCCCCAGAATTTGACCATATCCCGCCAGATGACGCGGCCGGTGGTGACGTACACCACCTCCATGATCACCAGCAGAATCGCCAGACCCAGCGTGAGCGGCACGAACAGAAAATGATAAAGCGCGGTCAGCCCAAACTGCAGCCGCGAGAGCGAGACGACGTCCATGTCAAAATCCCCGGTTTGTTATTGATGATGCAGGCGCTGGTCCCAATAGATGCGCCGCGGTGTCGAGCGGCCGGCCGTCATACGCCGCGAAGCAGGCGTAATAAATCACGGCGATCACGGCGAACTTGATCGCGGTGAGCACAGCCAGATCCTTTACGGTGCGATCTTTCAGCATGATACGTGAATTAGCCGCGGCGGCTTATGGAAACCTTGATTCAGATCAATCGAGGCTTTTTTCGAAAGGATATGTTTAGGGAAAGTAAAGAAAGCAGCGCTTTTTTGAAAAAAAGCGCGCAAAAAACTCTTTCTCCTGGGGGCGCTGGGTCCGGGATGCCTTTTATCGCCACCTTTGGTGCCGATTAAAGGCAATCCCGGACCCAAAGCCCCAGGAGCAAAAGTTTTTTTCCGCGTTCGCGGGCCACTTATTTTTTACAAGAAAAGTAAGTTCTCTCCTACTACGTCGCAAAACTCAAATTCGTAAACCGGTCCACCCGCGACCGCGGCTCCGCCTCCAGCACCGCCTCTGGCAGCATCTCGGCCATCGCCGCACCTTCCGCCACCACCAGGCGGACCAGCTTGCAGTTTTGCTGCCGCGCCCGCGCCGCCAGCGCTTTCACCAGCGCCAGGGTGATGCCTCGGGGGTTGAGAATATCCACGGCCACCAGGTGGCTTGCCACCAGGACGCGGCCTTGGACGAAATCCCGCTCGGTTCGGAACCAGACCATGCCGCAGATATGCCGGCGCGTCCGGCGCCGCGCCACGAGGATGCCGTGCGGCCCGCTGGGGCCCCGGCCGATGGCGGCCAGCGCGCGGGTTTTCCAGACCTGCAGGTGCATCTGCGGATCAGTGAGCTGAATCAGCGGATAGGCGTCCAGGATGGCTGATCGCGCAAGAGGTTCAATGACAAATTCTTCCATCGCACGGGCCGTCCATCCCTCCGACCGTGCCAAAGAGCGCGTTCGCCGGCGGCGCTCCTTGATCTGAATCAAGCGGCCGGCCGTTTCACCGTCGAAAAAAACAGGGTTAACAGCGCCGGGAATTGCGGTATAAGAACAAAATTCTGGGAGTTTTTGACGTGCCCGAAGCCGCTCTCAGGCGAAGTGTCGCCATCAACGTCGCACACGGCAATGCCGCCGCGCACTGCGCGGATTGCGAAGCGCGCCATATCGGCATGTGCGACGCGCTGACCGACGATGAAATTTCTTTTCTGGCCCGTACCGCGCAGCGTACGACGGTGGCCGCCGGGAAAGTGTTTATCGAGGAGCAGGAGCCGGCGGCGTATTTTTATAATATCAGCGCCGGTAATGTGCGCGTGTTCAAATCCCTGCCTGATGGCAGGCGGCACATTACCGGCTTTATGGGCGTCGGGCAGTTTTTGGGGCTGGACGTGGCCGGCAGCTATGCGTTTTCCGCGGAGGCGATGGGGGAGGTTCAACTGTGCCGCTTTCACCGCAAGGCTTTGCACGAGGTGTTTGGCGAATTCCCGGCGTTGGAGCGCCGGCTGCTGAACATCGCGACGCATGAACTGACCGTGGCGCACGACCAGATGCTGTTGCTGGGCCGCAAGACGGCGCAGGAACGCGTTGCCAGCTTTTTGATGACCTGGGCGGAGCGCAACGAGCACTGCCCCGCCGGCGGCGTGCCGAAGCCCGGGCAAAAACTGCCGCTGCCGATGACGCGGATTGATCTGGCGGATTATCTGGGGCTGACGATTGAGACCGTGTCGCGCTCGCTGAGCGCGATGAAGCGCGATGGGCTGATTGCGCTGGACCACGCGCACGAAGTGCTGCTGCTGAAGCCGCAGCGTCTGGCCGATATCGCCGCGGGCGAAGCCTAAGAGGACGGGATTTTGCCGGCCGGTGTAGGGGCTGTTTCGAAAAGCGCTTTTCTCCTCTAAATCATAATCATTTGACGTATATCAAAGCCTGCCGCACGCTTTTGGCGTTCTCTCCGTTCGTTAGAAAATCATAACTTTCACGAACAGGACCAATCCAGTGAACAAAGCTCTCTCCGCGGCGCTTGTGGGCGCCGTCCTGCTTGCCGCACCCGGTGCGCGGGCGCAAAGCTTTCAGCCGGGGGATTTTCTCGTCCATCTGCGCGCCATCGGCGTGCTGCCGGAGAATTTTTCGTCCTCGGTCTCCGGCATCGGCGGCCACGTCAATGCGACCGACCAGGCGGCACCGGAAGTCGATTTGTCCTACTTCCTGACAAATCATTTTTCGGTCGAAGCGATCGCCGCCACGACGCGCCACGACGTTTCGGCCACCGGCACCGCGCTGGGGAAGGTGGATGTCGGCAGCGTGTGGGTGCTGCCGCCGACGGTGACGCTGCAATATCATACGGCACCCATCGCGGGCTTCACGCCGTATGCCGGGCTCGGCGTGACCGTGGCGTTTTTCTACGACGGCCACGCCGCGGGCCCGACGGTGACGAAGGCCGGTTACTCAACGGGCGTGGGCCCGACGCTGGATGCGGGATTTGACTATCATCTTGGCGGCAACTGGTTCGCCAATTTCGATATCAAGCAGATGTTCATCAACACGACGGCGCATATCAATAATGGGGCAATCGTCGCAAAAACGTCGCTGAGCCCGACAGTGGTGGGCGCCGGTGTGGGTTACTTGTTCTGAGTAAGACTTCGCGCGGCTTTAGCGGCGCCGGAGCCGCGCGTAGCGCAGCAAAAGTTTTTGTGCGCCCCAGGCGGGGAGCCTTTTTTTAAAAGGCGCTGCTTACTTTTTCTCTTTCATACAGCGCTTCAATCTCGGTTTTGTACTTTTCGAGAATCACCGCGCGCTTGATCTTGAGCGTCGGCGTCAGTTCGCCCGTATCGACCCCAAAACGTCCCGGCAATATCAAAAATTTTCGCACGGCGGCGACGCGGGATTGTTCCGCGTTCACCTCATCCACGCCGCGCTGCACCTCGCCGTGCACCGCCGCGTGATGGCGCGCATTCTCATGCGAAATGCCGTGGGTTTTTGCGAAGCCCGCCAGATGATCAGGGTTCAGCGTGATCAGCGCCGTGCAGAATGGCCGCCGGTCGCCCACGATCACAGCGTGCTCGATCATCGGCACGGCTTCCAGCGCCGCCTCGATCGGCGCCGGCGAGATATTCTTGCCGCCCGCGGTGATGATGAGGTCTTTTTTGCGGCCGGTGATGTACAAATAGCCGTCCTCATCCAGCCGGCCGACGTCGCCCGAATACAGCCATCCGTCCACCAGCGCTTCCGCCGTCGCGTCCGGCCGGCCGGCGTAGCCGGTGAATAGTTTGTTATCGAAAACTAACACTTCGCCGTCTTCGGCGATGCGCAGTTGGGTGCCGGGTACCGCCCTGCCCACCGAGCCGATGCGGTTGGCGCCTGGTACGTTGCTGGTGGTGGGGCCACAGGTTTCGGACTGGCCGTAGAGTTCATAGACGACGACATCGAGCCCGGCGAGAAACTCCAGCACCTCTGGTGCGATGGGTGCGGCGCCGGAGAAGAGTAGCCGCGCCGCATCCAATCCGATCGCTGCCTTGACTTTTGAATACACCAATTTCTCGGCGATGCGCTTTTGAATATCGAGGACCGCCGGTGGCCGCTTGCCTTCGCGTTCCAGCCGGTGCCATTCCCGCCCCGTTGCCTGCGCCCATTCGGCGATCTTGGCTTTTGGTCCGGTCGCGGCACCGAGTTTCTCGCGTAGGGCGGAGACGAGTTTTTCCCAGACGCGCGGCACGCCGAACATCAAGGTGGGCCGCACTTCCGGCAGATGCGCCGAGAGGTCTTGCACGGATTTGGCAAAATATAATTTGGCGCCGGAATCGACGAAGGAATGGATGCTCAACATCTGCTCGGCGATATGCGCGAGCGGCAGATAGGAGATGACCCGGTCGGCCGGCCCGCGTGGTGTGGTCTGCTGCAGCACCTGCACGCAACGGCTGAGCGCCGCGTGGGACAGTTCCACCGCCTTGGGCGTGCCCGTGGTGCCGGAGGTGTAGATCAGGGTGCCCGCCTGGCGCGGCGCAATCGCGGCCAGCCGTTTTTCGATTTCCGCATCCAGCGCGGCGCCGCCCAGTTCGGAAAACGCACGCCACTCGATCACCCACGGGTCGGGCGCCTTGCCCTCCATGATCACCACGCGGCGCAGTGTGCCGAGCTCATTCTGCTTGGCGGCGATTTTGGCGTATTGCGCGGCATTTTCCACCGCCAGAACGACGCTGCAGGAATCCTTCACGATGAACGCAACCTCCGCCGGGGCGGCGGTGAAATAGATGCCGGCCGGAATGGCGCCAACCATCATCGCCGCCAGATCCATGATCACCCATTCGGGACGGTTGTAGGCCAGGATTGAGATTTTATCGCCCGGCATGACGCCGAGTGCGAGCAGCCCGCGGGCGGCGCGGCGGACCTGTTGTTCGAATGCCGTCCAGCTCGTCGGCAGCCACGCGGTTTCGCCGCGCACAAAATACGCCGCCGCGTCTTTTTCCCGAGCGGCGGTCGCCAAAAAATTCGCCGGCGTCGTTATGATCCGTTGTTCCGCTTCCATGCCAAAACCCTTTTTGATTTTAGTTCATTTCGTCAGCCCCAGCATTGCCCGCGCTTCGTCCGGCGAGGCGATTTCCCGCCCCGCCTGGCGCGCGCAGGTGGCCAGTGCCGCGATCAGCGCGCCATTATGTTCCGCGCGTGCGCCGTCTGGCAAGTAGAACGTGTCTTCCAGCCCGGTGCGCAGCATGCCGCCGAGTTCCGCGGCGCGCCGGTGCACCGGCCAGATCTCTGCGCGCCCGATCAACGTGGCTTGCCAGGCGGCGTTGGGCCGTGCGTATTTCACGCACAAGGCCAGCGCCTGTTCGTCCACCGGCATGCCGGAGGCGACGCCCATGACGAAGTTGTACTGCGCGCTGGCCGCCATGCCGTGGCGCACGTACATGTCAACGGAACGCACGATGCCGAGGTCAAAACACTCGAATTCCGGGCGCGCGCCGATGGCGGCCATGGCGTCCAGCATGGTTTGTATTTTTGGCACGGGATTGTCGAAGAGCATCGGCGGCCAGGCCCAGTTGCCGTCTTCCTTGATTTTTAAATAATTCAAACTTCCGGCATTGCAGGCCGCGATTTCCGGCTGCAGCGCGTGCAGGCAGGCGATGGGTCCAGAAGTTTCGGGGCCGACGATGCCGGTGGTTTGGTTCAGAATGACGCCGGGGCACGCCGCGCGAATCGCTTGCGCGATTTCGGCGGCGACGGAAGGCTCCCAGGTCGGCAACATGCCCATGCCGGGCCGCTGGTCGCGGAAATGCACGTGCATGATGGCCGCACCTTCGTCAAAGGCCTGCTTCGCGGCCGCCGCCATTTCCTCAGGGGTTACCGGCACCTTGTGCTGGGCGGGGTTGGTCAGCACGCCGTTCAGCGCGCAGGTGAGAATCGCTTTTTGGTTCATGCGCCGTGTCCCAATTTCGCCAGGAGTTTTTTGGCTTTGACCTGCGTGCCGGCCGCGGCAAAAATGTCCGTTATCACGCCGTCCATCGCGGCCGGAATGCGCGTTTCGATTTTCATGGCCTCGATCACCGCGATGATCTCGCCGGATTTCACCCCCGCGCCGACAGGCAAGATCGAAACCAGCGTGCCTGCCACCGGGGCGTGAATTGTTGAGCCGTCCGTCACCAGGTCCGCGCCGGCAAAGGCCGGCTTCTCCTGGAATCGACACGTGAAGCCGTCGCTGGCCAGGAACAGAACACCGGGCTGCTTTACCGCGTGCGCCCGGCCCCGCACGCCGTCGCGTTCGAACCATATTTTTTGGCCGCTCGCTTCGAGAATTTTAATCTCCGCGGCCTGATCGCCGTGATGCACGGTGACGCCGGCGCGCTGTTGGAGGATTTGCAATGCATAATCGTGACCGTTGTGGTCGCGCAAGGTGATTCCGTAGGCCGCTACGCCGCGGTTCCAGTGGCCGGCGATGCCATGCACAAAGATCGAAGCCGCCAGCGCAATCGTGGGAAATGCCGGGGGCTTGGCTTGCAGAATTTTTGCGCCCTGCCATTCATCGATCGTCCCCGCATGCATCCGGGCGTTTGCGAATTCCGGCGTCTGAAAGAGATCTTTTAGAAATTCGGCGTTGGTGTCCAGGCCGAGTAGCGGTGCCGACGCCAATGCGGCTGACAGTTTGCGCACCGCCTCCGCGCGGCTGCCGCCGTGGGCGATGAATTTTGCGACCATCGAGTCGTAATATGGCGAAATTCGCGTGCCTGACTCGACACCGGCATCGACCCGGATGCCGGCGTCCGCGGGCGCAAAATATTGTACCTCGCCTGTCTGCGGGGCAAAGTTTTCATATGGATTTTCGGCGCATAGCCGGGCTTCGATGGCGTGACCGGTGAAGCTGATTTCGTCTTGCGAGAGCGGCAATCTTTCGCCGTCGGCGACGCGCAATTGCCATTCCACCAAATCCAGACCCGTGACACATTCGGTCACCGGGTGTTCCACTTGCAGGCGCGTGTTCATTTCCAAAAAATAGAATTTTTCGTCCTCGGCCAGAATGAATTCGACCGTTCCAGCTCCGACGTAATTTACGGCTCTTGCTGCGGCCAAGGCGGCGCCGGCCATGCGTGCACGCAACGCGGAGCCTACCACCGGGCTGGGGGATTCCTCGATGACTTTTTGGCGGCGCCTTTGCGCGGTGCAATCGCGCTCGCCCAGATGCACGAGGTTGCCATGCTCGTCGCCAAAAATCTGAAATTCGATGTGCCGGCCGTGCTCGATGAATGTCTCCAGCATCAGCGTGCCGTCGCCGAAGGCGGAGGCGGCTTCGCGCGCGGCGGAGTCCATCGCCTCCGTCAGCGCGGCGGGCTCGCGGACCACGCGCATGCCGCGGCCGCCGCCGCCGGCCACCGCTTTGACCATGACCGGAAACCCGAGGGTTTCCGCCGCCGCGAGGCTCGCGAGCGGAGCTCCGGGGACGACGGGCACGCCGGCCTCGAGCATTTTTGCTTTGGCCCTGGCTTTGTCTCCCATCACGCGAATCGCCTCCGGCGTGGGGCCCACAAAAACCAGGCCCGCCGCGGCGCAGGCGGCCGCGAAATCCGCATTCTCCGACAGGAAGCCGTAGCCGGGATGGACCGCGTTCGCGTGCGTGCGCCGGGCCGCGTCCAGAATGGCATCGATGCGCAGATAGGATTCGGCGGCTGGCCCCGGGCCGATGCGGACCGCTTCATCCGCCATGCGCACATGCGGCGATGCTTCGTCCGCGTCGGAAAACACGGCGACCGTTTTGTAGCCCATCGTGCGCGCCGTCCGGATGATCCGGCACGCGATTTCTCCCCGATTGGCGATGAGTATTTTGGAAAAGGCCATCAGCCGGGGTCCACCCAGGCCGGCGCGCGTTTCTGCAAGAACGCCATCATACCTTCCTCGCCCTCCTGGCTGCGCACCGCTTGGGCGAAGATTTTTGCGGCTTCGTCGATCAGCGTTTCGGGCTGTTGCCACACCGCGCGGCGGAGCAAGAGTTTGGTTGCCGCCAGGGCGCCGGGGGGTGATTTTTGCAGCGCGCGTAGCAGGTTTGCCACGCAGGCTTGCAGCGCGGTGTCGTCCTCCGCCAGTTCGTGCACCATCCCTACTGCCAGCGCTTGCGCGCCGGAGAAGGTGGCGGCTGTCAGCGCCAGCCGGTTTGCGGTTGAAAAGCCCAGCCGCGCGACCAGAAAAGGCGCGATCTGCGCTGGCACCAGGCCGAGCGAGGTTTCGGCCAGGCGGAATTTGGCGCCGGCGTGCGCTACCGCCACGTCCGCCACGCAGGCCAGGCCGAAGCCGCCGCCGATCACCGCGCCTTCCAGCACCGCGACCACGGGCTTGTTTGATTCCGCGAAGGCGGCGCATAAAAATCCAAATTTTGCGTTCATCGCCGCGATGGGATCCGCACCATCCGGGGCCGCGCCGCGCGCCGCCGCCATGTCAGTGATATCGCCGCCAGAACAAAAATTCCTATCCGCGCCGCGCAGGAGGATGACACGTACGCCGTCATCGGCCAACGCCTCATCCAGCGCCGTGCGCAACTCCGCCACCATCGCCAGGCTCATCGCGTTTTTTTGCGCCGGCCGGTTCAGGGTCACGTGGCAGACGCCGCGCGCCACCGTGACCATGATCGTGGCAAAACTCATCGGCGCGAATCCGGCAGCGTGCCTTCCAGCTTCGCGATGATCCCGAGCATGATTTCATCCGCGCCGCCGCCGATTGAAACGAGTCTGCCATCGCGCCAGGCGCGGCTGATGGGATTCTCCATCGTGTAGCCCATGCCGCCCCAGAACTGCAGACAGGAATCCGAAATCTCGCGCGATAGCCGACCACATTTCAATTTCGCCATCGAGGCGAGGCGGGTGACGTCCTTGCCTGAGACGTAATCGTTGACCGCGGCGTAGGTTAGCGCGCGCAGGCACTCCACCTCCGTTCGCAGTTCCGCCAGGCGGAAATGCACGTATTGGTTATCCAGGATCGGCTTGCCGAAGGTTTTGCGTTCGCGCGTGTAGGCGATGGTCTGGTCGATCATCCGATCCAGCGTGCGCAAGGAATTCGCCGCCGCCCATAGCCGCTCTTCCTGAAATTGCAGCATCTGAAAGGTGAATCCAAGGCCTTCCTGCCCGATGACGTTTTTCACCGGCACGCGCACGTCATCAAAAAACAACTGCGCGGTATCGGAAGAGTTCATGCCGATCTTTTTGATCTTTTGCCTTGAAACGCCTTTGGCGTTCATCGGGACCATGATCAGCGATTTGTTTTTGTGCACGGCGCCCTCGGAGGTGTTCGCCAGCAGGCAGCACCAGTCGGCCATCATGCCGTTGGTGATCCACATTTTTGAGCCGTTGATGACGTAATCTCCGCCCTGCTTCCTCGCCGTGGTTTTGACGGCCGCGACGTCGGAGCCGCCGCCGGGCTCACTGACACCCACGCAGCCCACGACATCGCCGGCGATCGCCGGCGCCAAAAATTCGCGCCGCAATTCGTCGCTGCCGAAGCGGGCGAGGGCCGGCGTGCACATGTCCGTATGCACGCCGATCGCCATCGGCACGCCGCCGCAGTCGCAGTCGCCGAGCGCTTCCGCCATCACCGCGGAATACGAAAAATCCAGCCCCAGCCCGCCATATTCCTCAGGGTATTTGACGCCAAGAAGCCCGAGATTGCCGAGTTTCTTGAACAATTCGTGGGACGGGAATTGTTCCGCCTTTTCCCACTCATCCGCGAAGGGGTTGATTTCTTCGGCCACGAACCGGCTCACCGTCTCCGCCAGTTGCTTATGCTCGATGGATTTTAGCATGTATTTTCCTCCCTCAAAACCGGTTTACGCCGAAGGTCGAGGGCCGCAGCGCGCGGCGCGCGCCCTCCGCCACGGTATCCAAGCAAAATCCGAGAATTTTTCTGGTATCTCGCGGATCGATCAGCCCGTCGTCCCAGAGCCGCGCCGTGCCGAACAGGGCGCGGCTTTCGTTATCCAGACGCGCTTTCATGCCGTCCGACATTTTTGCGAGCGACGCTTCGTCCAACCCCTCACCCGTGCGCGAAAATTTGGCGCGGGTGATCAGCTCCATGACCTTGGCCGCCTGTGCGCCGCCCATCACCGCGGTGCGCGCGCTGGGCCAGGAGAAAATAAAATCGGGATCGAAACCACGCCCGCACATGCCGTAATTGCCGGCGCCGAAACTGCCGCCGATTAAGATGGTGAGCTTTGGCACGCGCGCGCAGGCGACCGCCTGAATCATTTTCGAGCCGTGCTTGATGGCACCGGCGCGCTCGGCTTCCGCGCCGACCATGTAGCCCGTGGTGTTTTGCAGAAACAGCAGCGCGGTGCCGGTCTGATCGCAGTTCTGGATGAACTGCGCGACTTTCACCGATCCTTGCGGCTGGATGGCGCCGTTATTGGCGATCACCCCGACATGATGGCCAAGAATTTTGCCGAACCCGCAGATCATGTCGGCGCCGAAGCCGGCCTTGTATTCGAGAAAATCCGATGCGTCCAAGATGCGCGCCAGAATTTCGCGCATGTCGATGGGGAGTTTTTCGTCCGCCGGCACGATGCCCAGCAGGTCTTCCTCGTCAAATGCCGGCGCGACGCCGGCACCTTCTGCCGCATCATTCCAGTTCAGCTTTTCTAAAATCTCGCGCGCGAGGGCCAGCGCATGCGAATCATCCTCGGCCAGAAATTCGCCGAGGCCGGTTACTTCCGCGTGCAGTTCGGCGCCGCCCAGTTCCTCGTCGGTCGAATCTTCACCGATCGCGGCTTTGACCAGCGGCGGGCCGGCCAGGAAAATTTTGCTCTTGCCGCGCACCAGCACGACGATATCAGAGAGCCCTGGCAGGTAAGCGCCGCCGGCGGTTGAAGAGCCGTGCACCACGGCGACCTGCGGGATGCCGGCCGCGGAGAGCCGCGCCTGGTTTGCAAAACTTCTGCCGCCTTCGACAAAAATCTCGCTTTGGTAGAGTAGATTCGCGCCGCCGCTTTCCACGAGATAGACAAGCGGGAGCTTTTGCTTCATCGCGATCTCCTGGCTGCGCAGCATTTTGCGCAGGCCCATCGGCGCGACCGTGCCGCCCTTCAGCGCGGAATCATTGGCCGCGATCAGGCAGCGTTTGCCGCCGACGAAGCCGATCCCATGAATGCCGCCGCCGCCCAGCACGGCGCGCTTGCCGTCGTCGTCGTGCATGGCGAGCCCGGCCAGCGTCGCGAGTTCGAGAAAGGGCGAGCCGCGATCCAGAAGGCGCGCGATCCGCTCGCGCGGCAGCAACTGGCCTCGGCGCGCGAATTTTTCCGACTCCGCCGCCGAGCCTTCGACAACTTTTCGTTCCAGCGCGCGAAACTCTTCCACCAGCGCGGTCATTCGTGCCGCGTTCTCCGCGAAGGCCGCGCTGGATGAGTCTATGTTGGAGGACAGTACGCTCATCGCAAAACGTCCGGCACGCGCGCGCGGTGGAAGCCTTCGTATGCCGGGGCTTTTGCCCGTGCCGGCAGGGGAAAGCTGGCGTCGCCCAGAGTTGAGCCGCCATCGATATTGACCACAGCGCCGGTCACAAACCGCGCGGCGGGGCTTAGCAAAAAGCAGATTGTTCCGCTCACCTCGGCCTCCAGACCGAGCCTTCGCATCGGGACGTTTTTGGTCAGCCCCTGAATGATCGGTTTCATCGCGGGCGGATAAGAATCCATGCCGGAGGACGCGATCCAGCCGGGCGCCACCGCGTTGACGCGCACGGCGGCGTGGGCCCATTCGAACGCCGCCGTCATCGTCAAATTCGCCATGCCCGCGCGCGCGGCACCCGAATGCCCCATGCCGGGCATGCCGCGATGCATCGCCGCCAGCATGTTGACGATCGCGCCGCCGTGTTTTTGCATCGATGCGTTGAAGACTTCGCGCATCAGCAAAAAACCGCCGGTGAGATTGGTCGCCACCACCGCCTCAAAACCTTTTTTGGAAATGGTTTCCAGCGGGGCGGGAAACTGGCCGCCGGCGTTGTTGACCAGGCAATGAATGGCGCCGTGCCGAGCCACCACATCGGTCACCGCCGCGCGCACGGCGTCTTCATCGCGAATATCCAGCGCCAGCGCCTCCGCCTGGCCGCCATCCGCGCTGATTTCCGCCACCACGGCCTCGAGTTTCTCCGGCTTGCGGCCTACGACGACGACAACCGCCCCGAGTGCGGCCAGTTCGTGCGCCACGCAGCGGCCGATGCCGCTGCCACCGCCGGTCACGACCGCAACCTGGCCCGCAAACAACCCATCCTTAAAAACCGAATCATACCCATTCGTTTTTGTCATCGGGTAACCCGTTTCCATTTGACAGCACCTTGCCGCTGATTTACGTTAACGTCAATCACTTTCTACGCGAGGAAACTCTGATGTCCATCGAAACCGCCCGGCAGGCCATTACCGAGAAAGTCGGCGCCGATTCCGGCCTTGACGCCACGCTGAAGTTCGACTGCGGGGCCGACGGCGCGATCTATATCGACGGCAAGGCCACCCCCAATACCGTCACCGATTCCACGGCCCCGGCGGACTGCACGATTGCCGTCACGCTCGCCAACCTGGAAGCCATGATCGCCGGCGACCTGCAGCCCACAACCGCCTTCATGTCGGGCAAGCTGCAGGTGGAGGGCGATATCGCGATCGCCATGCGGCTGTCGCGTGTGCTATAAGAAAGCAGTTACTTTTTTGAAAAAAAGTAACCAAAAAACTTTTGCTACGGCGGGCGTTTGGGCCGGGAGTGCCGTTAATCGCCTCCATTGGAGGCGATTAACGGCACTCCTGTTCAAACCGCCCGCAGGAGCAAAAGTTTTTTGCGCGCTTTTTTTCAAAAAAGCGCTACTTCCTTAAATGTCTGCTGTTACTGAATCCTTCGTCGCCTCCCATCGTGCCGACGACGCCGGCGATCTTTTTGGCATTGCTGAAATCGCCGCCGAATTTGGCATTTCCACACGCACCATTCGTTTCTATGAGACCAAGGGCCTGCTTTCGCCGCGGCGGATCAATGGGGCGCGCGTGCTCAGCCGGCGGGACCGGGCGCGGCTTATTCTTATTCTGCGCGCCAAAGCAATTGGGTCATCGCTTGCGGAGATCAAGCATTATCTGGAGCTTTACGGCGCGCATGGGGAAGGCCGCGCGACGCAGTTGAGATTTGTGATCGATCGCACCGAGGCGGCGATCAAGGATCTTGAGGCCAGGCGGGACAACATCGAGACGACTTTAGCGGAACTGCGGCTGATCAACCGTATGAGCCGAAGGACGCTGGATGGTTTGAAGGAAAAACAGCTTAAAAGTTAGAAAACTTCTTTTAAAATCACCTTTTCGCGCTATATATCGACAGTATTGTTAGTTAATGGCGGCGTGAAGACCGCCGGGCAATGAGAGGAATGGATATGCTAACCATCTGGATTTTGGCCGGGCTGCTGGGTGTTTGCGCCCTTGGGTTTGCCCGCACGCGTGCGGTGATTTGGCTGGCGGCGATTACGGCCTGGCTGGTGCTGGGGATGCTGGCCGGTGCGGGCTGGCTTGCGACTTTGATTTTTGCCATTTTGCTGCTGGTGCCGGCTTGCGTCATCGCCACGCCGGCGCTGAGGACCAGGGCTGTTTCCGCCAGGCTGCTGCCGGTTTTCCGAAAAATTATGCCGAAGATGAGCGAGACGGAGCGCAGCGCGATCGACGCCGGCACGGTGTGGTGGGATGCTGAGCTGTTTTCGGGCGCGCCTGATTTTGCGCGGCTGCTGGGGACGAAAATTCCTGGGCTTTCGGCCGAGGAGCAGGCGTTTTTGGACCACGAGACGGAGGAGTTGTGCAACCTTTCCAGTGACTGGGATTCCACCCAGATCTGGCAGGATTTGCCGCCCAAAGCCTGGGCCTATGCCAAGGAGAAGGGGTTTTT
This sequence comes from Acetobacteraceae bacterium, assembly GCA_003137135.1. Lineage (GTDB taxonomy): Bacteria > Pseudomonadota > Alphaproteobacteria > Acetobacterales > Acetobacteraceae > Acidocella. The sequence continues at coordinate 16,809 of PLFB01000216.1, forward strand.
GGGGCTGATTATTCCGAAACAATATGGCGGCAAGCAGTTTTCCGCGATCGCGCATTCGGCGATTGTGCAAAAGCTCGCTACGCGCTGCTCCGCCGCGGCGGTTACCGTCATGGTTCCCAATTCGCTTGGCCCGGCTGAGTTGCTTTTGCACTATGGGACCGAGGCGCAAAAGAATTTTCTGCTGCCGCGCCTGGCGCGCGGCGAGGAGATACCGTGTTTTGCGCTGACCAGCCCTTATGCGGGGTCGGACGCGGCGGCGATTCCGGATTTCGGAATCGTTACGAAAAGAATGTGGAACGGCCGGGAGACTCTGGGTTTTTCCGTGACGTGGTCGAAACGCTATATCACGCTGGCGCCGATTGCCACGATTTTGGGGCTGGCGTTTAATGTCAAGGATCCGGACAGGCTGCTGGGTGGCGGCGAGAATGTCGGCATCACCTGTGCGCTGATTCCGCGCGATCATCCGGGTGTGGAGATCGGCCGGCGGCACTGGCCGTTGAACGCGGTGTTCCAGAATGGGCCGACGCATGGCAAGGATGTTTTTGTGCCGGTGGATATGGTGATCGGCGGGGCGGAAAATATCGGCAAGGGGTGGCGCATGCTGATGGAATGCCTGGCCGCGGGGCGCGCCATTTCGCTGCCGTCGTCCAATGTCGGCGCCGCCAAACTGGCCGCCAACGCGACCGGGGCGTATTGCGCCATCCGGAAGCAGTTCAACACGCCGATTGGGCAGTTTGAGGGCATACAGGAGCCGCTGGGGCGGATTGGCGGGCACCTTTATGCGATTGACGCGGTGCGTACGCTTTCCGCCGGCGGTATAGATTTGGGTGAAAAGCCGTCGGTGATCTCCGCCATCGCCAAGTACCATGTGACCGAGCGGGCGCGCATGATCATTTCGGACGCCATGGATATAATCGGCGGTAAAGGCGTGTGCATGGGCCCGGGCAATTTTCTGGCCCGCGCCTATCAGCAAATTCCCATCGCCATTACGGTGGAGGGTGCGAATATCATGACGCGCACGCTCATCATTTACGGCCAGGGCGCGATTCGGTGCCATCCGTATGTTTTGAAGCTCATGGCGGCCGCCGAGAACCCGAACCATGAGGAAGCGCTGCGCGCGTTCGATGCGCTGTTCTTTGCGCACATGAATTTTGTGGTCAGCAATGTGGTCCGCTCGCTGGTGCAAGGGCTGACTTTTGGGCTTTTGCTCCGCGCCCCCGCCGGCGTGCCGGCCGAGGTGGCGGCTTACTACCGCGCTGCTGGCCGCCTCTCGCTGGTTTTGGCGCTGTCGTCCGATATCGCCATGGCCACGATAGGCGGCGCGCTGAAGCGCAAGGAGAGTATTACCGGGCGTTTGGGCGATGTGCTCAGCCAGCTCTACATCCTCTCCGCCGTCCTCAAGCGTTTTGCGGACGACGGCAGCCCGGCCGAGGATCTCCCGCTCGTTCATTGGGCGGCGCGGGACGCGCTGGCCCGCGCCTACCACGCTTTGACCGGCGTGTTTGCCAACTATCCGCTGCGTGCCGTGGGGATTTTGCTGCGCGTGCTAACCTTTCCGTTCGGGATGCCCGCCAGCGCGCCTTCGGACGGACTGCACGCGGACATCGCGGGCATCCTGCAGACCGCCAGCCCGACGCGGGAGCGGCTGCTGTTCGGCATCTGGCGGCCGAAAATTGAGGTGGACGAGCTCGGCGCGATCGAGCTGGCTTTTGCGGCGTATCCGCGGGTGGAGGCCATCGAGCGCCGGTTGCGCGAGGCGTTCAAGTCCGGCGCCTTAGCCCGCATGCCGCAGGCCCTGCCTCTGCTGCCGGCCTGGGCCGATGACGCGGTGGCGAAGGATTTTATTTCCGCCGAGGAAGCCGCGCTGATCAAGGAGTTTGTCAAAAACGCCGACAAGGTCATCCAGGTGGACGATTTTGCCGCGGATTTTGGGGCCGCCGAAGGTGTGGCGGCCAAAAAGGCGTATTTCGCGCCTTCGGAAGTCACGAGGCAGGCAGCGGAATAAGCCAAGCAAGCGCTGCTTTTTTGAAAAAACGCAGCAAAAAACTTCTATTTTCTCCGGATCTTGAGCGGCCATCGTTTGGCCGCTCACCCGCCCACGCCCCGCCTTGCCGCCCCCCTGCCCCCATGCCATTTTCCTGGCATGTCCACAGGCCCTCTCCAAAACACCAAAATTCTGGAATTCGAAGGCCTCGGCCCCGCCCCGTTTTGCGCCATGGTGCTCGCCGGCCTCGGCGCCGATATCCTGCGCATCGCCCGCTCCGGCCAGCGCGCCCGCTCCGAAACCGGCGACGCCATCATCCTCCGTGGCCGCCCCTCCGTCGCCGCCAACCTCAAAAACCCCGCGGACCTCCTCCAAATCCAAGCGCTTATCCAAGCGGCTGATGTGCTCATCGAGGGCTACCGCCCCGGCGTCATGGAACGCCTCGGCCTCGGACCGGAGACCTGCCTCGCCGCCAATAAAAGGCTCGTCTATGCCCGCATGACCGGCTGGGGCCAGACCGGCCCGCTCGCCCCGCGCGCCGGCCACGATATCAACTACATCTCCCTCACCGGCGCCCTGCATGCGATGGGCAAGCCAGGCGAACCCCCGCCCGTTCCCCTCAACCTGGTCGGCGACTACGGCGGCGGCGCGATGTTTCTGGCCACCGGCATCCTCGCCGCCCTGCTGCACGCCCGCGCCACCGGCCAGGGCCAGGTGGTGGACGCCGCCATGACCGACGGCACGGCCACGCTGATGTCCCTGTTCCAGGCCATGTCCCAGGCCGGCGCCTGGACGGAAACCCGCCACGCCAATCTGCTCGACGGCGGCGCACCCTTCTACCGCTGCTACGCCTGCGCCGACGGCGGCTTCGTCGCCGTCGGCGCCATCGAACCGCAGTTCTTCGCGATTCTGGTGCGCGTCATGGGAATCGATTTCCCGCCCGAAAACCAATACAACCGCTCGACCTGGCCCGATCTCACCGCCAGGCTGGAACAAACGTTCCTGGAAAAACCCCGCGACGCCTGGGCCGAAATTTTCGCGCCGGAGGACGCCTGCGTCACTCCCGTCCTCACGCTGGCCGAAGCCCCGAAGCACCCCCACAACGTGGCGCGCGACACTTACGTCACGACAAACGGCTTTACCCAGCCAGCGCCCGCGCCCCGCTTCTCGAATTCCATGCCACCTCCACCAGCCTCCGCCGCGCCGCTCACACTGGACGCCGCCATCGCCCGCTGGCAAAACGCCTGAAATTCCGGACCAGCAAGATGCTCGAACTGACGCAATTCGAAAACCCGCTGCCCGGCGTCCCGCATATCGACAGCCCGTTTTTTCAAAAACTCTTCCCGCCCGGCACGGACCCAGAAATCCTCCGCATCGCCACCGACCTGCGCGANNCTGCACGATCAATTCGACTGGGCGCACTGGCGCGCTGCCCCCAAAACCTTCAACGCCCGCATCCAGGACGCCTGGCAATCCAACGCGGACGTCAAGCGCCTCGCCACCAACCAGCACATTTTGGATCTCCTCACCGCCTTGTACGGCCGCCTTGCTTTCCCCTTCCAAACCCTCAATTTCTGTGTCGGCAGCCAGCAAAAACCGCACTCCGACAGCGTCCATTTCAGCGCCTTCCCGGCGCATTTCATGTGCGGCGTCTGGGTCGCGCTGGAGGATGTGGACGAGACCAACGGCCCGCTCGTCTATTTTCCCGGCAGCCACCACTGGCCGATCTACACCAATGAGCATATCGGCCTGAACGCCACGACCACCGCCGCCGGGGAAATCTACGCCGCCTATGAGCGCATGTGGCAGGACCTCGCCGCCGCCAAAGGCGCCGCCGCCGCGACATTCCACGCCAAAAAAGGCCAGGCCATCATCTGGTCCGCTAACCTCCTGCACGGCGGCGGCGAGCACCTGGACCCAGACCGCACCCGCTGGAGCCAGGTCACGCATTATTATTTCGAAGGCTGCGCCTACCACACGCCGCTGCTCTCCGCTCCTTACAGCGGCAGCATCTTCTTCCGCGAACCCACCAACATCGCCACCGGCGGCATTGTGCGCAACCAGGTTAGCGGCGTTGCCACCGCCGAAAAATTTCTCCGCTTGACCGTCCCGCCCGCCTTTCGCACCTCCCGCCTCCAGCGCCTGAAAACGCGCCTTCGCCGCCTGCTGCCCGCCGCCCGCTAGCCGGCAAACCATCCGCCCCTTGTGCTGCACCGCAGCATAACCCATATTCCCATCCACACAGATGGTGTATGGATGGTTAACATGTCGCAATCCCTCGTCGAACTCCGCCCCGAAGCCCAGAATTCCGAAAAAATCACCATCAACCTCGGCTTTATCGACCTCGGCCAGATCGATCTCCTGGTCCAGGAAGCGTTTTACGCCAATCGCACGGATTTCATCCGCACCGCCATCCGCAACCAGCTTGAGCGCCACCAGGACATATTGCGCCAGGCCGCCGCGCGGCATGAGCTTCAGCTGGGGCTGGCCACGCTCACACGGGAGGCTCTCGAAACGCTGCGCGCGAAAGGAGAGATGCTGAATTTAAGAATCCTTGGCCTCGCCGTCATCGCGCCGGACGTCTCGCCGGACTTGGCACTCGCGACCATCGCATCCCTGAGAATCCTGGGCGCCCTGCAGGCGGCCCCGGACGTTAAGGCGGCGCTGCGCCCGCGCATCCGCTGAACACGACTCTTACCAGCTAGGACTAACACCATGAATGCCATTTTTAACGACAAGATGCAGAAAGCCACGGAACTGAGCCGGGCCGGGCGGCTGAAGGAGGCGCTCGCGCTGCTGCGCGGGCCGGCCGCGCCGCCGGCGCCGGCGCAAAAACCCAGCCTGCTGGACCGTCTGGCCGCCTTTACGCGCCGCGCCCCTTCCCCCACGCCGGCCGACACCCCGGCGCCCGCTACCGCGCCGCACCGCGAGCCGCCGCGCCCGCCCGGTGCCCGCTTCGAGCCGCGTAATTTCACCTGCGCGCATGGCACGCGCGCCTACAAGCTTTTTGTGCCCAGCCGCTATCACGGGCAGCCGGTGCCGCTGCTGGTGATGCTGCACGGGTGCACCCAATCGCCTGACGATTTTGCCGCCGGCACGCGCATGAATGAGTTGGCCGAGGCGCACACCATGCTCGTCGCCTACCCGGCGCAAAGCAAAACCGCCAACATGCAAAAATGCTGGAACTGGTTCAACCCGGCCGACCAGGCCCGCGATTCGGGCGAACCCGCGATCATCGCCGGCATGATCGGCCAGATCCGAACGGAATTCGCGGTCATGCCAGACAAGATCTTTGCCGCGGGCCTTTCCGCCGGCGGCGCGCTGGCCGCAATTCTCGGCGCCGCCTATCCGGACCTGATCGCCGCTATCGGCGTGCATTCGGGCCTGGCTTGCGGGGCCGCGTCCGACATGGCGTCCGCGTTTACCGCCATGAGCATGGGCGGAAAAGCCGCGAAGGCGGATACGCGGCCGATCCCCACCATCGTCTTCCACGGCGACAAGGACCACACCGTGAATGCCGCTAATGCCGAGCAGGTGATTTCACAATCTCAGGCCGGCCAGGTGTTCACCACTGAGGTGACCGAGACACCGGGCTACACCCGTACGATCCAAACCGGACCGGGCGGCGCGCCGGTGCTGGAGAAATGGATTCTGCACGGCGCGGGGCACGCCTGGTCTGGTGGCAGTTCCGCCGGCACTTTTACCAGCCCGAATGGGCCGGATGCAAGTCGGGAAATGCTGAGGTTTTTTCTGGAAAGAAGGAAGTAAGCAGCGCTTTTTAAAAANNAAAAACTTTTGCTCCTGGGGGCTGTGGCAACGGGAGTGCCGCTAATCGCCTCCGCTGGAGGCGATTAGCGGCACTCCCTTCGCCACAGCCCCCAGGAGCAAAAGTTTTTTTTGCCGCGGTCGCGGGCGACTTACTTTTTTTTCAAAAAAAGTAACTTCTTACCTTCCAATATCCGGCAAATATTTTGGTCCTTCCTCAACAAAAAACGCCCGGATTGTCGCCACCGCGGGCATCAGGCGGCGGGAGCGGAGGTGCACCACGCACCATTGCCGCACGATCGGCAGGCCCTCCACATCCAGGATCGTCAAGCTGTTCATCGCTAGCGCCGAATCGATCGTGTGGCCGGAAATGAACGCGATGCCGAGGCCGGCGATCACCGCCTGCTTGATGGTTTCGTTGCTCGCGATCACCATGCCGAATTTGGGTGAAATGCCTTCCTGCGCGAAAAACCGTTCCATCAGCGCGCGCGTTCCGCTGCCTAGTTCGCGCACCAGAAAATTCTCACTCGCCAGCAGGCGCGCGGGAATTTTTGGTTTGCCCGCCAGTTTGTGGTCCACTGGCGCGATGATCACGTGCGGGTGCGCGCCGATGACGTCCAATTCCACGTCCAATTCGTCCGGCGGACGGCCCATCACCGCGAGGTCGATTTCGTAGCGGGTCAGCCCGTCCACCATTTCCGCCCGGTTGCCGATGGTGATTTTTAGATCGATGCCTGGATGCGCGCGCGCGAAGGCGCCGAGCACTTTTGGGGCAAAATATTTTGCGGTGCTCACCACGCCGACCGAAACGGTGCCGCGCTTGGTGCCGGCGATGGAGGCCAAGGCGGCGGTGCAGTCGGCGAGGATGGTCTCGATCTGGTCCACCGCGCGCAGAATCTCGTTGCCGGCATCGGTGGCGACCGTGCCGGCGGGCGAGCGTTCCACCAGGGGCAGCCCGGCCTGGTCTTGCAACAGCTGCATTTGCAGCGTGACCGCCGGCGGCGATACGTTGAGCTTTTGCGCGGCCGCGGTGACGGAGCCGGTGCGGACCACCGCGGCGAGTGCGCGCAATTGTTTGAAGGTAACGTTTTTCATGCTTGACATTTTCAAAATGATTTCTGGGCACGTTTAGTTTTCATTAGCAAGCAGCGCTTTTTGAAAAAACCTTTGATTCCCCCGGCGCTGAAGTGGCCAAACTCTGGCCGCTCCAGCGCCCGCATTTATTAAAAGTTTTTTGCGCGCTTTTTTTCAAAAAAGCGCTGCTTTCTTCTAGCCTAACATCGCTTTGACCAACGCGATCAGTGGCTCCGGCGCCACGCCCAGGACCAGAACCGCCAGGCTCACCACGCCCAGCACCAGGCGGCCGCCGGCCTGCATCCCGGCGGCGGCGGGTGCCGGGGCCTGGCGCTGCGCCATCGCGAGAATCATGCTTAGGTAGTAGAACAAACCGATCACGCTGCTGGCGATCATGGTGCCGACCAGCCACCACAATTCCTGGTGCACGCCGGCGGCAAATATGTACATTTTCGCAATGAAACCGATGGCCGGCGGCATGCCGGCGAGCGAGAGCAGCGCCAGGGTCATCACCGCCGCGAGGCCCGGGCGCGACCAGAACAGGCCGCGCAGATCGGCTATCGTTTCCGCGTCGCGCGCGGCGCCGGCGTTGGAGAGCACCGCCAGCACGCCGAAGGCGGCGACCATGGTGAGTGCGTAGGTAACGGCGTAGAACACCACCGCGACGCGACCGACCTCGCCGGCGGCGAGGATCGCGACGAGCAGATAGCCGAGATGCGCGATCGACGAGAAGCCGAGTATGCGTTTCACATTTTGCTGCTGCAGAGCCAAGAGATTGCCGGCGAGCATGGAGAGCGCCGCGACCACGCTGACGACGTGCAGGGCGCCCGGCGCTAGCGCGGCGCCGGGCAGGCCAGTGGCGCGAAGAATGACCGCCAGCACGGCGAGTTTTGGCACCACCGCCAGGAACGCGCCGCTCGGCGCCGGCGCGCCGGCATAGACGTCCGGCACCCAGATGTGGAACGGCACGACCGAGAGCTTGAAGCCCGCGGCGACGCCGACCATCGCCAGCCCGGCCACGGCCATCGGCGTGTTTGGCGCGGCCAGAACGTCGGCCAGGCCGAGCGAGCCGGTCGCCAATTCAAGCAGCCCGAAGCCGAAGAGCAGAAATGCCGAGGACATGGCGGAGAGGATGAGGTATTTGATGCCGGCTTCCGCTGCTTCCGGACGGTGGCGGGGATAGGCGATCATGCCGATCATGGCCAGCGTCATCGTCTCAAGCCCGAGAAACAGAAACAGGACATCTTTTGCGGCGGCCAGCACGCAGGCGCCCAGAGTGGCGACCAGGAGCAGGATGAAGAACTCCTCCGCGGGTAAATTTTTGGCGCCGCGCCAATAGCCGCTGCCCATGACGGACAGCAAAAAGCCGACGGACAAGATGACCGCCCAAAAGCCGTAGGTGGCGCCGGAGAGATCAAATTGTTCGCCCGCTATCGCGGCGCCGTGCATCGCTGCTGGAATCGTGCACAGAGCCGCAACGAACCCGACGCCGGTGACCGCGGCCGCCAGCGGCGCGGAACGGCGGATCGCCACGGCAGCGAGCAGCACGGCAACGAAAATTCCCTGCACGGCGAGCGGCGCTGCTTGAATCACGGTGTGACGCCCATGGCGCTGATGGATGGGGCGGCGACGTCGAGCACCGGCTGCGGATAGACGCCCAGCCAGATGATGGCGGCGGCGAGCGCCAGCATCATGGCGTTTTCGCGCCAGCCGAAATCCGCGATGGCGCGCGCTTCGCGAACCGGCCCGTGAAATGCGCGCTGGATGGCGATGAGCGAATACAGTGCCGCCGGCACCAGGCCGATGGCCGCCAGAATCGTAATCAGCGGCGCGGCCCCGTAGGCGCCGCGCAGGATGAGAAATTCACCGACAAAATTGCCGAGGCCCGGCAAGCCCATCGCGGCCAGCACGAAAAACGCGCCGAATGAGGAGAGCTTTGGCAAATCTCCCCACAGGCCGCCCATGCGGGAGAGCTCGCGCGTGTGCAGACGCTGCTGCAAGGCGCCGACGATGATGAAGAGCGCGCCGGTGCTGACGCCGTGCGCGATGAGGAGAAAGACGACGCCCTGCCAGGCCAGCGCGTTGCAAACGAACACGCCGATGAGCACGAAGCCCATATGGCTGATGCTGGTATAGGCGATGAGGCGCTTAAAGTCGTTCTGGCCGTAGGCGAGCACCGCGCCGTAAAAAATGCTGGCCACGCCGAGCCATAATGCGATCGGGGCCAGCGTGTGGGAGGCGGTTGGGAACAGCGGCACCACGAAGCGCAGCAGCCCGTAGGCGCCGGTTTTGAGCAAAATGCTGGCCAGGATGACGGATCCCGCGGTGGGCGCCTGGGTGTGCGTGACCGGCAGCCAGACATGGGCGGGAAACGCCGCGAGCTTGACGACAAAGGCGATGAACAGGCCGAGCATGATGAGAAAACCCGCGGCGCCGCCTGGCTCATGCCCGAGCAGCGCGAAATAGCCGAAGGTGAGCACGCCGGTGGCGCGCTGATGCAGGAAGGCCAGGCCGAGAATGCCGATGAGAATCAGCAGGCCGGAGCCTTGCGTGAACAGGAAAAATTTTATGGCCGCGATGCGCCGGTCTTCGTGGCCCCAGATGGCGATGATGAAGACCATGGGCACCAGCATGAGTTCCCAGAAGTAGAAGAACAGGAACAGGTCCAGCGCCAGAAAAACCCCGATCGTGCCGGCCAGGGACCACATCAGATTGGCGTGAAAAAATCCGATTTTTTCGACGTTTTCGCGCCAGGATACGACGATGGAAAACATCCCCAGCACGATCGTGAGCACGGTCAGCAGCCAGCTCATGCCGTCCAGCCCCAGGTGAAACGACATGCCGAATGCCGGGATCCAAGGCACGGAAAAATCCGCCAGCCAGAAGCTGGTGCCGTGCAGCATGGGCAGCGCCACGGCGAGCGTGGCCGCCAGCGCGAGCAGGGAGATGATTCGCGGCAGATGCGGATGCAGGCGGTCCGCCGGCCAGGCGAGACAGCCGCCGAGCAATGGAATGGCCAGGAGGAGACAGAGACTCATGAAAACACCACGGCCAGAATTGTGGCCAGCGACCCGGCCATCATCCAGCCCGCGTAGCGGCGCAATTTGCCGTTCTGCTCTTCCCGGAGGCGCTTGTGCAGACCGACCGCCGCGCGCTGGAGCAGTTGAAAGACCTGGTCCACCGGGTCGTCCTTCAGGACCCGCACCGTCCATAAAAACGGCTTGACGAATATTGCGCGATAGAGTGCGTCAAACCCCATGCCGCCTTGCAGGAACCGGACGAACAATCCCGGCGATGCGGCGCCCTGACGGCGCCAAAAGCCATTTTGATGCAGCGCGTAGGCGAGACCAATGCCGGCAAGAGGCGCCGCCATGCCGATGAGCGCGACCGGCCAGGATGCGTCGGTCGCGGCGCCGCCCAGCGCCGGGGCCAAAACATTTGAAAAGATGTTTGCGCCGCCCAGAAAATCCGGCGTCTGAAGCCAACCAAAACCGAGCGCCGCCAGGGCCAGCACCGTCAGCGGCAGGATGACGCGCACGCCGTAGGCGCCTGAGACGTCCACGGACGCGCCGAAAAACACCGTAAAAACCGCGCGAAAAATGTAAACGCCGGTTAGAAAGGCGCCCAGAATCCCGACACCCCACAGCAAGGGGTTTTGCGCCCATACCGCGCCCAGTAAAAACTCCTTGGAAAAGAATCCGCATCCCACCACCGGGACGGCGGCCAGGCACAGCGCGCCCACCAAAAACGCCGCGAACGCCAAGGGCAGCTTTGTCCGCAAGCCGCCCATGGCGAAAATATTCTGTTCGTGATGCAGCCGCATCGAAACCGCGCCTGAGGATAGAAACAGCAGCGCCTTGAAAATGGCGTGCGAGGCCAGATGGAACATCGCGGCACCCCACGCGCCCACGCCCAGACCCAAAAACATGTAGCCGATCTGGCCCATCGTCGAGTAGGCCAGCACGCGTTTGATGTCGCTTTGCACCAGCCCGGCGCAGGCGGCCAGAAGCACCGTGAGCGCGGCCCCCAGCGCGATGCCATGCAACACCGCAGGTGCCAGCAGAAACAGCACGTGCAGACGGACGACCAGATAGACGCCGGCCGTCACCATCGTCGCGGCATGGATCAGCGCGGAGACAGGCGTGGGGCCGGCCATGGCGTCCGGCAGCCAGGTTTGCAGCGGCACCTGGGCGGATTTTCCGAGGCCGCCCACCAGCAGCAGTCCCGCCACCACGGCTGGCCAAAAACTGCCGGGTGGCCAAGCCGAGACCGCGCCATGCAGCACCGTCGAAATGTCCAACGTGCCGAACCGGAGCGCCAGGATGAGAATGCCGATCAGCATCGCGATATCCGCGACGCGGGTGACGATGAAGGATTTCTGCGCCGCCTCGCCGTTGTTCTCCTCTTCGAACCAAAAACCGACCAGAAGATAGCTGCAAACGCCAACGCCCTCCCAGCCCACGAACATGACCAACAGGTCGTTAGCCAGTACGAGCAGCAGCATCGACGCGACGAACAGATTCAGATAGGCGAAATAGCGCGCGTAGCCGTTTTCTCCTTCCATGTATTCAGCAGAAAACAAATGGATGAAGAAACCGATGACTGAAATCACCAGGATCAGCACCAGCGAGACTGGGTCGATCAGCAGGCCCACCACCGCCGAGAATTTTGGCAGGGTTATCCACGTCCAGAGTGGCAGCAGGAAGGCATCGCCTGGCGGCGGCGCCGCGAACCAGAGGAGGGCGATGCGGATGGCCAGCGCCGCCGCCAGGCCGACGCTGCTGGCGCCGATGACCGCCGCCAGGCGCGCGGGAATTTTGCCGCCCAGCAGGCCCAACAGCACGGCGCCAGCCAGCGGCAACGCCGGCACCAGCCATATGTCACGCATCATGACGAATCACGCAGCAAGACCGCCGCGTCCCCATCCAGGGTCGTCAGGCGGCCGCGCAGCCGGAGCAGCAGGATCAGGCCGACCGCGAGTTCCGCCCCGGCCAGATTCAGGACGGCGATGAACATGATCTGGCCGTCCGGCGTGCCCCACCGCATGCCCGCGGCGATGAACAAAAGCCCGGCGGCGTTCAGCATGATTTCCACCGACATCAGCACGAACACCAAATTACGGCGCGCCAGCAGAGCCGCCAGCCCCAGCAGGAAGAGGATGAGCGCCAGAGACGCCGGCGCCTGCCAGGAGACGATCATTTTTGCGCCTCCCGCGCGAGATGAAACGCGGCGACGAGTCCCGCCAGCAACAAGAGCGACGCCATTTCCACCGCCAAAAAATCCGTGGAGAAGAGCTTTAATCCCACCGCCGCCGGCAGCACCGCACGGCCTGGGCGTGCGGGCAGGGCGGTGTTCAACATCTGCCAGGCGAGCGCCACGCCCAGCATACCCGTAAAGCCCACTGGCAACAGCCAGACCGGTCCTTTGGTCCAGGATTCTTCGCGCAGCGCCGCGGCCTTATCCAAACTCAACATCATCACGACGAATAAGAACAGCACCACGATGGCGCCGGCATAGACGATCACCTCCAGCGCCGCCGCGAACGCCGCCCCCAGTTCAAAAAACACCACCGCCATCGCCAGCAGCGAGATTACGAACCACAGCAGCGCGTGCACCGGGTTTTTGCCCGTGACGGCGATTGCGGTGGTTACCACCGCCAGGAGTGCTGCGGGCCAAAATATCACGGCAGCAAACTTTTTGGGCTTTTTGGCGGCGCGCCGGCGCCTTTTACGCCGGCGACCTTGAAGAAATTGTAGCCGGAATCCTTGCCGGTGCCGGCGATGAGCAGGTGTTCCTTTTCGTAAACCAGGGATTGGCGGGAGAATTCGCTCATCTCAAAATCGGGCACCAATTGAATCGCCGAGGTTGGACAAGCCTCCTCGCAAAATCCGCAAAAGATGCAGCGGGAAAAATTGATTCGGAAATATTCCGGCGTCCAGTCTTCCGGCGCCGCGCTTTTTTGTAGATCGATGCAATCGCACGGGCATACCGCTGAACACAAATGGCAGGAAACACAGCGCTCGCGTCCGTCCGGGTCCCGCGTCAGCACAATCCGGCCGCGGAACCGGGGTGCGAGCTTTGGCTTTTGCTCGGGATATTGCTGGGTCTCTGTTTTGTGAAACAGGTGCAAGAAGGTCAACCAGCAGGTTCGTAGCGCGGAATAAATAAACACGCACTACCCCGCCAATATCGCGGCGCCGGTGACGCCGAGGTTCAAGATGCTGAGCGGCAGCATCAGTTTCCAGCCATAGCTCATCAGCTGGTCGTAGCGCGGGCGCGGCAGCGCCGCGCGCAGCAGGATGAAAAATGCGATGAACGCCGTCACCTTCAGGGCAAACCAGATTGCCGGCGGCAGCAGGGGTCCCATCCAGCCGCCGAAATACAGCACCACCACCATCGCGGAAATCAGCACGATCCCGGCATATTCGCCGACAAAGAACATGCCGAATTTCATCGAGGAATATTCGGTGTGGAAGCCCGCGCCCAACTCGTTTTCGCCCTCCGGCAGATCGAACGGCAGGCGGTGCGCTTCCGCGATGCCGGCGATTAAGAACAGCACGAAGCCCAGAAATTGCGGCACGCAAAACCAGAGTTTTGACTGCGCCCGGACGATTTCGCGCAGGTCAAAGCTTCCCGCCAGCATCACCACGCCCATCACCGCGAGCCCCATGAAAACTTCGTAACTCATCATCTGCGCCGCCGCCCGCATGCCGCCCAATAATGCAAACTTGCTGTTAGAGGCCCACCCGGCCAGCACCACGCCGTACACCGAAAGCGATGTCATCGCCAGGAAGAACAGCAACCCCACATTCAAATCCGGTGCGATGCCGCTGCCGGCGGTCAGCGGCACGACCGCGAACGCCAGGAGCACCGTCGCCATGACGATGACGGGTGCGGCGACAAACAGGGTTTTGTCGGCAAACGCCGGCGTCCAATCCTCTTTGAAAAAAATTTTGACGAGATCGGCGACGATCTGCAGTGTGCCTTGCCAGCCGACGCGGTTCGGCCCCAGCCTGTCTTGCCAAAACCCGAGCAGCCGCCGCTCCACCCAGGTGAGCAGCGACGCCAGGATCACGATGCCCAGCAGCAGCGCCACCGCGCCGAAAATACCCAGCGTGACGCTCATGCCCAGCCTCGCGCGATGATGGCGGGCGAATGCGCGCTCATCTCCTCGACGCCGCTGCCTGCATCGTAGCTCCAAGGCGGTTCGGGCATCATCAGTGCGTCAGGAATTTTGTCCTGGAACAGGAAAATGTCTTTGTCGGCCTCGGCCATGCGCAATACGGCCTGGCCGGAATTCCAACCGGGCGCCCATACGAGCGGCTCGGCGCCGTGTTGCGCCGCACCTTCCATTGTCGTGCCGAATGGACTCTCCGCCCGCATGGGCGGACCCGCCTCCCGCACGTCCACATGCGCCCGCGACGCCGTGCGCCCGGAGAACCTATGCGGCAAGCCAGGCGGTTTTGGCTCTCCCGGCGCGGGCAGCGCGCGCAGGCATGGGGCCAGATCGGAAAATTCCTGCGTCATGTCCGCCAGCAGCGCCGCCCGGGTTGGCCAGGTTCCGGGCGGCAAAATGCCGGCCAGGATACCCGCATCCCGCAAAATTTCCCAGGCCGCGGGCGCATCGTTCTCGCCGAAAATCGCCTTGTAGAAGGGCTGCGCGCGGCCTTCGAGGTTGACAAACATGCCGTCAGTATCGGCAAAGCTGCCGACCGCGACGCAAAAATCCGCCGCCTGCGCCGTCGCGGTCTCGATATGATCCAGGACCGTCACCGAAGCCGCCGCCGCCAGGCCCGCCGCGCCAAAAAAATCATTTTCCAGCGCCACCATTTGCGCGCCGGCGGTCGCGCACGAACCGGCGGATTCCGCCCCCATGCAGGCGAGCCCGATGGAATTGGCCGCCGCTAAAAGCGGCACGAACCGCGCTTTGATGCCACGCGCCTCCAGCGCCGCCACGATTTTGGCCCCCGCCACGATCAGCGCCGCGCTGCCCCCCGCCACGACCACGGGCGTTTTGGCTGTTAACAGCGCGTCAGTGACCTCGCCTGCCGGACTGTGCGCTACCTCCAGCGCATACGCCACCGTATCCTCGGCCGTCATCCGCACTGCCAGGCGTGCCAACGCGTCCAACGCCGTCGGCGCCGGTCCCACGACAAAAACTGGATTTTTTTGGCCCGCCATCGCGGTGCGCGCCGCCGCGTCATGCCAGGCGGGGATCTCGCGCGCTGCTAACAGCGCGTCATTGGGCCGCGTGGCGGCCTGCCGGAGCGCCAACCCCAGGCGTGGTGCGACCACCTGCGGGTCCGGCCCCAATATAAGAATCGCATCCGCGCGCGCCACCTGCGCCAGTGTCGCCGTGCTGACCCGGCGCATGGCCGCGAGCGCCGCTTGCGCGACCCCCACCTCATGCGCCGTTAGCCCGGCATAAAATCTTGCAGCGCCTGCCAGCCGCCGCAGGGCAAAATTGCTTTCCAGAGAGGCCCGCGCCGACCCCACCCCCACCGCCTTGCCGCTGGCAAAAATTTTTGCCAGATGCGCCACCGCAGCGTGGCGCGCGAAAACCTTGCCATACCGGTCACGGGAGACACGCAGCCTGCTTGGACCTTGCAGAAACCCAACGCCAAACCGGCCGCGGTCACACAGGAAATATTCATTTAACGAGGCGTTAAAGCGGTTGACCGCGCGCCGAAACACGCCATCGCGCTCCTGAATCGAAATATTGCAGCCCACCGCGCAATGCGGGCAGACCGAAGGGGTTGAGCGCATGTCCCATTTGCGCCGGAAATTTGCCGAAAAAGGCTTGTCCACAAACACGCCGGTTGGACAGACTTCGACAAGATTGCCCGCAAAAGGACTTTCGAGCGCGCCATCCTGGGCACGGCCAAAAAACACGTTTTTGGCGCTTCCGAACACGCCAAAATCCGTGCCGCCGCAAACATCCTGGTAGAACCGCACGCAGCGATAACAGCCGATGCAGCGGTTCATCTCGTGCTTTACAAACGGACCCAGATCCTGGCTGCGGTGTGTGCGCTTTTCGAACCGCGGACGCCGCGAAACATGGCCTGTCATGGCGGTCATGTCCTGCAGATGGCACTCCCCGCCCACCTCGCATACCGGGCAGTCATGCGGATGGTTCGCCAGGACAAATTCCACCACGCCCTCGCGCGCCGCGATCGCCTCGGCTTCCGCGACGCCCACGCGCATGCCCGCGGTTACCGGCGTCATGCACGCCATGACGATTTTGCCCACCGTGTCCGCCGGCCCGGCAAAAAGTTTTACCGCGCATTGCCGGCACGCCCCGACGCTACCCATCGCCGGATGCCAGCAAAAATACGGCACATCGATGCCAGCCTTGACGCAGCCTGCTAACAGGTTGTCATCCGGCCGCAGTGTTACCGCCGTGCCATCGACAAGAATTTCTATGCCCATGCGCAAACCCGCTCCTGCACATGCCGTGTGAAGTCTTGTGCAAACATTTTCAATCCGGTCTCGAGCGAGGCCATCGCGCCCGGCGCCAGGCCGCAAAACGTTTTGCCTGGCCCCATTCTGCCAGGCATGTCCGCCAGCACCGCCAGGTCGCTCTGGCGGCCTTGACCGGTCTCCATCGCCGCCAGAATTTGGTCCACCCAAGGCAGGCCATCCCGGCACGGCGCGCACCATCCGCAAGATTCCTGCGCGAAGAAATGCTGCAGATTTCTAATGAATCCGACGGGGCAGGTCTTGTCATCCAGCACCATCACATTTCCCGTGCCTAGCCGGCTCCCGGCCGCGGCCATGCCCGCGACACTCATGGGCGTGTCGAGTTTTTCGACCCCCAAAAATCCGGTGGAGGCGCCGCCCGGCAAGACCGCCCGGAGCTGAAAACCGTCGCGCATGCCGCCGGCGAATTCCTCGATCAGCACGCGCAACGAAGTTCCCATCGGCAATTCATAAACGCCTGGCCGGTTGACCCGGCCGCTGACGCCAAAAATCTTTGTGCCCGCCTCGTCCCCCACGCCCAATCCGCGAAACCATTCGGCGCCATGCCTGACAATATGCGGCACGTTGCAGACGGTCTCGACATTGTTCACGATCGTCGGGCAGCCGAACAGACCGCTGACCTGCGGTAGCGGCGGTTTGGCCCGCGGAATCGCCCGCTTGCCTTCGAGGGAATTCAAAAGTGCTGTCTCTTCGCCGCATATGTATCGCCCCACACCGGCGTGCACATGGATTGTCAGGCCGCCTAAAACGCCGGCCGCCTGTGCCTCGGCGATGGCCGCTTCGAGCGCCGCGATCGCCTGAAAATATTCGCCGCGGACGAATATATATGCCTCGTCCGCCTCCACCGCGTAGGCCGCCAACACGATCCCCTCTAACAACTGGTGCGGGTCGCCTTCCATCAGGTACCGATCCTTGAAGGTTCCGGGTTCCATTTCATCCGCATTGACAATGAAATACCTTGGGCCTGGCCGCGCCGCGCGCGACGGCATGGCCTGCCATTTCCGCCCGGTCGGGAAGCCCCCGCCGCCGCACCCCGCCAGCCCCGAATCCGCAACGACCTGCACCACGTCCGCCGGGGCGAGCTTCCCGACGACTTTGCGTACCGCCTCATATCCGCCGCTTCGCGCATAGGCCGCGAAATCCACGCGCTTGCCGCCGCCATCTATGTTTTTCGTCAGCACAAGCTGCATCAGGCAGCCCCGTCCAGCAGCTTGTTCACGCCTGCCGCATCCAGGTGTCCGTGCAGCGTCTCACCAACCAGCAATACTGGCGCTCTATCACACGCGCCTAGGCAAACCACTGGCAGCAACGTGTATTGGCCATCCGCCGTCGTTTCTCCCGGCGCAATCCCCAGCCGCTCAAAAATTCGCGACTGCAGCGCTTCCCGGCCCAGCATCCAGCACACCGCGCTATCGCAGAGCAGAATCACGTTTTTGCCGACTGGCTCGCGAAAGATGAGATTGTAAAACGTTGCCACTTCGTCCAGCACGGCAACCGGCATCTGCAGAATCGCCGCCGCCTCTGCGAGAGTTTCGTCCGAGATATATCCGCGCTCCTTTTGCAGGGCGCGCAGACAGTCTATCGCCGCCGCCGGCCCGCGCGCCGAAAAATCCTCACCGGTCAACATCGGCCATCACAAAATCGACGCTGCCCACGATGGCGATCAGGTCCGCGAGAAACGCACCGCGGGAAATCAAAGGCAGCATCTGCAAATGGGCGAATGAGGGTGTGCGAATCCGTGCCCGATAGGCGCCGGTGGCGCCATCGCTCACCAGGAAATACGTGTTGAGACCCTTGGCCGCCTCAATCGTCACGGCCGCTTCTCCGGCCGGCACCACGGGACCCCAGCTCGCATTCAAGAAATGCGGGATCAGTGTATCGATGTCCTGCAGCACCTTGTCACGCGGCATCGGCATCGCGGCGGGATGCATCGCCTTGACCGCGCCGCCCGGCATGGTTTTCACGCATTGCGCAATAATCTTCAGAGATTCCCGGATCTCATCGACCCGCAGCTTCACGCGATTATAGCAGTCGCCGCGGTCCGCCAAGGGCACATCAAAGGCAAATTCCTCATAGCCGGAGTAGGGCTTTGCCTTGCGCATATCAAAATTAACCCCTGTCGCCCGCAACCCCGGCCCCGTAATACCCCATTCCACCGCCTCCTGCGCGCCATATTCCCCCACGCCCACGGTGCGCGCCTTAAAAATCCTGTTGCGCATCACCATCTTTTCATATTCATCCAGCCGCTTCGGCAGATACGCCAAAAACCCGCGCACCAGTTCGTCCCAGCCAGCCGGCAAATCCGCCGCCACACCACCGATGCGGAACCACGCCGGATGCATTCTAAAACCGCAAATCGCCTCGATCACCTCCAGCGCCCGCTCCCGGTCCGTGAAGACGTAGAATACCGGCGAGAGCTGACCCACGTCCTGCACCATCGTGCCGAAGAACACGAGGTGGCTTATGATTCGAAAAAACTCCGCCAGCATCACGCGAATCACTTTGGCCCTGGCCGGGACTTCCACCCCGGCCAGCTTCTCCACCGCCAGCACGTAGGGTAGATTATTCATAACGCCGGCGACATAATCAATCCGGTCGGTATAGGGAATGAACGCGTGCCAGCTCTGCCGCTCCGCGATTTTTTCGGCACCCCGATGGTGAAAGCCGATTTCCGGCAGCACATCCAGAATCTCTTCACCGCGCAGTTTTACGACCAGCCGCAGGACGCCGTGCAGGCTGGGATGGTTTGGTCCGAGATTCAAAACCATCGTGTCGGCGTCATCGTCTTTGCCATCCACCAGCCCGCCCGCCGCGGGCAGATTCTGCATCGCGGCAAGCTCCGCCGCCAGCATCTCGTCGCTCATTGTGAACGGTCCCAACTCGGTGGCGCGGGAATAGTGGTCTTTGCGCAGCGGATGACCGGCAAAACTTTCGGGCATGAGAATCCGCCGCAAATCCGGGTGACCGTCGAACCGGACACCGAACATGTCGAACACTTCCCGTTCGTACCAGTTGGCATTCTGCCAAAGTCCGCATAGGCTCGGCGCCGCCAGATCCGCATCTTGCAGCGGCATTTTTACGCGCAGCTCAGCGCCATCCTCGACGCGCAGAAGATGGTAAACCAGCGTGACATCACGGCACATCGCATGCGGTTTTTTGCGCCGCCGGCTTTCATCGACGGCGGAGATATCCAGTAGCAACCTATAGTTTTCGGAGGGCGCGGTTTTGTAAAACCGCACTTGTTCGAGCAGCCGTTCGCGGCTTACCCAAACCGTCTTGATCCCATCCACCGTCTGCTGTGCGCCGGCCTCGTACGCGGCCCGAAACCCTTCATCCGGCATCACAGAGAATCCGGCGACGGCAGCGTCGTCATCGCTGCTCTCGCCGCCATCTTTGCATCTCTTTGCGACGGCTTTTCATAGACGACCGGTCCCTCATCGCCGATCATCCAACTCAGCGGCCGTCGCGTAGCCCCGATTGACTGTTGCAGGAGCAAGAGGCCTTCAAACAGCGCCTCCGGCCGCGGCGGGCATCCGGGTACATACACATCCACCGGCAGAAACGAATCGACGCCCTGCACTACGCTATAGACGTCGTACATCCCGCCGGAATTCGCGCAACTGCCCATGGAAATCACCCAGCGCGGCTCCAGCATCTGCTCGTAAAGCAGCTTGACCACCGGCGCCATTTTCAAAAACACCGTGCCGGCGATCACCATCACATCGGCCTGCCGCGGCGTGGCGCGCAAAACCTCCGCGCCGTAGCGGGCGATATCATATTTGGATGTGAACGACGTTGCCATTTCGACATAACAGCAGGACAGGCCAAAATTAAACGGCCACAACGAATTTTTTCGTCCCCAGGCGACCAAATCCTCCAGTCTGCCCAGCATGAATTTCTGGTTGGTCATCGCCCGGCGCGCCGCGGCCGCGGCCCCCACTCCAAGCCGCCAGAACGCCACAAATACCCAAGCGCCAGCAGCAAAAATGCCAAAAACGCCAGCATGGCCATATAACCGTTCCAGCCCGCCGGCCGCACCACGAGACCCCAGGCGAACACGAAGACCATCTCCAAATCAAAAATCACGAAAAACATCGCCACCAGATAAAACTGCGCCGCGAAACGTCCGCTGGTATCATGCGCCGGCAGCACGCCGGATTCGAACGGATTTTTGTCCGCCATGCGGCGCCGCGGTCCGAGCGCCCAGGAACTTCCGACCATCACGGCCATCAGTGCGAGAATAGCCCCGGCAAAAGCCAAAAATTCGCCTTGCTCGCTCACGCCGTGTCTTTCGCAAACACCCGGCTCGCCAAGATAGCCGCCGCTTCGATTTCCATCGGCATCCCCGGCGCCACCGGCCCTTCATGCGCGATCAGCCGTCCCGCTTGCCGTAGCCGGGCCCGGTCGAGGGCCAGCAAAAACGCCTCAACACCTGCGGCGGAAAACTCCGCCCGCAGGTCGATGGCGTCTGCTGAGCTCTCCTCCACGGCAACCGACATCTTTAACTCCCTAAGCAAGAACTTCTTTTTTTGAAAAAAAAGAAGCAAAAAAACTTTTGGTCCGCTTCGCGCCCGTGTAACCCCGCTACGGGCCCACACAGGCGCGAAGCGAACCAAAAGTTTTTGCGCGCTTTTTTCAAAAAGCGCTTCTTTCATAACTATACCGCTTCTCCTCGGGTTTTTCCATCACATAGGCCTGCGTTTCATACCCAAAATTCCGCCCACCGTTTTCATGGCGCGCCAGCATAAACCCAGGCTCCGCCGGGGACCGCTGCACAATGAACGAAATCCGCAGCGACTCCCAGCTGAGCGTCGAATCGAACGCGCACAACCTGATGTAGCATTCGCTGTGCATCCGCCGGGTACCGGCTGTTCCCATCAACCGGCGGCACATTTATCACTGGCGTGTCCATGTAAAAGACTCCCTTTCAAGCCGCGGCCGCATGAGAAAATGTCTGCTCCAAACTCCCGGCCGCGTACCGCTTGGCCATCACCGCCAGCGGCGCCACCTCAATCCGCGAGGCCTGCCCCGCGGTCCCGAACGCCTCGAACCTGTCCTTGCAGAGCGCTTTCAGCCCCGCCATCGCCGGCTTCATGAACTGCCGCGGGTCGAATTCGTCCGGCTTGTCCGCGGCGACTTTTCGAATCGCCACCGCCATCGCCAGGCGGCAATCGGTGTCGCTGTTCACCTTCCTGACGCCGTGTTTGATTCCCACCAGAATCTCCTCCAGCGGCACGCCCCAGGTCTGCGGCATCTTGCCGCCGTATTTGTTGAACGCCTCCTGCAACTCCTGCGGCACCGAGGACGAGCCGTGCATCACCAAATGCAGCCCCGGCATTTTCTCGTGGATCGCCCGCACCACATGCAGCGCCAAAATCGCGCCATCGGGCTTGCGCGAGAATTTATAGGCGCCGTGCGATGTTCCCATCGCCACCGCCAGCGCATCCACGCCCGTGGCGCGCACAAAATCCACCGCCTGGTTGGGGTCCGTCAGCAACTGGTCGTGCGAGAGTTTGCCCTCCGCGCCATGCCCGTCTTCCGCGTCGCCCATGCCGGTCTCCAGGCTTCCCAGCACGCCCAACTCTCCCTCTACGGAGACGCCGACCAGATGCGCCAGATGCGTGACTTTTGCGGTAATATCGACATTATACTCATACGAAGCGGGCGTTTTTGCGTCCGCCTTCAGCGAACCATCCATCATCACGCTGGTAAAGCCGTGCTGCACCGCCGAAAGGCAGGTGGCCTCGTCATTGCCATGATCCTGGTGCAGACATATGGGAATTTTTGGATACATCAGCTCCACAGCCTCGATCATTTTGGCCAGCATCATGTCGCCGGCATACGAGCGCGCGCCGCGAGAAGCCTGAAGGATCACCGGCGAATCCGTCTCTCCCGCCGCCGCCATGATCCCGAGCACTTGTTCCATGTTGTTGACATTAAAGGCCGGCACGCCGTAGCCGCGCTCGGCCGCATCGTCCAGAAGCTGGCGCAGCGTGATCCTTGCCATCAAAAACCCCTGTTCAACGCAGCGCCCGCCGGCGCCGTTCCACCAGCTGCATGATGACCGGTGTGAGAATCAGCTGCATCGCCAGGTCAAACTTGTTCCCCGGCACCGCGATGGAATTTGCGCGGGACATGAAACTGCCGTGCAGCATCGAGAGCAGATACGGAAAATCAATCCCATGCGGGTCCTTGAATCGAATGACAATGATCGACTCATCGGCCGTCGGAATCGTCCGCGCGATGAACGGGTTGGAGGTATCTACCGTCGGCACGCGCTGGAAGTTGATGTCGGTTTCGGTGAACTGCGGACAGATATAATGCACGTAGTCCGGCATCCGCCGCAAGATCGTGTCCATCACATCCTCGGTCGAATAACGCCGATGCCCCTTGTCGCGATGGATTTTTTGGATCCACTCCAGATTGATCACCGGCACGACGCCGATCTTCACGTCGGCGTGGCGCCCGGTATCGATGTTTTCATGCTTCACCGCGCCGTGCAGGCCTTCGTAGAGCAGAATATCCGTCGGCGCCGGCAGCTGGTCCCAGTCAGTAAACTTGCCGGGCTCGCCGCCATAAAGCTCCGCTTCGGCCTCGTCATGCACATAGTGGCGGGCGCTCGCGGTGCCGGTTTCCGCGTAGCTCGCGAACGCGTCTTCCAGCTCCTGCAAAAGATTGGTCTCCGGCGAGAAATGCGAGAAATGAGGGTTGCCGGCCGCGGCGGCCTCCGTCATCTTCGTGCGCATATCGATCCGGTCATAGCGATGGAACGAATCGCCCTCCAGATACGCCGCCGTCACCTTCTCGCGTCTAAAAATCTGCTCGAATATATTGCGCACGCTCGTGGTGCCGGCACCGGAAGACCCGGTGACCGAAATAATCGGATGCAGTACGCTCAACCCAGGCTCTCCGTGCCCTTGCGAAACAGCGAGCGGCTGCGGAACAGAGGCAATTCAGTCACCACTTTCGACTCATACGCGTCCGTCACGCGCTTGACCTCGTCGGCGGAGCCAAAAACCAAAGGTACACGCTGATGAATTGCATTCGGCGCCAGATCCAGGATCGGCGTGTGCCCGTCCGTGGCGGAGCCGCCCGCCTGCTCGATAATCATCGCCACCGGGTTGGCCTCGTAGATCAGCCGCAGCCGGCCGTGCTTGTAATCCCGCCGGCTATCGCCGGGATACAAATATACCCCGCCGCGGACGAGAATCCGGTAGGCATCGGCGACCACCGAAGCCAGCCACCTGGTATTGAAATCCTCGCCGCGCGGACCGGTTTTTCCGAGCATCAGTTCGCCGACATAGAAGCGGATTTGCGGCTCCCAATGCCGCAGATTGGAGCCGTTGATCGCATACTCGCGCGTCTTCTCGGGAATTGTGATGTTATCGCGAGTCAAAACAAAAAAACCTTGATCCGGGTCCAGCGTGAAAATCCGCACGCCGTCCCCCATCGTCAGCACCAGCGCCGTATGCGGCCCGTAGATCAAAAATCCCGCCGCCAGCTGGTGCCTTCCGGTCTGCAAAAAACTCTCCGCCACCACCGGCGCCGCGTGCAGGATCGAGAAAATCGTGCCCATCGGCGCCAGCGTCTCGATATTGGAGGACCCGTCCAGCGGGTCCACCGCCACCGCCAGTTTGGCGTGAATATCGAGGATCTCCGGCTCACCTACCTCTTCCGAAGCGAACACGGCGACCGGGGACACCGAAAGCGCGTCGCGCAAAAGATCGTTGGTCATGACATCCAGCGCCTTTTGGCCGTCGCCGTCCAGCGATTCGCCCACCACCTCCGCCAGCGCCCCCGCCAGGCGGCCGCGCGCGAGAATTTTTGAAATACTCTTGCCGGCCTCGGCGAGCGCTGACACTGTCTGGCACGCCGGGGCCAGCCCAGGGCTATGCACGGCCACACTGTCCAGATACGATTCGAGTCTTAGCGGCTCGGTCATTTCCAACCCCTCTTCTCGCACCACCTTATGGCTCGTGCGTAACGCACTCTCTTCGTGGATGAGGGATAAGTAAAGCTAAAAGTGCTGTTCTTCTGCGTCAGTTTTACTTATGGGAGAGGTCGGTTGCTTAAGAAAAATTGTTCTTTTTTGAAAAAAAGANNCCCGCAGGAGCAAAAGTTTTTGCGCGCTTTTTTTTAAAAAGCGCTACTTGTCTTCCTTGTCCTACCCCGCCGGGATCGCCATGCCCGAGCCTGGATCGACATACGTCATCTGGTCCCTTACCAGCTTCACGCCTGGCGCGTTTTCCGCGATCACCATCACTGCGTCGCGCTCGTCGGCGCTGAAGATGACGCCTTCCAGGTCCACCACCGCGCCTTCGACTTTGACGCGGATGCCGGATTTTGGCGCCCAGCGCTCTTTTTTCAGTTCCGCCAGGATATGCTCGCCGATCGCCTTGTCGTCCGGTTTGCCGTGGGTTTCCAACAGCTTCATGGAGAGCGCGCCGAGCAGATCTGAGCGTGAGACGACCCCGACCAGCTTGCCATCCTGCACCACGGGCAGGCGCTTGAAGTGCTTGCGCCGCATCAGCGCCGCGGCGTCCCGTAGCGGCGTGGCCGGCGTGACCGTCAGGGGGTTATGGCTCATCACCTCGTCCACGCGCCGGCCATGCGTGTGCACGTAGTCTTTCGCGAGGGCGGAGGGCATTAAAAAGGTTTTCAGCCAGCTCGGTTGTTCATCCGCGGTTTCCAACTCGACCCGGCGCAGCAGATCGCCTTCGGTGATCATGCCGACGAGGCGGCCCTGCCCGTCCAGCACCGGCATGCCGCTGACGTGCCGGGCCAGCATCATCCGGGCGGCGTCCGCCAGCGTGGTTTCCGGCAGCACGGTCATCACATTTTTGGTCATCAGTTCGCCGACAATCATGGCAACCTCCATCTCATGGCGGCAGGTTGCGCCAGGCCGTGCAAAAAGACCTTGATCTGGGTCAAAGCGGCCGGCGGCGGCGGGGCCTAACTCAGAACGACCGGCACGCCGATCAGATACCGGTGTGCCCAGAACATCAACACGAACGCGGCGCTCCCGGCCAACAGTGCCACGCCATCGGCCCGGGTGAACCGCGGCATGGCTGGCGCGCCCAAATCTCCGCGGCGTTTTACGGCGATTCTGTCCACGACCGCCCACGCCAGAAACGTTCCGAACAGCAGCATGCCGGCGACGTCGCCGTTCGCCAGCAAATGCCCGAAGGCCCATAATTTGATCGCCACCAGCATGGGGTGTTTCAAAAACCCTTTTATTCGTCCGGGCCTCTTGCCCATGCAGGCGAGTGAGACGAACGCCAGCCACATGGCCGCCGCGGTGAGGTCGTGCGTCCAGAGCGGCGGGTTCCAGATCACCGCCGCGCCCGCCGCCCGCCACCGGTCGAAGCCGATCACGATCAGCACCAGGCCCAGGGCGGATTTTATCGTAAAGCCGAGCCGATAGTATTTTTCACCCACGATGTGGATTGCCGCCGCCCGCGCGCCGCGGAGCATGGCGAAGGAATGGACGCCCAAAAACAGCAGCAGCCCCAATATCAAAAAAATCATGTTACGGCCGTGTCCCTACGCCGGCTCCCGGTTGCCCTGAAACCCCGGCGGCAAACGGTGCGGGCGTCCAAACGCCCCCAGCTCGTACAAGATTTTTGCGCGCTTTTTTTAAAAAGCGCTGCTTTAGGCTGCCATCGCCGAGACTTTCGGCCAGGTTGTCGCCTGCATGCTCGGCCGTTCGTTCATTCGCGCGATCCAGCGCTGCAAATTCTCGTGCCCGCCGGTCAGGTCGTTCCATTCCGGAATGCCGGTGAAAAAATCCATGTGCGGCGCCACCAGCACGTCCGCCAGCGAAACCTTTGGGCCGCCGAAATAGGGCGCCTCGCCCAGAAGCTTTGACAATTCCGCGAACACCAGCTTGCCCGCCGGCATGGCTGCGGCGATCGCCGCTTCGTCCGGGGTCTTGCCCATCAGCGCCGGCCCGACCACGCGCTCAAATGCGATGACGTTGCCCACGCCGCGGAAAAAATAGCAGTCACAGATGTTCATCACCTGGTCCATGCGCGCCGCGTTTTTGGCGCCATCCGGCGTCAGCGCGGGTTCCGTCAAAATCCGGTCGATATAGCGCAAGATCGCCTGGGTCTCGTAGAGCTGGAACCCGTCATGGTCGATCGCCGGCACGCGGCCGAAGGGATGGCGGGCGATGTGCTCGGGGCCGCGGTGGGCGCCTGGCCCCAGCGCCTGGATGCGATAGGGCGCGTCCTTCTCGATCAGCGTGGCCAGGACGGCGCGACCAAACGGGCTGCCGATGATGCTGTGAACGGTGAACATGGGTCTCTCCCTTCCGATTGATCGTGTGTTCAGCCGACCGCGTCGGCATACAGTTTCAGGATGCCGGTCCAGCCGCCGTCGCTGTCGAGGGCGATGCGGGTTTCCGCCGCCTTCTCGCCCATGCGCTCCAGGCCCCGGTGTTCGAAATCGACCCGGGTGCGCGCGCCGTCCTGGGTGAAGATCACCTCGATCTCGGTCAGCAGGTTCGGGTCGTACCGAAAGTCGGCGCCGAGCCGCCAGGCCAGCACCAGCCGCCCCGGCGGATCCCAGGCCAGCACGTCGCCCCAGTCGGCTTCGGTTCCGTCTTCGAGGCGGCCGTACCAGCGGCCTTTCACCCGGGGCTCCAGCACCACCTGCTTCAGCGGCGAGTCGCCGGTGGAGTGGGTGCGCGGCCACCAGTTGTCGAACTTCGCGGTGAACACGTCGAAAGCGCGCTCGGGCGTGGCGTTGACGCTAAAGCTCTTGCGCACGGGCGCTGGCGTGATGGTGCGGTTCATTCCTTTGTCCCCTCGTCTTCGTCCCCAGTCCGTTCCACCTCGGCGGCGAACGACGTCAGGGCGGTGTCCCAGAACTGATCCAGCCAGGCGCGCAGCGCCCCGAGCCCGTTGGGGTCGATGGCGTAGATCCGCCGGGCGCCGTCCGGATGGTCGTTCACCAGCCCGGCCTCCTTCAGCACCTTCAGATGCTGCGACACCGCCGGCCGACTCACCGGCAGGCCGGCGGCGATCTCCCCCACCGCCCGCGGCCCCTCGGCCAGCCGCTCCAGCACCCGCCGGCGGGTCGGATCGGCCAGGGCGGCGAAGGTGAGACTCAGAGNNCGTGTTGGGGGTTCCCATGAAGCTGTTGGGTCCGGCCGCGATCGCGGCCCTCGTGCTGATCGCCGGCTGCTCCAAGAGTGGCGGCGGAGCGCCAAACACCGCCGCAGGCGCCCCTGCCCCGGCTCAGCCGGCCGCCCAGGCGAGCGGCCCGGACACGCCGATCACCGTAGCGGACCTGCCGCGTCTCAAAGCCGGACTTTGGGAGAGCTCAACGGTCACCGACGGCGGGCCGGCCGAGGTGTCGCGCACCTGCGAAACTGGCGAGCCAATCAAGTCTCCGCCTCAGGACTCGGGGTGTACGCAGATCTCGATCAAGCGCACCTTCCTGGGCGCGGTCGTCTTCGACATGACCTGCGCCACCGGGCCGGTGTCCAGCAGCGTCCACGCCACCGTCACGGGCGACTTCAACGGGTCCTACTCCAGCGACACCATGGCCACGATCACTATGCAGGGGCAGCCGCCGAAGACGATCAAGACCCACTCCGACGTCCGCTACATCGGCCCGTGCACGCCAGGCGCCGACGGCTAGATATCGGCGGTCAGCCCGCCTTGCGG
>PLFB01000171.1 GCA_003137135.1 Acetobacteraceae bacterium
TCGATATGCGCGGTGATCCCGATATTGCGGATCTTGCCTAAGTCGAAGTCAGCCATCGTAGCCTCCACGGGCGCGAAAAATACACAAGAAATAGCCAAGGCACGGCGCCACGTTGCACGTAGCACTCGCCCTCCGGCTTTTGCGTCACCCTCGGCGTTTTGGCAAGCCTGGATGCCGCGGAGCCGGCGCCAGCGCTTGGCCACTCAAAAGGCCGGGGGGAGGGCGGTTTTTTCAAAAATAGCTTATTTCTTCCCATTTTTTAGTCAAACCATTGACAAAACCACCTCCAGGCGATTGAACCGGAACGCCAAAAACATCGTTAAAAAATGACCAGGAGTGAAACATGCCATCCCAAAAAATCGCTCGCCGCGGCCTGCTGAAATCCAGCGCCGCGCTAACTACCGCGGGCCTGCTGCCAACCGCCGCCTTTGCCGACACCACGCCCGTTAAAATCGGCCATGTCGACTCCACCACCGGCAACTTTGCCGTGCTGGGGGACAGCCAGATCGCCGGCGCGACGCTGGCGGTGGCCGAGCTGAACAAGGCCGGCGGCATTCTGGGCCGGCCGGTGGAACTGCATGTCGAGGACGACGCCGGATCCCCATCCACCGGCCTGGACAAGGCCTCGCGCCTGCTGAACCAGGAAAACGTCGATTTTTTCACCGGCACCACGTCGTCGGCGGTCTCGCTCTCGCTCTCGCAGTTCGCCGCCAGCCACGGCAAGCTGTTTGTCTGCACCGGCGGCCATGTGGACAAGCTGACGGGTGCGGCCTGCAACTGGGCGACGTTCCGGGTCTGCTCCACCACCTGGATCCTGACCTCCGGTGATTCCAAAACGCTGGTCGATAAATACGGCAAGAAATGGTATTTTCTGACGACCGACTACGCCTTCGGCCACTCCGAACAGACCGACTACACCAAGCAGGTTACGGCACTCGGCGGCAGCATCGTCGGCCAGGCGCTGGTGCCGGTCGGCACGGCGGATTTTTCGTCCTACCTCATCCAGGTGAAGGCCGCCTCGCCGGACGTGCTGTGCCTGCTGCTGGCGGGCGAAGACCAGATCAACGCGATGAAGCAGATCACGCAGTTCGGCATCAACAAATCCATCGCCGTCGGCGGCGCGCTGTTTGAGCTGGAGCAGATCGCCGCGTTGCCGGAGGAGGCGCGCTACGGGATTTGGACGTTTGAATGGTACTGGAACCAGCCCGGCGTGCCGCATGTGGCGGATTTCGTCGCCGCCTACAGCGCGGCCAATGGCGGCAAATATCCGTCGCAGCGGTCTTGGTTCGGCTATGTCTCGGTGCACGCTATCGCGCTGGCCTGCGCGAAAGCCGGCAGCACGGATTCGCCGGCCGTCGCCAAGGCGCTGGAGGGTTTGGTGCTGCCGCCGGAAGTGGCCCTGCAGCCCGGCGCGCCTTACTTCCGCGCCGAAGACCACCAGCTGATGCTGGGGATGTTCCCCGGTGAGGTGAACCAGACCGGCACCTATCCGAATCTGATGAACATTTTTGGCGTGGTGCCGGCCGACAAGATTGCGCTGCCGGCGAGCCAGACGGGGTGCACGATTACGTATCCGTCTTGAAGAGAGTAGCGCTTTTTTGAAAAAAAGCGCGCAAAAAACTTTTGCGTGGGGGCGGGGCAATTCCGGTGTCTCTTTAGCGCCCCCGCCGGTGGCGCTAAAGAGACACCGGAGCTGCCCCACCCCCACGCAGAAGTTTTTTTGGTTACTTTTTTTTTCAAAAAAAGTAACTTCTTACGTAACCCCACTCACCGGAGGCCGACCTGCTCCTGAACGTCTTCTTCAACGCCTTCAACGGCCTCATCCAGGGCTCGTTCTACGCGCTGATGGCCATCGGCCTGTCGCTCATTCTCGGCCTCAACGGCGTCATCAATTTCGCGCATGGCGGTTTTATGGCGCTGGCGGCGTATTTTGCGTACACCTTGTTTCCCTATACAGGCTTCTGGGGGGCGCTGATCATCGCGCCGATTCTGGCGGGCGCGGTCGGCTATGCGGTGGAGCAATTGATCGTCAAGCGGATGTACGGCCGCGACCCGCTTTATTCCTTGTTAGCAACGTTCGGCCTGGCGCTGATCTTTCAGGACATGCTGCGCACGATCTGGGGCGCGCAAGGGCTGCCGCTCTCGATTCCGGATATTCTCAACCAGCCGCTTTCCAACACTTATTTTTTCGTGACCGGCTACCGGCTGTTCGTGGTGGTGCTGGCCATTGTTTCCACCGGCACGCTGTTCGCGGTATTGCGCTATACGCGGCTGGGCGTGCGCATACGCGCCGGCAATGCGGATTTGGAAACGATTGCCGCGATGGGCGTGAATATTTATCTGCTGCGCTCGGCCAATTTCGTGCTGGGGATCATGTTCGCCGGGCTGGCGGGTATTTTGGCGGCGGGGCAGATTGGGCTGACGCCGACGATGGGGGATTCGCTCATCATGCCGGCGTTCGTCGCGATTGTCGTGGGCGGCGTCGGCAGTCTTTTGGGCAGCCTGCTGGGCGGGCTGATCATCGGCGTGGCGAGCGGCATCACCACGGCGTTCTACCCCGCGGCCAGTGAGGTGGTGATTTACGTCATCATGGGCATCATGCTGGTGGTGCGCCCGCGCGGGCTGCTGGGCCAGGAAGGGCTGCTGGAGTGACCCGCGCGACGCTGACCATCGCCGGCATTGGCGCGATCTTCGTCATCGCGTGCTTCGTTGCGGTGATGGTGGTTCACTCGATTATTTTGCTCGTGCGCCTGTTGCTCATCGCGTTGCTGGCTTTTGTTGTTATATCCATTTCGCGGGTTTTTGGCGCGCGCCGGGGCGTGCCGAAATGAACAACAAGATCGCCGTCGCGGCGCTCGGTGTTTTGCTTCTGTTGGCGCCGTTTTGGCTGCCTTATGTCGGCGGCTATCCGGACCTTGCCTCGCGCGTGCTGATTTACGCTCTGGCCGCGATGGGTTTGAATTTGTTGCTAGGTTTCACGGGTGGTTTGTCGTTTGGGCATGCCGCGTATTTTGGCCTGGGCGCCTACGGCACCGGGCTGATGCTGGACAATTATACCAACAACACGCTGCTGGCCTTGCTGGTCGGCACGCTGGTGGGCGGGGCGGCGGCGTTGCTGCTCGGGCCGCTTGCGGTGCGCCGGCGCGGCATTTATTTTTCCATGATCACCATCGCCATCGGCCAGATGTTCTATTTTATCGCGGTGCGCTGGAACTCTTTTACCGGCGGCGAGGATGGGCTGACCGGTTTTTCGCGCCAGCCCGTGTTCGGCTATAATCTGGGCGCCACGCGGTTTTACTATTTTGTCCTGTTCTTTTTCGCGCTGGGCACGCTGGCGCTCTGGATCATTCTCAATTCGCCGCTCGGCCATACTTTTGTGGCGATCCGCGAAAACCAAAAACGCCTGGTATTTTTGGGCATCCGGGTCGAGCGCTATATCGCGCTGTCCTTTGCGATCAGCGGCCTGATCTGTGCGCTGGCCGGGGGCCTTAACGCGCTGTTGGACAATTTCGCTTCGCCGGACGACCTGCGCTACACGCTTTCCGGCAATTTCTTGATCATCGTCGTGTTGGGCGGCATGAGAAATTTTTGGGGGCCGCTGGCCGGCGCCGTGATATTTGTTGTCGTCCAAAACTACGTGTCTAACATCACGCAAAACTGGATGACGGTTTTGGGGCTTATCTTCATCCTTTCCGTTATGTACTTCCCGCTAGGCCTGTTGGGCTTCTTCCGTCGCAGGAGCCGGGCGTGAGTCGTAAAGTAAGAACTTCTTTTTTTGAAAAAAGGCATCCCGCCCAGGAGAGCAAAAAATTTTTATTAACTGC
>PLFB01000090.1 GCA_003137135.1 Acetobacteraceae bacterium
TCCGCATCGGCGTGCTCAACGACATGTCCGGCCCCTTTGCCGATCTCTCCGGCAAGGCATCGATCATCGCCGCGCAGATGGCCGCCGAAGACTTCGCGAAGGAGGCTGGGCCGGAGGCTCCGCCGGTTGAGATCCTGTCCGCGGACCACCAGAACAAGGCCGATGTGGGCGCGGCCATCGCCCGTAAATGGGTGGATGTCGACGGCGTCGCCGCGGTGGTGGACGTGCCGAATTCCGCCGTGGCACTCGCCGTCAACCAGGTGATGCGCGAGAAGAACCGCGTTTTCCTCGCGTCCTCCTCCGCGACATCGGATCTCACGGGCAAGGCTTGCGCGCCCACCACCGTGCAGTGGGTGTTCGACACCTGGGCACTCGCCAACGGCACCGCCCGCGCCCTTGTCCGCGACGGCGGCGATACCTGGTTCTTCATCACCGCGGACTACGCCTTCGGCCACGCCCTGGTGCGCGACGCGAGCGCCCTCGTCACCGCCGCCGGCGGCAAGGTTCTGGGTGAGGCCGCGCACCCGCTGGATACCTCCGACCTGTCTGCGTATCTGCTCGCCGCGCAGGCCTCCCAGGCCAAGGTCATCGGCATCGCCAATGCCGGCACGGATGCGTCCAACACCATCAAGCAGGCCGCCGAATTTGGCATCGCGAAGGGCGGCCAGAAGCTCGCCGGCATGCTGATCTTCCTCACCGATATCGACGCGCTCGGCCTGCCAACCGCGCAGGGACTTTTACTGACCGAGGCCTTCTACTGGGACCTCAACGACAGCACTCGGGCCTGGAGCCGCCGGTTCGCCGAGCGCGACGCCGGTCGCATGCCGACGATGAATCATGCCGGCGTTTATTCCTCTGTTCTCGCCTATCTCCGCGCGGCGGCGGCGGAGAAATCCATCGACGGCGCGCGCATCGTCGCCCGCATGGAGGCCGCCCCGATCGATGATCCTCTCTTCGGCCGCACCGTCATCCGCCGCGACGGTCGCGCCGTGCACGCGATGTATCTCTTCCAGGTTAAAACTCCCGCCCAATCGAAGGGGCGCTGGGACTACTACAACACCGTTGCCACCATCCCGCCGGAAGACGCTTTCCGCCCGATGGACCAGGGCGGCTGTCCGCTGGTGGCGAAATAATGGTCACTGTCGCCGATCTGCAAACCAAACCTGGCCATTTGATTCGCCGCGCCCAGCAGGTTGCCGTTGCCCTGTTCCTCGATGAGGCCGCTGAGTGCGATATTACCCCAGTACAATACGCCGCCCTCGTCGCCATCGCCCAGCACGCCGGCCTCGACGCCAGCCGCCTCTCCACCCTGATTGCCTTCGACCGTTCCACGCTCGGCGGCGTGCTCGATCGCCTGGAGAAGAAGGGCCTGATTACCCGCGCCGGCGCCGAGGCGGACCGACGCGTGAAGCTCCTCGCCATCACCGCCGCCGGCCGCACGCTCCTGCGCGAGATCGAGCCTGCCGTCGCCCGCACCCAGGCGCGCATTCTCGCCCCGCTGTCCGGGCCGGAGCAGGCGCAGCTCGTCCGCCTCCTCGCCAAGATGGTCGGCGGCAACAACGAATCGAGCCGCGCGCCCATGCGCGCTGCGGCGGCGGAGGATATGCTGCATGGCTGATCCGCGGCCCATCCTTATCGCCGGCGGTGGTATTGGCGGCCTCGCCGCCGCCCTCGCTTTGGCGCGCGCCGGCTTTCGCACGGAGGTGCTGGAACAGGCCGACGCGTTCCGCGAAACCGGCGCCGGCATCCAGATGGGCCCCAACTTCTTTACCGCCCTCAACGCGCTCGGCCTGCGCGCGCGCACGCTGGCGGATGTCTGGCGTCCCGGCGCCCTTGTGATGCGCGACGCGCTCACCGGCGCACATGTCACTGATGTTCCGCTCGGCGCGGAATTCGAATCGCATTTCGGCAACCCGTACGCCGTCACTCACCGCGGCGACCTTCACACCGCCATGCTCGAAGCCTGCCAATCCCACCCGCTTGTCGATCTGCGCACCGGCGCGCGTCTCGAAGACTTCAACCAGAATGCCGAGTCGGTCGCCGTCCGCCTGATCGGTGGCGAAACCCGCACCGGCCGCGCCCTGATCGGCGCCGACGGTCTCTGGTCCTCCGTCCGCGGTAAAATTCTGGGTGACGGCAAACCCCGTGTCTCCGGTCACATCGCTTACCGCGCCGTCCTCAAACGCGAAGACGTTCCCGAAGATCTCTGGAGCCCGGACGTCGTGCTCTGGGCAGGCCCGCGCTCCCACCTCGTCCATTACCCCCTCCGCCGCGGCGAGCTGTTCAATCTCGTCGCCGTCTTCCATTCCGATCACTACAGCGAGGGCTGGGACGAAGCCGCCGACACCTCGCTTCTGTGGCGCCACTTCCAGGGCCAGCGGCCCGAAGTGATCCGGCTGTTGGAAAAAATCGAAACCTGGCGCATGTGGGTCCTCTGCGATCGCGAACCCGTCGCCGACTGGTGCGACGGCCGCGTGGCCCTGCTCGGTGACGCCGCGCATCCGATGCTGCAATACCTCGCCCAGGGTGCTGCGATGGCGACTGAAGACGCTGTTTGCCTCGCCCAGCAGGTGGTTGAGCATCCGCACGATCTGCCCGCTGCCTTCCGCGCCTACAACCGGGCGCGCTACCTCCGCACCGGCCGCGTGCAGCTGACAGCGCGGTTTTACGGCGACGTGTACCACGCGCGCGGCGTCACCGCGGAACTGCGGAGTCTTCTGCTCGCCGGACGCAGCGCCCGCCAGGCCTGGGCCGGGATGGCCTGGCTCTACGGCGGCACCGGCGTGCAGGCATACGGCGGCACCGGCGTGCAGGCATAGGGAGACACCCAATGAACGAAATAAAGACCGACCGCCAGGAATTCTATGACCGCATTGGCGCTCACAACATGGCTCCGCTCTGGGAAGTGCTGCACGGGCTGGTGACACGCGAGCCGGTCAGCCCGGTGCAGCCCACGGTCTGGCATTACGATGAGCTCCGCCCCTTCATCATGGAGGCGGGGAAGCTGATCACTGCGCGCGAGGCCGAGCGCCGCGTGTTGATCCTCGAAAACCCTGGCATGCGCGGGCAGTCCCAGATTACCCGCTCGCTCTATGCGGGTCTGCAGTTGATTCTCCCTGGCGAGGTCGCGCCCGCGCACCGCCACACCCAGTCCGCCCTGCGGTTCGTGATTGAGGGGCACGGGGCTTTCACGGCCGTCAACGGCGAGCGCACTGTGATGTCCCCCGGCGATTTCGTCATCACGCCCAGCTGGACCTGGCACGATCACGGCAACGACAGCGACGCACCGATGGTCTGGCTTGATGGGCTGGACATTCCGCTGATCACCATGCTGGACGCCAGTTTCGCCGAGCCCGCCAATGCCGAACAGCAGCTCGTCTCCCGTCCGGAAGGGGACGCGTTGAAGCGCTTTGGTAATGCGCTTTTCCCCGTGGACTGGGAATCGCAAGGTCGCGCGTCGCCGATCTTCAACTATCCCTACGTGCGCTCTCGCGAGACCCTGGAAGCGTTGCGCCGCGCGGAGGGTCCCGATCCGGCGCAGGGCTGGAAGCTGCGCTACGTCAACCCCGCCAACGGCGACTTCGCCATGCCGACGATCGGCACGTTCCTTCAGCTTCTGCCTGCGGGTTTCGCAACCAACCCCTACCGCAGCAGCGACGCGACGGTGTTCGTGGTGGTGGAGGGTGCGGGCGAGACCCGCATCGGCGATGTTGTACTGCCGTGGCGCGCCCACGATGTGTTCGTTGTGCCCAGCTGGGCGTCTCACACGCATCACGCCGGGCCCGAAGCCGTACTGTTTAGTTTCTCCGATCGCCCCGTCCAACAGAAGCTTGGTCTCTGGCGCGAGCAGCGTACCGCCTGAAGCTGTGCCGTCTGCGATCGCTCATCGTGCGTCCGGTCCGGCGGCCTGCGTCAAGGCCAAGTCGCGCAAGGGCGCGAGCGCCAAGCGGCGCGCCTTGACTCAGGCCGCCGGACCGGAGCGAGTGCATTGATCGCAGAAAGCGCAGGGATGCACAGCGAGCACTGACTCGATCAACGCATCACTGCCGGCGTTCGGGGCGGGTCAAGGCGCGCCGCTTGGCGCCCGCGCGCTTGCGCGGCTTGGCCTTGACGCGGCCCGAATGCCGGCCGGACGATGAAAGATCGAGGCAGCCTAGGCCGTCACAGCCGCCCGAACCCCCAACTCCTCGGCCATCTTAGCCCGCATGATAAACTTCTGCATCTTCCCAGTGACGGTCATCGGAAACTCATCAACAAACCGCACGTACCGCGGAATCTTGTAGTGCGCGATCTGCCCGTGGCAGAACCCCCGCACCTCCTCCTCGGTCAAACTCTCCCCCGCACGCAGCCGAACCCACGCGCAAATCTCCTCTCCATATCGCTCATCCGGCACCCCGAATACCTGCACATCCGCGATCTTGGGATGTGTGTACAGAAATTCCTCGATCTCCCGCGGATATACATTCTCCCCGCCGCGAATCACCAGATCCTTGATCCGACCGACAATGTTGCAATAGCCCTCCGCATCGATCGTCGCGAGATCACCCGTATGCATCCACCGCGCCGAATCAATCGCCTCCGCCGTCCGCTCCTTCTCGCCCCAGTATCCCAGCATCACCGAATAGCCCCGCGTACACAGCTCACCCGCCACGCCGCGCGGCACGACCCGCCCCTCCGCATCCACGATCTTCACCTCCAGATGCGGATGAATCCGTCCCACCGTCGAAACCCGGCGCTCCACCGGATCGTCCACCGTCGTCTGGAAAGACACGGGGCTCGTCTCCGTCATCCCGTAGGCGATTGTGATCTCGTTCAAATTCATCGTCGCGATCGCGCGGCGCATCACCTCGATCGGGCATGGCGACCCTGCCATGATTCCCGTGCGTAAGCTGGAAAGATCGAAAGTCGCGAACTCCGGATGATCCATTTCAGCGATGAACATCGTAGGCACCCCATGCAGCCCGGTGCAGTGCTCCTCCGCCACTGTCTGCAACGTCGCTAGCGGATCGAAACCCTCGCCCGGAAACACCATCGCCGATCCATGCGTCACGCAGGCCAGCACCCCCAGCACCATCCCGAAGCAATGATACAGCGGTACGGGAATGCACAAACTATCCGCTGGAGTCAGCCGCATGCATTCGCCGATAAAGAAACCGTTGTTGAGAATATTATGATGCGTCAGCGTCGCCCCTTTCGGCTGTCCCGTCGTTCCGCTGGTAAACTGAATGTTGATCGGATCATCAAACTGCAACGACGCCTTCACCTCCTCCAGCCGCGCCCAATCACCCGGTCCCGCCAGCCCCGGTATCTCGCCAAAATTATACATCCCCGCCGTCTCTTCCTGCCCCATCCGGATCACAATCCGCAACGAAGGCAGCCGCGCCGCCTGCAAATCCCCCGGCGCGCATCCGGAAATTTCCGGCGCCAGCCCAGAAAGAATGCCAATATAATCACTCGTCTTGAACGCCGGCGACAGAATCAGCGCCACGCACCCCACCTTGTTCAGCGCGTACTCCAACTCATGCGCCCGGTACGCCGGATTGATGTTCACCAGAATCAACCCCGCCTTCGCCGTGGCAAACTGCGTCACCACCCACTCAGCATTATTCGGGCTCCAAATCCCAATTCTGTCCCCCGGCTTCAGCCCCAACGCCACCAGCCCCGCCGCGAACGCATCCGTCTCCCGCCGCAACCGGTCATAGCTCCACCGCACATTCTGCCGCACCACCACCAGCGCCTCCGCCTCCGGCGTCGCTGCCGCCTGCGCATCCAGCCGCGCCCCCACCGTCTCCGACAACAACGGCGTCAAACTCGCCCCATGGGCGTAGGAATATGTCTTGGTCATTTTCGTTTCCCGTATTTTATGAGGCAAGGATTCAACAGAAATAAAAAAGAAAGCAAGAACTTCTTTTTTTGCAAAAAAAGAAGCAAAAAAACTCTTATTAACCCCGGCTTTTAGACGTCCGCGGTTGGCCACTCAAAAGCCGGCGTCTCTCCGCGTCATGGCGAGCGAAGCGAAGCCATCCATCCTTCTTTTCATGGGCGTCAACGTTGCAACCGCCCTCCCAAAACCCCATCCACCGCCGCCAAAAACGCCGCCTCCCCCACCGCGCCGTTCACCTCAAACCTCTCCCACTCCGCCCCCATCCGCAAATCCCCAAACATCCCCGCCGCATCCTCATGAAAATGCGCGAACGCCTGCCCCTTCCGGTAGAAAATTCCCGGCTTCTTCTCCACCAGTCCCGGCCGCGCCCGCAGCGCCGCCAGCAGCCCCTCCAACCCGGCCAGCGCCGCCGCCCCCGCATGTTTCATGTCCCACCTCCGCCGCCAAACACATCCCGCAGCGCCCCCGGAGTCAACGCCGAAAGCGGGTTCACCGAGACTTTTGGGTCATCCAGCTTCCCGGAAATCCGCGCCCGCACCGCGAACAGCCCGCCCCCCTGCTCCGGCGAGAACAACTTGCCCACGACCGGAATTTTACCCGGCAGCGCATTGATCGCATAGGCCGGAATGATCGTCGTGCTCAACTTCGCCTGCCCCGTCTCCACATTCACCGTGCCGGAAGCGGTAAACCCCAGCGAACTCGAAAACGCCCGCGCGCCCTTCAGCGTCAGCGTCTGCCCCACCAGCCCGAACGGCGCCACCAACTGGTCAAACGCCACCCCAGGGCCAGAGGCCGCCGCCCCCGCCCCATAGATTGAGATCGCCTGCAACACCTTCGCAAACCCCGGCGCGTGCATCAGCCGGAATGTCGTCAGCCGCACCACCCCATCCGTCCCGTCATCGCGCGCGGTCGCCGCCAGCAGCAGCGTGCCGCCGTCCACGTTATCAAACCGCCCCAGCGCCCGCAGCAAAAACCCGCCATCATCGGTGCTCACATCCACTGCCTGCGGATCCTGCGCCCCGGTCTCCGGCGTCACCAGCAAGCGCACCGGCGCCCCGCCCCACGCGACGGCGCTCGCCTGCAACAACGTGCCGCCCTGCCCGCGCCCCGCAAACACCAAGTTTTTCAGCCCCGGCGCCGCCTTGTTCGCCAGAATCAGGTTGGCAAACCGCAAATTCGCCGTCCAAAGCGGCCCGCTCGGCGGCGCCGCCGGCCGCGCCGGCGCCGCCGCTTGCGCCGACGGGGGCGGGTTCACGATGCCGGAAATATCCAGCGATGGCCCCGAAAAATCCGCCGCCCATGCCTGGCCAGCCGCGGGCGCCGTCAAAAATCCCACGGCCTGGGTCCGTCCGACCGAAAAATCCGAAAAATCAAGCCTTCCCGCGACGCGGGCATCCGCCACGGCGTGCACCGAAAACCCCGGTGCCGTCGCATCAAATGCCGTCACCCGCGCCATCTGCTCGCCATTTAATTCCGCCTGCACCGCAAGCGTTCCAGCCGGGCCCGCCACCTTGCGCCATGAAAGCGCCGGCACCGCCACCGCCGCCGCCGAAAAATCCGCCCGCAAATCCAGCCGCCCCCGTCCGTCCGAGCCTTGCGTCACATGCAGCGCAAACGGCATTTTGCCCGTCAGCCCCGCCTGCCCCGGCCTAGCCGCCAAACCCGCAAAACCCAGAATTTTCGGCCCCGCCACGCTGGTCATGGTCAAATCGATCACCGGCGCCGCCTCGCCAAACGCCGCCGACCCCGCAAACGCCGCGTCCTCTCCCGCCAGCCGCGCGGTGCCCTGCAAATGCAGCGCCTGCAGCGTGGTCTGCATCGTCAGCGTCCCCTCGCTCAGCCCGAATCCGCCGACCGGCAGCGGCACGGCAAAATTTTCCACCGCCGCCGCCGCCGTCAAATCCACCTGGTCCACCCGCACATCGCCCCGCAGTGGCAACGAAGCTGCGACATTGCCGGTTACCTGGCCGGTTGCCTGCAAAAGCCCCGCCGGCGCCGTCCGCAACAAATTCAGCGGCGCCTCATTCAGCACCGCCAAAACATCCTGCAGCCGCCCCTGCACCGGAAAACTGAATGTTCCCACCTGCGTCCGGCTCATCAGCCCGGAAATCTTCATCTGCCCCGCGCCGATCGCCACCCCGCCCAAAGCCCCCCCCGCCGCGGTCAGCAGAATATCGTCGTCATCAACCAGCTCAAAAACCCCGCCGACCCCGGTGATCAGCCGCGCATGCGGTATCCACCCCACGCTCACCCCGGCGGCGCTGAACCGGCCTGACGCCGCCGCCAGCTTCACACTCGCCAAATTCTTCGGCGCCGTCAGCCCGATGACGAATGTTGCGTCCGATGCCGTCCCGGCGCTGATATTTTGCGTCACCCAGTCCCGGGTCTGCGTCAGCACCGGCGCCGGCCAATACGCCGCCAGGTCATCCGCCGCGAGCGAATCCGCCGTCAGCGCCAGCCGCCCATGCCATTGCTGGTCCAGCCACGCCGTCCCCGAAAACCCCACCACCGGCGCGCTGGTCCCCCGCTTCGCCAGCCGCAATTCGCCATCGCTCAACGCCACCTGGCCCGGCGCCACCGCCAGATCAAACGCGCCCGAAACAATCGGCTCCGCCACTCCCGCCGCGCCCAGCGACCCCGCCCCGAGTCTCACGGCGATCACCGCCCGTGAAAATTTCAAGAATCCGTTCAACTGGATCGCCGCCTGCATCGCCACCGTCACGTCTGATCCCTGAAACACCGCATCCGTGCTGGTCACCAGAATCGGCGCCTGCCCCCCCACCAGCGCACCCGGCAAAAACACCAGCTTGCCGGACCGAATCGTCACCAAAACCTGCCCGGCCGCGTTGCGCGCCGTAATTCCCCGCAGCCGGAGAAACACCGGCACCGCCCCGCCGCCGCGATACCCGCCCCACGCCAAGGCCGCGTCAGAAATATGGATGTCGATACTTCTCCCCGAAACCACATTCGCCAGCCGCGAGGCCAGCCAAGGCACCTGCACCGGCCCCTGCGAAAGCCGGAACGCGAAATTCCCCACCACCAGCGCGAACACGAAAAACACGGTGATGAAAATCATCCCGGTATGGTGCACCACCCAGCCCAGCGTCCGCCCAACTTGACCCGCGGCGCGCTTCATCCTGTGTTGCCCGCCACATGAAGAAGCCCGCCCACTGGCCGCGCCCGGCCGATCCCGAAGCCGCCGCCCGCCTGCAGGAGTGTTTTTCCGTAATCGGCAAAGCCGAGGCGCGTTTCGCCAAATCCACCGCCGGCCGCGCGATTCTCGACGCCTTCGGCGGCAATGCCCCCTATCTGGCAGACCTCGCCATCAAGGAACCCGCCACACTGCGCGACGCGGTGGAACATGGTCCCAGCCCCACCTTCCGCAAAATCATTGCGGGATTGCACGCCATCAAGCCCACGACACCACGCCGCGACCTCGCGCAAAAACTCCGCAAGGCCAAAGCCCGCGCCGCCCTCACCATCGCCTACGCCGATATCGGCGGCATCTGGCCGCTCGCCGAAATCACCGCGGCACTCTCGGAACTGGCGCAGACCGCGCTCCGAGTCGCCATCCGGCACCTGCTGACGTCCCTGCACGACGCCAAAACCATCAAACTGCCGCATCCGGACGATCCCGAACAAAACTGTGGCTTCGTCGCCCTGGCGCTGGGCAAACTCGGCGCCGGCGAGCTGAATTATTCCTCGGATATCGACCTCGTGCTACTCTACGATTCCGAGAATCCCGTTTATCCGGCCTCAGCGCAACCTCTCATGGCCCGCCTGGCGCGCGATCTCGTCGGTTTGCTCTCGGCGCGCGACGAACACGGCTACGTTTTCCGCGTCGATCTGCGCCTGCGCCCAGACCCCGCCGCCACCCCGCCGGTGGTCTCGCTGACCACCGCGCTGACCTATTACGAGAGCCACGGCCGCACCTGGGAGCGCGCGGCCTTCTCAAAAGCCCGCCCCATCGCCGGCGATTTGTCGGCCGGCGACCAGTTTCTCGCCGCCATCCGCCCCTTCATCTGGCGCAAGCACCTGGATTTCGCCGCGGTGGCCGACATCCACGGCATGAAGCGCCAGATCGACGCGGCGCAGAAAAACGCCGGCCTGCTCGGCTTCGACGTCAAGCTGGGCCGCGGCGGCATCCGGGAAATCGAATTTTTGGCGCAAACCCTCAGCCTCGTCTGGGGCGGCCAAAATTTTCTTCTCCGCATCCCCCAGACCCTCAAAGCCCTCCACGCCCTCGCTCGCGCCGGCCATCTGCCGGACGCCACGGCACGAGATTTATCGTCTGCCTACCAGACCCTGCGAAAGGTCGAGCACCGCCTGCAAATGGTCGATGACCGCCAGACCCACGAACTGCCCGCGACGGAAGCGGCGCTCAAAAAATTCTGCGTCTTTCTCGGCGAGCCAAATTTCCAGAAAACCTTCCCCAAAATGCTGGCGCGCGTACACGAGCATTTCTTGTCCTTCTTCGACGCCGGCGAAGAAAATCCCGGCGCCAAACCCTACGACCCCGGCCTGGACGGCAAACCGCCGGAAATG
Organism: Acetobacteraceae bacterium; assembly: GCA_003137135.1. GTDB lineage: Bacteria > Pseudomonadota > Alphaproteobacteria > Acetobacterales > Acetobacteraceae > Acidocella. The sequence continues at coordinate 10,430 of PLFB01000090.1, forward strand.
TTTGCCGAAACCATGGAAAAACTCGGCTTCAAGAACGTCCAGCACCTGGCCGAACGCCTGCGCGCCTGGCAATCCGGCGCGCTGCCCGCCCTGCGTGCCGAGCGCGCGCGCGGCCTGCTCGACTCGGTGCTGCCAAAAATCCTGCAATCGATCGGCCGCCAGCAGGACCCCGACCGCGCCTTCGCCAATTTCGACACCCTGATCACCCGCCAGCGCGCCCTGGTGCAGCTTTTCTCACTGTTCCAGCGCAACCCCAGCCTGCTGGACCGCCTCGCCGCCGTCCTCGGCGCCGCCCCGGCGCTGGGCGAGCACCTGGCGCAGGACGCCCAGGCGCTGGAAACCCTTCTTGTCCCCACCGCCCGCTTCGCGGCACCCAAACCGGTTTTGGCCAAACTGCTAAAAGAGGCGCACGACCTCGAAGAGGTCATCGCGATCACCCGCCGCTTCGTCCGCCGCGAGGAATTTCACCTCTCCGTCGCCACCCTGGAAGGCCGCATCGACGCCGACGAAGCCGGCAAACTCCGCGCCAACCTCGCCCAGGCCGCCCTCGCCGCCCTGCTGCCCAGAATCATCGCGCGCCATGAGGAACGCTACGGCGAAATGCGCGGGAAAAAGTTTGGCGTCGTGGCACTCGGCAAAACCGGCAGCCAGGAAATGCTCGCCGGCTCGGATCTCGACCTGATGCTGATCTACGACTTTGCCCCCGCCCAAAGTGAAGCGGGGATCGCCCCCACCACCTACTTCGTCCGGCTCTCGCACGCCTTCACCGGCGCGCTGACCGCGCAAGGGCCGGAAGGCCCGATCTACCAGGTGGACATGCGCCTGCGCCCCTCCGGCAACCAGGGCCCCTTCGCCGTCTCCCGCGCCGCCTTCCGGCGCTACCACGACGTCGATTCTTGGACCTGGGAACGCATGGCCCTGACGCGCGCCCGCGTCCTCGCCGCCACCCCCGGATTCGCGAAAATCCTGACCGCCGACATTTTTGCCGCCCTCTCCCGCCGCGTCGAACCCGCCAAAATCCTCGAAGACACCGCCGCCATGCTCGCCCGCGTCAACGCCGAAATTTCCCCCGCCGGCCCGTGGGACGTCAAATACCGTGTCGGCGGCCTGCTGGAACTCGCCTTCATCGCCGAGGCCCTGCAGCTCATCCACGGCCCCGAAAACCCGGCTTTGTTCCACCCCAACACCGCCGCCGCCATCCGAGCGCTGGAACGCGCCGGCCATATCGAACCCGAAGACTCCCGTGCGCTGCTGGTGGCCGACATCCTCTGGCGCACCATCCAGGGCCAGGCCCGCATCACCGGCCTACGCGACAAGGACGAATCCCCACCCCGCGCCATGCTCGGCGCCGTGCTACGCGCCACCGGCGCCATTGACGTCACCGAATTACGCGCCACCATGGAAGAAGCCGGCCAGTCGGTCCGGCGCTGTTTTGAGAGGTATATTTTGAGTAAGTAAAATGCCGTACCCCCCATCAACGCCGCCCGTAGGGTGGGTTGCGCCCTTCCGCAACCCACCATTCCCGCCCCCGGCCCAGCACAAAAGCAAGACCTTCTTTTTTAAAAAAAAGCAGCAAAAAACTTTTATTCATCTGGGCGAGTGTTGGTTTCACCACCTCGGTCCAAATTCCCAAAAGTTTTTTGGTTCTTTTTTTCAAAAAAGAACATTCTTCCCTTCCTTCTTTTGGAGTTTTTGATGAGCATTTCCGAAGGCGACAAAGCCCCCGATTTTTCCCTCCCCGCCTCCGGCGGCCGCACCGTTTCGCTGAAGGACCTGAAGGGCAAGCCCTTTGTCCTCTATTTCTACCCCAAGGCGGACACCCCCGGCTGCACCAAGGAGGCCTGCGCCTTCGAGGAAGCTTTGCCGCAGCTTGGCAAAATCGGCGTCACCGTGATCGGCGTTTCCAAGGACGAAATGAAGCCGATCGAGAAATTCGCCGCCAAATACAACCTCACTTTCCCGCTCGCCTCGGACCCCGAAACCACCACCATCGCCGCCTACGGCGCGTGGCAGGAAAAATCCATGTACGGCAAAAAATACATGGGCATCGAGCGTTCCACGGTCCTGGTGGACGCCAAAGGCAAGATCGCGAAAATCTGGCCAAAGGTGAAAGTAGAAGGCCACGCCGCCGAAGTGTTGGCCGCCGTCAAATCCCTCGGATGACGCGTCTTCCCCCAAACCCATCCACGTCATTGCGAGCCCTTGCGAAGCCATCCATCTTTTCAAAGGCGGCGGCCATAAACGCGACCCGAGAAAATCCCGGATCGATGTAAAACCGTGATGCGCTGGTATTTTGCGCTCGACGAAGCCGGCGCCGCCGGCCAAACCGGCGCCGACGCCAAAACCGCGGTCCTGACCGCCCGCGCCGTTGGCGGGCTAGAGCCGATCCTGTTGTATCATGGCGCCCGCAACGATTTCACCGCCTGGATGACCGGCCACGGCGTCACGGTGCTCGACGCCGCGCCGCGCTTTCTCGACGTCATCCGCCGCGCCCAGGCCGAAGGCGCCTACAAGCCGCATTCCATCGGCCACTGGCTGCGCGTCGCCGTGCCGCTGGTGGAGACAGCGCACGATTTCGTGCTCTACACCGATTGCGACGTGATTTTTTTAAAACCCGTCAACTGGCGCGCGATCCGCCCAAAAACCTTCGCCGCCGCGCCGGAATTCAAGCGCGACAACTGGAACTATTTCAACGCCGGCGTGATGGTGCTGAACATCCCCGAAATGCGCCGCACATACGACGCCTTCGAAGCCCTCATCACCGCCCGCATCTGCTCCGGCGAACATCCCTATTACGACGACGAATGGGCGCTCAACGAAGCCTATCGTGGCCGTTGGGAGAGGCTGGACCCGTCGTTGAACTGGAAGCCCTATTGGGGTTTTTCCGCCGCCGCGGGCATCTTGCATTTTCACGGCCCGAAGCTGAACGCCATCGAACCGATCGCCGCCGGCGACTGGACCGCCGACAACCCGACCGCCCACGCCCTGAAAAACATCCTCACCGGCCACCTTCCGGCCTACCAGGCCTGGCTTTCGGTGCTCGGTGACCGAATGCAACTGCTCGACCCTGCCCTGGCGATCCGCATGAGCCAGGCCGCTTCGGCGGTGAAAAACATGCCGGCGCCGGCGCAAGTGGATCTGGCGCTGCTGGATTTTTGCATGTTTCCTGACGGCGGTTAGTTAATAAAACTAACATTAAGACAGACTACCTGTCAATTGTGCGTTAACGCACAATTGACAGGTAGTCTGTCCTATCTCTCGGAAGCAGCCGGCTTCGCCTTGGCCCACATCGCCTCGCGCCGCGCCAGGCTCTCGGCCGGCCAATACGCTTCCCGATCATAATATTCGGGCACCGCCGGCATAGCCGCGGGAAGCACCACCCATGGCTGCTTCGATGCCGTAAAAATGTGAATGTCGGGCGGCAAAACGTCCGGCCGGTCCAGCGTCCCGACGCGGATAAATCTCACAATATCGCCAATGCCGCCATAATTGCTCCAGACCGCGACCTGGCATTTTGCGCAGCGCGCGATGCGCTGCCCCACGCCGCTCGCCGAAGGCGTATCGACGATCACCGGCGCCCCGGCGAGCAACGTGACCCGGTCCGCTTCGATCATCGCATTCAGGGCAAAAGACGCGCCCGTCTCGCGCTGGCACCATCGGCAATGACAGCAATGCACGAAGAGCGGGCCGGTTTCCATCCGATATCGCACGGCACGGCATGCACAGCCGCCTTCCAACGGGAATTTTTCGGGCGCATTCGAATGCATCTTCCCTCGGGCGGCCGCGCGAAAATTATGCCCGCAGCAGCCTTGCGCCAGTGCGGGCCTGCACTTCCTCAAACGTCCACCCCGGCGCCGCCTCGCGCAGCACAAACCCGTCTTTGGTAACGTCGATCACCGCGATATTGGTATAAACCCGCGTCACGCTGCCCAGCGCCGTCAGCGGATACGTGCATTTTTCCACCAGCTTGGAAACGCCCTGCTTGGTCGTGTGGTCCATCACCACCCACACCTGCTTCGCCCCCGCCCCCAGATCCATCGCCCCGCCAACGGCGGGCCCTGCATCGTTGGCCCCGGTGGACCAGTTCGCCAGGTCCCCGTTCTCCGCCACCTCGTAGCCGCCCAGCACCGCCAGATCGAGGTGTCCGCCGCGAATAATCCCAAAACTCTCGGCGCTGTTGAAGGTGGAAGCCCCCGGCAGCAGCGTCACATATTGCTTGCCGGCGTTGATCAGCCACGGCTCGACGTGGTCCTCGTCCGGCGCCGGCCCGACGCCCAGCAGCCCGTTTTCGGAGTGAAAAATCACCTCCTTGTCGGCGCCCACGTAGTTGGAAACCAGCGTCGGCACGCCGATCCCCAGATTCACGAACCACCCATCCGGAATATCCTGCGCCAGGCGCGCGGCCATCTGCTCACGGGTCAACGGTTTCGGCTGTGTCTCGGACATTGCAAAACTCCTCTGCACAAAAGCAAGTAAGCACTACTTTTTTTGAAAAAAAAGTNNACGGGCCAACAAGGCGCGAAGCGAACCAAAAGTTTTTTGGTTACTATTTTTCAAAAAAGTAACTGCTTTCTTTAGCTCAAAGGGTCGGATCACCATAAGGCACATGAATCACCCGGTCCACGTAAATCCCCGGCGTCTTCACCGCGTCCGGGTGAATCTCCCCCAGTTCGCGCACGTGCTGCGTCTGCACCACCGTGACCGCCGCCGCCCCGGCCATGATCGGGTTGAAATTCTGCCCGGAGAGTTTGTAGGTCAAATTCCCCCACCGATCCGCCTCCCACGCCTCCAGCACCGCGAAATCCGCGTGAATCGCCGTCTCCAGCACGCAGAGCCGGCCGTTGATCTCGCGCGTCTCCTTGCCCGCGCCCAACTGGGTCCCCGCCCCCGTCGGCGTGAAAAACGCCGGAATCCCGGCCGAGGCCGCGCGAATCCGCTCCGCCAGCGTGCCCTGCGGCACCAGCTCCAGCTGAATTTTGCCCTCGCGGTATAAATCGATGAACACGGTCGAATTGCTGCTGCGCGGGTAGGAGCACACCACCTTCCCGATCGCCCCGGTCTGCAGCAGTTTCGTCATCCCGCCGAACGCCGCGCCGGCGTTGTTGGCGATCAGCGTCAGGTTTTTCAGTCCCATATCCGCGATATGGTCCACCAGCTGCACCGGCTGGCCTACCGAGCCAAACCCGCCCATCAGAATGGTGGCGCCGTCGTTCAGCCCCGCCAGCGCCGTCTCCATGTCCGGCACGAACTTATTGATCAATTTTTGTCACTCCCGGTCTTTGCACGCTCATAATCTTCTAAAGATGTTTTAATCATCCCCGCAACCGCTTCCGGTATCGCTGAATCTGAAACTGACGCCAGATTCTTTTCCATCGCCCGCGGAAATGCTTCCAGCCCCCCCAGCGCCTCCGCCATCGGGGCCAGCCCGCCGCTGGCCGCCAGCATCAGCGCCGGCCAAACCGCCGCCTCCGCCTGCCAGGCGCCGGCGGCGCGCTCCAGCTCCTGGTCCTGCGCCGCCAGCAGCGTCGCCACCAGCCCCGGCACCCGCACAGCCGCCGCCCGTGCGGCGATGGAGAGCGTCGGATTCCGCTTATGCGCCATCGCCGAGGACCCGCCCCGCCCCGGCGCCGCCGGCTCCGCCACCTCCGCAATCTCGGACTGCATCATCAGCGCAATATCCGTCCCGATTTTCCCCGCCACGCCCACCGCCACCCCGATCGCCGACGCCAGCCTTACCAACGGCCCCCGGCTGGTCTGCCAGGGCAGCGCCGCCGGCAATTTCAACGCCGCGGCAAAAGCTTCAACAAAAACCCGCTCCTGCCCCCCCAGCGCATCCCGCGTCCCCGCCGCCCCCCCGCATTGCACCTTCATCGCATCATAGGCCGCTTCGGCCAAAAACATCCGGGCATCCTGAACGGCATTCAGCCACATCGCGGCCTTCAACCCAAAAATCGTCGGCATCGCCGCCTGCAACAACGTCCGCGCCAGCATTTTCGTGTCTTTATGCGCCCGCGCCAGCGCCGCCGCTCCCTCTGCCATCATGGCCAAATCGGCAAGCAGCAACGAAACCCCAGCCTGGATCTGCAAAACCAGGCCAGTGTCGATCACATCCTGGCTGGTGCCGCCGATATGGACGGATTTTTCGTGCCCCGGCACCTTTTCCCGCAGCCACTTCACCAACGGAATCACGGGCGTGCCGGCACGTGCGGCGTCCAAAACCAGCTGCTCAATATCGATCCCTTGCGCATCGCAAGCGCCCGCGATGGCGCCGGCCGCGTCCTCGCTCAAAAAACCCGCAGCCGCCCCCGCCCGCGCCAGCGCCGCCTCCACGTCCAGCATCGCCTGCACGCTCGCCCGCGGCGCAAACACCGCCCGCATCGCCGCCGTACTGGCAACCTGCTCGGCGAAGGACACGCCCGCTAAACCCGCTCCAGCAGCATCGCGATCCCCTGCCCCACCCCAATGCACATCGTCGCGATCGCCCGCCTGCCGCCGTCCGTCTCCAGCGCATTCACCGCCGTCATCGCAATCCGCGCGCCGGACGCCCCCAGCGGATGCCCAATCGCAATCGCCCCGCCATGCGGGTTCACCCGCTCATCGCCATCCGAAAGCCCCAACTGCCGCGTCACCGCCAGCGCCTGGCTGGCAAACGCCTCGTTCAGCTCGATCACATCAATTTCCCCGATCGAAAACCCGGTTTTGGCCAGCAGCTTCTCGGTCGCCGGATATGGCCCAATCCCCATCACCCGCGGCTTCACGCCGGCCGTCGCCATCGCCACAATCCTGGCCCGCGGCGTCAGCCCATGCCGCTTCGCCGCCGCCTCGCTGGCGATGATCAGCGCCGCCGCCCCATCATTCACGCCGCTCGCATTCCCCGCCGTCACCGTCCCCGGATTCCGGAACGGCGTCTTCAGCTTCGCCAGCCCCTCCAGAGTCGTATCCGCCCGCGGATGCTCATCGTTCTCCACCACCACATCCCCCTTGCGCCCCGGAATCGTCACCGCCGTAATCTCCCGCGCAAAATACCCCTCGGCCTGCGCCTTCGCGCATTTCTGCTGGCTGCGATACGCAAACAAATCCTGGTCGCCCCGCGTCACCTGATAATCCTCCGCCACATTCTCCCCCGTCTCCGGCATCGAATCCACGCCATACTTCTCCTTCATCAGCCGGTTCACAAACCGCCAACCGATCGTCGTATCATGCACTTCATTATGCCGCGCGAACGCCTCGGTCGCCTTCGGCATCACGAACGGCGCCCGGCTCATGCTCTCCACACCCCCGGCGATCATCAGCGACGTATCCCCCGCCCTGATCGCCCTTGCCGCCGTCCCGATCGCATCCAGCCCGCTCCCGCACAGCCGGTTCACCGTGCTCCCCGGCACGCTCACCGGCAGACCCGCCAGCAGCAGCGCCATCCGCGCCACATTCCGGTTATCCTCCCCCGCCTGGTTGGCGCAGCCGAAAATCACATCCTCCACCGCCTCCCAATCCACGCCCGGATGGCGCGCCATCAGCGCCCGCAACGGCACCGCCCCCAGATCATCCGCCCGCACCGAAGCCAACGCGCCGCCGTACCGCCCAAAAGGCGTCCGCACGTAGTCACAAATGAAAGCTTCAGCCATAGCGTTCCCTTTTCATATTTTACGAAAACCTATCCACGTCATGGCGAGCGACGTGAAGCCATCCATCTTCTCGCGCCCGCGAAGGAGGAAGGAAGCAGTTACTTTTTTGAAAAAAAGTAACCAAAAAACTTTTACTACTCTGGGCCGGCGGCCGTGAAACCAGCACGGTCCAAATTAAATCAAAAGTTTTTTGGTTACCCCAGGCGGGGCGCCTTTTTTTCAAAAAAGTAACTGCTTCCTTCCTCCCTTTCAAATCTCAAAAAACACCGTCTCCCCCTCTCCCTGCATCCGAATATCCAACCGCCAAACCCCCGCCGAAACCTCCCGCGCCAGCAGCGTCCCCCGTCTCTCCGGCGCCACCAGGTTCAAAATCGGATCATTCTCATTCTCCGCCGCCCCCTCGAAATAGCACCGCGTATTCACATGGATCAGCAGCCCGCGCGCCAGCACCGTCACCGCGATATGCGGCGCCTGCAGCGCATTGCCCGGCCCCGGCAGCGGCCCCGGCTTCAGCGTCTTGAACTCAAACCGCCCCGACGAATCCGTCGCCGCCCGCCCAAACCCGGTAAAATTCTCATCCGCCGCCGGCGAGGCCTGCCAAATCTCCACGCAGGCATCCGTCATCGGCGCCCCTTCGCCGTCATACACATGCCCTTCCAGCGTGATCACCTCCCCCGCCGCGCCAAACCGCGTCAAATCCGCCCAGGATTTATCCTCGAGCAAATGCCAATACGGCCCAATGGTCTGGCTAGTGGTGGTGCGCATGGCCGTCCTCCATCGGTGTCGCCTGCCGGCCGCGCAGCACGATATCAAAACGATACCCCAGCGCCCAGTTCGGCTGCGTAATCGAAAGATCAAACCTGGAAACCAGCCGGTTTCGCGCCTCCGCATCCGCGGTCGCCAGAAATATCGGGTCCAGCGTCAGCAACGGATCGCCCGGAAAATACATCTGCGTAATCAGCCGCGTCGCATGCCCAGGCCCGAACAGCGAAAAATGAATATGATTCGGCCGCCACGCATTCTCATGGTTGCCCCACGGATAACTCCCCGGCTTGATCGAAATAAACCGGTACGCCCCCTCATCATCCGTAAACACCCGCCCGATGCCCTTAAAATCCGGGTCCAGCGGCGCATCGTGCTGATCACGGTCATGATTATACCGCCCCGCCGCATTCGCCTGCCAAATCTCCACCATCGTATGCGGCACCGGCCGCCCGTCCTCATCGCGCACGTGCCCGGCGACGATGATCCGCTCGCCCAGCGCTTCCTTGCCGTGATTCACCGCGATGTTATCGGTCGGCGGAAACTTCTGCTCCGAAAACCGTGGCCCCGAAAGCTCAGTTATCGTCTGAGGAATTTTTAACAGCCGCTTCGCAGGATGCCGCAATATCGTGCTGCGATAGGCCGCGGTATCATTATCCGGCTGCGTGCCCGACGCATACGGCCGGAACGGCGTCTCTTCCACATTCATGTCGCCTCTCCCAAAATTTCCTTGGCGGCGCGGAACGCCGCGTTCGCCGCCGGCACGCCGGCATAAACCGCCACCTGCATCAGCGCCTCCGCGATATCCGCCGGCGCCGCCCCGGTATTTTTGGACGCACGCAAATGCAGTTTCAGCTCTTCCTCATGCCCAAGTGCGGCCATCATCGCAATCGTCAGCAGCGAACGCGTGCGCCTGTCCAGCCCCGGCCGCGTCCATACCGAGCCCCAGGCCGTACGCGTGATAAAGGCCTGAAAATCCCGATCCAGGTCGGTGATATTCGCGGTGGCGCGCGCCACATGCGCCTCGCCCAGCACTTGGCGGCGCACGGCCATCCCGGCCTCGAACCAGTCGGTGATTTTCGGGCTCAGAAAATCCGCAATCGCCGCGGTGATCTCGGCCGGTTTCTCAACCGTCGGAATATGCGCGCCGCCCGGCACGATCACCAGCGACGACCCCGCGATCGCGCGATGCAGCGCCTGCGCATCCGCCACCGGCGTCGCCGCGTCGTGCTCCCCCACCACCACCAGCGCCGGCACGTGCAGCGCGCTGGTCGAAGCGGTGAGGTCCGCCGCCGCGATCGCCTCCGCCGCCGCCGCGTAGCCTTCCGCCGGCGTGCGCAAAAGCTGCGCTTTCAAACCCTCCGCCGCCGGCGTCGAAGCAAAGCCAGGCGTCACCCAGCGGGCCATCACCGCATCCACCAGCGGCGCGTAACCCTCGCCGCGCACCGTCGCCGCACGAAGCGTCCAGGACTCGGGTGGCGGAATGATCATCGCCGTATCCACCAGAATCAGCGACGCCGCGCGTCCCGCAAACTTCGCCGCGAAGGCCTGGGCGATCATCCCGCCGATCGAAATCCCCGCAATATGCGCCTGATGTATTTTCAACCCATCCAGCACCGCCGCCAGGTCATCCGCGAACAAATCCATGCTGTACGGCCCCGGCGTGCAGGCCGTCAGCCCATGCCCCCGCAAATCCGGCCGGATGACCCGGAACCCGCAAGCCAGCGCCGCCGCCTGCGCATCCCAAATCGCCGAGGTCGTTCCCAGCGAATGCAACATCACCAGCGGCGTGCCGCCGGGCGGGCCGTCTAGGCGGAGATGGATGGTGATGCCGTTGGCGGAGATGAACATGCGTCAGGCTCCCCGCCTGGGGCGCGCAAAAAGCTTTTGCTCCGCTTCGCGCGGGTTTTGGGCCGCATGCGGCCCAAAATCCGCGCGAAGCGGAGCAAAAGTTTTTTGGTTCTTTTTTTCAAAAAAGAACATTCTTACTTCCTCAGTATAAGGGCAAACCGACATAGTTCTCAGCCAGCGTCACCTGACCCGCCGACGAATTCAAAATATAGTCCAGCTCCGCCGTCTGCATGCGCGCGTCGAACGCGTTGTGGTGGTCGAATTTGTGCATCATCGACGTCATCCACCACGAAAACCGCTCGATCTGCCAGATCCGGCGCAGGCACGTCCTGGTGTAGTTTTCCAGCCCCTCATGATCGTGCTTGAGAACATGCGCCTCGATCGCCCGGGCCAGTATTGCGACATCCGCAATCGCCGAATTCAGCCCCTTCGCTCCCGTCGGCGGCACGATATGCGCGGCGTCGCCCGCCAAAAACAGTTTTCCGGTTTGCATCGGCTCCGCCACGTAGGATCGCATCGCGGTCACGGATTTCTGGAAAATCTTGCCGGTGGTCAGCGAAAACCCTTCATGCGCCAGGCGGATGGCGAGCTCTTCCCAGATCCGCTCATCCGGCCAGTTCTCCAGCGGCTCATCCGGCGCCGATTGCAGGTACAGCCGCGACATGGTGGGCGAGCGCATGGAAAGCAGCGCAAAGCCGTTCTTGTGGTTGGCGTAGATCAGTTCGTCCTTGGAGGGCGGCGCGTCGGCCAGAATACCCAGCCAGCCGAACGGATATTCCCGGTCATATTCCACGATCATGTTTTTTGGAAAACTCTGCCGGCAGATGCCGTGGAAACCGTCGCAGCCGGCAATGATGTCGCAGTCCAGCCGGTGTTCCGTGCCTTCATAAATGTATGTGATGTAAGGCTTGTCGGTCGCGTAATCGTGCACCGCCACGTCGGACGCCTCGAACAACATTTCCCCGCCCGCCGCCAGCCGCGCCGCGATCAGATCGCGCACCACCTCGTGCTGGCTGTACAGCATCACGTGCTTGCCGGTGAGCTTTTGAAAATCGATATGGTGCAACTGGCCGTTCACCAAGAAATTCGTGCCGTCGTGGCGGCTGCCGACGCTGTCCATGCGCGCGCCCAGCCCGGTCGCGCGCATCAGTTCGGCGACTTCGTATTCCAGAATGCCGGCGCGGATGCGGTTTTCGACATACTCCCGCGAGCGGTTCTCCAGCACGACGTTGTCGATGCCGGCCTGATGCAGCAGATGCGAGAGCATAAGTCCGGCGGGACCGGCGCCGATAATTCCTACGCGCGTGCGGCTTGTGGACATGTTAAAAATTTCCTGCGCCTGGAGGTCAGATAGGGACGAACATCACCAAACCAACCGCCCGCTTCGCACCGGTTTTTGTGCACCCGGCCGCCACTTTTGGCATTCCTCATTTAGTCATGTTTCATAATCTTTTAGAGCAAGGGCAAAATTTTGTCAAGGTTTTGGATCGATTCGGCCCCGAACATCCGAACATCGCCGCCACGCCGCCTGCATGTAGGTAATTTCCGTCCCTGGCCGCTGTTCCAGGAAGCTCATAGTCTCGTTTCTTGCTTAGTTAACTTTTTCAGAAAATTTAACGTTTCATTACCGCCTTTTTATTTAACATGGTTGTGTCGAATGCGCCGCCGGCAGTCAGGCCGGGGCATAGACTTTAGGGGGCGTAGATGTGATGGCGAAGATGGTTCGATACGGTGCATTAGGTTGTTTGGCGCTGGGCGTTTTGGCCCTGCCAGGCTGCGCCGAGCGCCTGGCCCCGGATCCGGCGATGGCGGCCGCCGTCGCCGCCAAACCCCGTGCAACGGTATTTTCACTCGACACCCCGGTTGAGCGGATCGCCGCCGACCGCCGCGGCAAGGCGGTTCTCGAGCGGGACCTGCCAGGGCTGATGGCGAGCCGGAGCTATCTGCTGTTCGACGACATGAGCCTGTCAGAAATTGCCACGCTGTCCTCCGGCCAGCTGACGCAGACCAAGCTCGACGTGGTGGAAGCGGACCTCTCGCGGCTAGCTCAATAACTGCATCCGTGCGCAAGCAAGCGGTCGCTTTTCACGCGCCGCGCACCGGCAGCCAGACCGTAAACGTCGTGCCTTGGCCTTCCACGCTGTCGATCACCAGCCGGCCGCGATGGCGGTTGATCACGTGCTTGACGATCGCCAGCCCCAGCCCGGTGCCGCCGACGGCGCGCGAACGGCCCTTGTCCACGCGGTAAAATCGCTCGGTCAGGCGCGGAATGTGCTCGCGCGCGATGCCGGGGCCGTCATCGGCGACCGCGACCAGAATGCCGCCCGGCTCGAAGCGCGCATCCTGGCGGGCGGGGCCGGCGTAGAGCCGGATGCGGCCGCCGCGCTTGCCGTATTTAATGGCGTTATCCAGCAAATTGGTAAAAACCTGCGTCAGCTGGTCCGGATCGGCGGGTATTTTGGGCAAATCCGCCGGCACGTTGACGTCGATTTTGGTCCCGGAGGTCGCCAAAATCGGCTCCAGCCCGGCCACGATCCGCTCCAGCAAAGGCGGCAGGTAAAATATCTCTTCGGGCGGCTGGTGCTCGATGATCTCGATCCGCGACAGGCTCAGCAGATCGGCGATCACGCGCTGCATCCGCTCGGCCTGCTCGGCCATGATCCCCAAAAACCGCGCCTGCGCCTCCGGATCGTCCGCCGCCGGGCCGCGCAGGGTTTCGATGAAGCCGATCAGGCTGGCGAGCGGCGTGCGCAGTTCGTGGCTGGAATTGGCGACGAAATCCGCCCGCATTTTTTCGATCGAGCGCTCGCGCGTGCGGTCGGTGATCAGCACATAGCTCCGGTCGCCGACCGGGATCACGGTGGCGTCCAGCTCGCGCGGCACCGGCACGGCGAGGGCCAGGGATTTGCGCACCGGCGCCATCGAACGGCGGGCCTGGGCGAGTGCCAGGCGCAGTTCCGGGTGGCGCAGCAAAGCCGCGGTCTCCGCGCCGAATGCGTTCAGCGCGCTGGCGTTGCGCCAGGTGATCACACCTTCGGAATCCAGCCGGAACAGCGGGTCCGGCAGGCGTTCCAGCAGCGCGTGATCGGCGGCGGTACGCTCGGTCAGACGGGCGCGGTTCTGCCGCTCGGCGCGGATCAGCGAGGCGGCGTCGCCGCCGATCGCGGCCATGCCGGGGACGAACAGCGCCGGCTCGCGCGGCGTGGCTTCCGGGTTGGCGCGCAGCGTGCGGAGCAGTGCCGCCATGGCGGCGATGTCGCGCCCCAGCAGCAGGCCGAGCAGGCAGGCGACGATGAGAAACGCGCTCAATCCCAGCACGGCGAAAAACGGTTTTAGGCCGCCGAACAGGACGAGCAGGACGAAAATCACGCTCGGCAGCGCGGCGAGGGTAAAGATGATGGCGAGCGCGGTGGGCAGCGTTTGCGCCGGCCACAGGGCCGGCCGGGCGGCCTGGGTGAGCCGCGCCTCGCCCATCAGCTTGTCGGGGCGTTCAAGGAAGCCGGCGCGGGCGAGACGATGTTGGGGCCAGAACCGGTGGTTTCGAACACCGCCAGGCCGCGCTGGACTGAGCCGTCCGCGCCCAGCTGCAGCACGCCGTCGGCGCCGGTAAAACCGTCCGGCGCGGTGAGCAGGTTACTGGTGAAGCCGCCCTGGCTGGCAAGCAGCCGTGCGATGGCGGCGGCGTCGAACGCCACGTCGGCGATCGCCGGAGGTGCTGCGCCATAGGCGGCAGAATATTTCTGGTCGAATTCGCTGGCGGCGGCGGGGTCCGCGGCGGCGTAGATGGCGCCCCGAAAAACGCCGTTGGCGCCGAGCTGGGCGGCAATCGGGCCCCAGGGTGCCGGGCCGATGAACTGCACCTGCGGCTGGCTGACGTCGTAATACGGCAGCAGATTGGCCATTTCGCCGAGCTCTCCGCCGTCAATGGCGCCGATGAACAGGGCGTTGAACGACGGCGGCGGCGGCTGTTGCTGGCTGAGTTCAGCGGCCTTTTGGAAGCCGGCGGCGGTGTCTTCCTCCTTGGCGGCCTTGATCTGGGCGTCCAGCACCGCGCCGCGGTCGGCGTAGTCCGACATCTGTTTTAAGGCGTCGTTGATGCTGGAAAAGCCAGGATCGTAAAAGGTGAGGCTGGGCGCGGGCTCGCCGAGGCTGGATGTGGCCGATTGCAGGGCGGCGCCGAGGGCGTGGCCGAAATCGGTGTCCGGCAGGATGGCGGCGACCTGGGTGCGGCCGGTGGCGGCGGCATAGGAGAGCGCGCGCTTGACCTGCTCGTCCGGCGAAATGCCGAGCGCCCAGACGCCGGGAGCATCGACGGAGGAATCGTTGGTGAAGGCCAGAACGTTGACGTTGGCGGCGGTCGCGATGGGGGCGACGGCGTGCGCTTCGGCCGAGGTGAGGGGGCCGAGGATGAGGCCGTCGCCGGCGGCGATCGCGGCCTGCGCGGCGGCGGCGGCGCCGGCGGGCGTGCCTTGGGTGTCGCGGATGTCGAGTGGCGTGGATGAGTCGGGCGGGAAGGCGAGTTTGGCGGCGTTTTCAAGCGCCTGGCCGACCGGGGCGAGGTCGCCGGTGAGCGGCACCAGAAGTGCCACGGGGCCGCCGGCTTTGCCGGTGACGCCGGGCGTGGGCGTGGTGTTGCTGGGCGGCGGCGGGAGCGTTTGGTTGGGCACGGCCTGGCCGGTGTTGAAATTTTGGGATTCTGGGTAAGGTTGGCCGCAGCCGGCCAGCGCGAGGCTGACCGAGAGGACTGCGCATGCCGGAAAAAAGTTTTTATCCAGACGAATCAAAAGAGATGCCCTCCTTCAGCGGCCCCGCTATGCCCGCCCTAATGCTGGTTTCCACCCCAATCGGCAACCTTAAAGATTTTTCGGCGCGCGGGTGTGAAGCGTTGATGGCGGTTGATGTGATCCTTTGCGAGGACACGCGGACCAGCGCGGTGTTGTTGCGGGCGCATGGGATCAAAGGCCGGCTGGCGGCGTTGCATGAGCATAATGAAGATGCGGCGATCCCGGGGATTCTGGCGGCGATGCGGGAGGGCAAGCGCTACGCGCTGATTTCAGATGCCGGGACGCCGCTGGTCTCCGACCCCGGATTCCGGCTGGTGCGGGCGGTGATCGCGGCGGGGCTTTTGGTGGGGGGGGTGCCAGGGGCGAATGCGGCGGTGCTGGCGGTCACGCTCTCCGGATTGCCGCCGCAGCCGTTTTATTTTTCTGGGTTTTTGGCGGCGAAGGCCGGCCCCAGGCAGGCGGAACTGGCGCGGCTGGCGGGGGCCGAGGCAGCCGGGTTTTCAGCGACGATGGTGTTTTACGAGGCGCCGCACCGGCTGGCGGCGTTTTTGGCGGACGCGGCGGCGGCGTTTGGCGATCGGCCGGCGGCGGTGTGCCGGGAACTGACGAAACATTTTGAGGAGGTCCGGCGAGGCGGGCTGGCGGAACTGGCGCGGCACTATGAAAAGGCGCCGGCGCGCGGCGAGATTACGGTGGTGATCGGGCCGGGGAGCGCGAATGTGGCTTCCGAGGCAGACGTGGACGCGGCGCTGGCGCGGGCGATGGCGGCGATGAGTTTGAAGGACGCGGTGGAGGCGGTAACGGCGGCGACGGGCCTGCCGCGGCGGCAGGTTTATGCGCGGGCGCTGGAGGTGGGGAAGAGACAGCAAGAAAGCAGCGCTTTTTGAAAAAAGCCCCGCCGCGGGCGCGGTGCGGGACTGTAACGGTCCCGCACCGCGCGAAGCGAACCAAAAGTTTTTTGGTTACTTTTTTTCAAAAAAGTAACTGCTTTCTTTCCTGCCTTTACCGGTGAAAAAACGGATTTGAGGGCGGCCGTGACAAGGCGTTAGTGATAGGCGGTAACCAGGTTTACGGTGGCGGGGAGGGAGAGGGAAGTGCCGGTTTGAAATGGTGAGAGGGCGGTGGTGATTTCGGTGAGGATCTTTTCGCGGGTTTCGGGCGAGGGTTGCTTTTCTTCGAGGAGGGCGCCGGGGGGGCCGAAGAGGGTGGCCATCCTGGCTTCGGCTTCGAGTGATTCGCCGATGATGGAGATCGCGGTGGGAGTGACCGTGATTCGCGAAAAGCCTGATTTGGCGAGGATGTAGTTGACGTAGGCGGCATCCGCGAAGGCCAGAGGGCCGGGGGCGTGGGGGTGGCGGGGCTCGGGCTCGCCGAGATGGGCACGGACGATATTGAAGGGAATTTGCCAATGCGGATTTTGCGCGAGCGGGGCCCAGGTGATGCAGCAAAGGCGGCCGGATGAGGCCAGGTGGGCGTGGAGATTGGTGAAGGCGGCGACTGGGTCTTCGAAGAACATGACGCCGAAGCGGGAGGCCAGGAGGTCGAATTTTGTGGGTGAGAAATTGTGGGTTTGGGCGTCGGCCTGGAGGTAGTTAATGGGGCCGCCCCGGGTGCGGGCGACCTCGAGCATGGGGGTGGAGATGTCAACGGCGGTGACGTGGCCGGCCGGGGAAACGGCTTCAGAGAGAGGCCGGGCGGTGGTGCCGGTACCGCAGCCGACGTCCAGGATGGTTTCGCCGGGTTTGGCCGCGGCGGTATCGAGGAGGAGTTGGGTGATGTTGGCCAAGCGGGCTTCCATGGCGTCGCCGATTTTGATCCATTTTGGGCCGGCGATTTCGTTCCAGTAGGCGGCTTGTTTTTCGTTGGACATGGGAGAAGGTCCTTTGCGGCTTGGTTAAGGAGGTGATGGGTCACGCTTCGCTGACCCATCCTACGATTCTGACGGGAGGTTAGAAAATGATGGCGGCGAGGGCGCAGGCGGCGACGACGGTGAGCGGTGGCGTTTGGCGAAGGGTGAGGGCGAGGTAGCCGATGACGGCGATGGCGAGATCGAAAATGTTGTGGATGGCGTTCGAGAAGATGAGAGTCAGGAGGGCGTAGGCGAGGAGGCCGACCACCGACGCGTTGAGGCCGAGGACGGCGGCGGCGATGGTGGTATTCTGTTTGAGGGCGTGCCAGAAGGGCAGGATGCCGGCGGCGAGCAAAAGGCCGGGGAGGAAGATGGCGATGAGCGCGATGAGGGCGCCCAACAAGCCGCCGGGGCCGGCGGTGGCGATGGCGCCGAGATAGGCGGCGAAGGTGAAGAGTGGGCCGGGCATAGCCTGGGCCGCGCCGTAGCCTGTGAGGAAATTGCTTTGCGCAACCCAGCCGGGTTTGACGATGGCGGCGTGCAGCAGGGGGAGCACGACGTGGCCGCCGCCGAAGACGAGGGCGCCGGCGCGGTAGAACGCGGCGAACAGCGCGATGGGGCCGTGGCCGTGGATGAGCAACGCGAGGATCAGGATTGTTGCGAAGACGTACAGGCATAGCTGGCCGTGCCTGCGAGTGATGGTCAGCGGCGTGTCCGCCGCGGTGGCGGGTGGCGGCGTGAGTTGCGCGATGCCGGTGAGGGCGCCGATGATGAGGACGAGAAGTTGGCCGACCGTGCCTGAGAATATCAGGACGATGAGGAGCGAAATGATGGCGAGGATTTTTCGGGGCGCGTCCGGGCAAAAGGATTTGGCCATGGTGAGGACGGCCTGGGCCACGATGGCGATGGCGGCGAGTTGCAGGCCGTGCAGAATCCCGTGGCCGAGCCAAGAATGATTGAAAGGTGCCGCGATGAGGGCGAGGCAGAACATCAACGCCGCGGAGGGCAGCGTGAAGCCGGCCCAGGCGGCCAGGCCGCCGGTCCAGCCGCCGCGCAGGAGACCGATGCAGAAGCCGGTCTGGCTGCTCGCGGGGCCGGGGAGGAATTGGCAGAGTGACAGGATGGCGGCGTAGTCTGCTTGCGTGAGCCAGGCGCGGGTTTCGACGAGGTCCTTGCGGAAGTAGTTCAGGTGGGCGATGGGGCCGCCGAAGCTGGTGAGGCCGAGTTTGAGGAAGGCTTTGAAGATTTCTGGGGTTCTTGATGATGGGGCGTGTTGGTCCTGGATCATTTTCACCTGGGCCGCCTTTGAAAAGATGGATTACTTCGCTGCGCTCGCAATGACGTGGAGGGTGTAGGGGTTAGGGTCTTTGGGACGGGATTTGGCGGGTGAAGAGGCGGAAGGCGCTGCGCTTTTCCGCCCTAAAGGACGGGGGAGTTCAGGTTTTCAGGGGGACGATCATGTGGCCGAGGGGGCGGCCGCCGATGATGTGGACGTGGTAGTGCGGGACCATCTGGTGGCTGTCCGGGCCCATATTGGCGATCAGGCGGTAGCCGGTTTCCTCCAGCCCCAGTTGCTTGGCGACGGCGGCGACGGCGCGGGAGAAATTCGCGATCAGGGTCTCGGGGGCGGTGGCGGCAAAATCCGCGTAGCTGACATAGGGGGCTTTGGGAATCACGAGGACGTGGATCGGGCCTTGCGGGTTAATGTCGTTGAAGGCCAGCGCGTAGTCGTCCTCGAAAACTTTTTGGCAGGGGATTTCGCCGCGCAGGATTTTGGCGAAAATGTTTTGGTCGTCGTACGGGGGTTTGCCGGAGACGGGCATTTTTTGGCTGCTCCTTTCAGGGGATCTTGGTCGTTGCGAGGGCGGTCATTTCGGGCTTTCGCGCGGCCTTCTCGGCGATGCCGGAGATGCCTTCGCGCCTGGCGAGTTCGGCCCAGATTTGTTCGGGGCGCAGCCCGGCGTCCACCCACAAGACCAGAAGATGGTAGAGCACGTCAGCACTTTCGCCGATCAGCGCGGTCCGGTGGCCGCCGACGGCCTCGATCAGGCATTCGACCGCTTCCTCACCGAATTTTTGCGCGATTTTGGCGGTGCCGCGCGACAGCAAACGGGCGGAATGGCTGTCGGCGGGGTCGGCGTTCTTGCGGGAGAGTACGGTGCCCCACAGGCGGTCGAGCACGCGGGCGTCCGGCGCGTCCGGCGGCGGCGGCGGGACGGGGACGCGGGAGAGCGTGGCGATGGGCGCGGGCTTGGTGGATTTTTTGGGCATGGAAGACGGCAACCTCCTAGAGCAGGAGTTTTGCGCGCGGGAGACGGACAGGCAAGTCCGCGGCAGCGAGGGCTTGTTTCACTTGCGCGATGGTGAAGGTGCCGAAGTGGAACACGCTGGCGGCGAGCAGGCCGGTGGCGCCGGCTTTCGCACCTTCGACGAAATGCGCGAGCGTGCCGACGCCGCCGGAGGCGACGATGGGCAGCCGCACGGCGGCGCAAATTGTCTTTAAAAGTTCAAGGTCGAAGCCGGTGCCGGTGCCGTCGCGGTCCATCGAGGTGACCAGCAATTCGCCGGCGCCGAGGGATTCGACTCTTTTGGCCCACTCGATGACGTCGAGACCGGTGTTTTGGCGGCCGCCATGGGAAAAAACTTGCCATTTTCCGGGGGCGGATAGGCGGGCGTCGATGGCGACGACGACGCACTGGCTGCCGAATTTTTGCGCGGCTTCCGAAACAAGTTCGGGCCTCGCGATGGCGGCGGAGTTGATGCTGCATTTGTCGGCGCCAGCGAGCAGCAGGCGGCGGATGTCCGCGGTGGAGCGGATGCCGCCGCCGACCGTAAGCGGCAAAAATATTTTTTCGGCGGTGCGGGAGACGACGTCGAGAATCGTGTCGCGGTTGTCGCTGCTGGCGGTGATGTCCAGAAACGTGAGTTCGTCGGCGCCGGCTTCGTCGTAGATGGCGGCTTGCTCGACGGGATCGCCGGCGTCGCGCAGCGAGACGAAGTTGACGCCCTTCACCACCCGGCCATCTTTCACGTCCAGGCAGGGGATGACGCGGAGTTTCAGCATAACGCCAGCGCCGCGGCGGGGTCGATGCGGCCATCGTAGAGGGCGCGGCCGAGGATGGCGCCGGTCAGGTTTCTGGTTGTCAGTGATGCAGTTTTCAGGGCGTGGATGTCGTCGAGACCGGCGAGGCCGCCGGAGGCGATGATGGGCAGGGTGGTGTGGGCAGCCAGCGCGGTGGTTTCTGCGAGATTCAGGCCGGTCAGCATGCCGTCGCGGGCAATATCCGTATAAATGATCGCGGCGATGCCGGCATCCTCCAGGCGGCGTGCGAGTTCGGTGGCGGGCAGACCAGACGTTTCGGCCCAGCCTTCGGTGGCGACCAGGCCGCCGCGGGCGTCGATGCCGGCGACAATGCGGCCGGGGAATTTTTGGGCGGCTTCGCGCACCAAAGCGGGATTCTTGGCGGCGGCGCTGCCGAGAATGACTCTGGTGACGCCGGCTTCGAGCCAGGTTTCGATGCCGGCCAGGTCGCGGATGCCGCCGCCGAGTTGCACGGGAATTTTGATCGCGGCCAGGATGGCGCGGACGGCCGGGGCGTTGACGGGGCGGCCGGCGAAGGCGCCGTTGAGGTCCACAACATGCAGATAAGTGAAGCCGGCGGTCTGCCAGGCGAGCGCCTGGGCGGCCGGGTCCTCGGCGTACACCGTGGCCTGGTCCATCTCGCCGCGCTTCAGGCGGACGCAGGCGCCGTCTTTCAGGTCGATCGCCGGGTACAGGGTGAGACTCATTTGGCCAGCAGCTTGGTGTAGAAATGACCCTTGATGACCGTGCCCTTGACACGGGCGTAGGCGGGATGCGTGCCCCACCGGGTGAAACCGGCGGATTCGTAGAGCGCAATGGCGGCGGTCTGGGTCTCACGGACGTCCAGGTTGAGGACGTGAAAGCCGAGCGCGCGGGCGCGCTCCTCGCACTTGGCGACGATCAGCGAGGCGAGGCCGTGGCCGCGGGCGTAGGGCGCGACGAAATTATGCATGATGGTGGCGGCGAAAGCCTGCGCCTCGTTGTTGCGGGACGGGCGCAAAAGCTGGGCGGCGCCGTAGATCATGCCGTCCATGCGGCCGACGATGAGTTCGCGCTCGGGCACCAGCAGAACGCCGCGAAAATATTGCTCCAGAACGCCGGCCTTGGGCGGCTTGACCCAGCCGAAACCGCCGCCGTCCAGAATCGCGGCGGTGGCGGCCTCGGCCAAGGCGTGAACATCCGCCTCGTCGTCGAACCGCTCAATCCGCTGGGCGGAGAGCGAGGATGGCGGGGGCATGTCCTGTTTCACGACCGCGTCTTCGCGCGTGCTGGCGCTACAATCAAGCCACCTGCCGCGGGGCGGGGGGTGGGGCAGTAAAAGTAAGTAAGGCCAAGGGGGCTTCGCCCCC
>PLFB01000006.1 GCA_003137135.1 Acetobacteraceae bacterium
CACGAAGAAAGATCGTTGTCTGTTGACGCCATTACGCCAGCACAATGCCGAGCCGCCCGCGCGATGCTGAGCTGGACCATAGATGACTTGGCGGCAAAAGTGGGTATCACGGGGTCGGCAATTCAGGGGTTTGAGACGCATCGAACCATTCCCCACAAACTGACAATGCGCTGCATCATCATCGCCCTGACCGATGCCGGGGTAGTCTTCGTCCCGCACGGCGTCACTCTCCCGGCCCCACCAAACCCACAGGATTAGCGGCGCCAGCCACGCTGGCCGAGCCGCCCAAGTGCTTGCGGTTGCGACCCCCGGAGCCGCGTTTGTCCGCGCCATTAGTCACAACGCAAAAACCTCTGGCGCGCGGTGGCAACGCCTCCACACGCAAAATTTCCGCGCGCAATCTGTCCAAAACCTCGTGGTGCTTAATCAGCCGATCCTCAATTAATCGCGCGTAAATCCGCAAAGCCCATGCTGGCGCATTTCCGGTGCGTTGCCACCCGCGCATTGTCGTCCACTTCGCCGCGCCGCCAAACGCCTCAACCATGCCGTTTTTACGGCCCGGATACTCAAAGCGATTCCATGGTATGATAAGATTTTCCGATTGAAGAACAACATTCCAATCGGAGTTCCCTCTCAGTCGCGGCGTGAATGATCGACAGGACTTGAGGGGGTGGCGCCCACATGCCGTTTCCTGCCCTTCCGGCTTGTCCAGGACGGCGTCTGGCGAAATCTCGGGGGTAGGGTGCGGCGGAACTTTGACCGGCCTAGAAACCGCTCTCTGGGGCTTATTTTGTGTGGTAGCGGGATACTCACCGTCGAAGCGGGGCATGTCGATCTCCTGCGCGGTAAAAGTGGCTGGGTTGCTGGTATTCCGCCGGCGGCGCCAGCGCAATCACAAAACGGCGCCGCCGCATCTAATCAATCCATTCGAGAGAGTAACGCGCGCGTTAGAACGCAACGCCTTGAAATTACACGATTTGTGGGTGGTCACGCTCACATGCGCGTTAGATTGTATATTATACCGCGTGCGGGGGTGCGGGTGCGGGTAGGAGGCCGAGCTTCGCCGAGCGCCGCTCGAGGCAGCCAGGCCCAGCGCCAAATCGCAAAGGCATCGGACGCGAGTTCCACAGGAACCGGGCGTGGCCACCCCCTCCCTCCCCCAAAAAATTTTGATTTCAGGAAATTGGATTTGTGGTTTCGGATGCCGGTGCGCATTCAGGTTCCGAGAGAAATTTATGATCCGGGTATTTGGTCGCAGGTCAGGGCATGGCGGCGCGGCGGAAAAGTTAGCTGACCCTCCGTCGCCTAAGACCCCAAACCCAGTGCGTGAAACCGTTTATTAAGAGTCTTATATGGAAGGCGAAAAAACGGCGAAAAATCAGCGAGTTGCGGTTTGGCAACGAACGGGATCTCCATGCCATGGGTTGAATGACATGGTTTACGCTTGAGAAAGCCATTTCACGATTTAAGAGTTGACAAACTCGTTTGGTTTTTGTTAGCCCGTCTTTCATGGATCGGATTGATTTTGGTAACGCGCCGACTGAGTTTCCCGAAAACTGGGTGGCGTTTGAGCGCGGCGCTTTAAAGGCTTGGGTTGATCTGAACGCCGCATCTCACACGGCAGCTAGGTTGATGTTGTTTTTGGCGGCGCACATGCAATCGAATCAGGGCATCATAATGTCGCGGGCGACGATGGCGGCGGAAATGGGGGTTCACGTTCGGACGGTCACGCGGGCGCTGGATGTGTTGCGGGACGGCGGCTGGCTTGAGGTCCGGTACGTGGCCGGCAGCGGCGCCGTTTATGTGCTCAACAGCAGGGCGGCGTGGTCACTGCGGCCGGACCGGCGGCAGGTGTCGAAGTTCACGGCCACGGTCATTTTGGCGGCGCAGGAGCAACCGGACCACGCGAACCTGGGGGCGCAGGAGCCGTTGAAGGTTGTGCCGGCGGTGGTTGTTGGCGATCCGCCGTTTTGATGAGAACGGGATGTCAAAAATGAAACAGCCGAAGCCGGAGTTGGAAAAAGACTGGGTTGACGTTGACCGCGGGGGCCAGATGGCGCTGGCGCGGCTCATTGGGGCTAATCAGCGCGCGGGTCAGGTGGCGGCGGTTCTGGTGGCCTTGGTTGGTTTTGGGAACTGCGTTTACATCTCGCATTCGGAGATCGGCGCCGCTTTGGGATGTCACCCGCGCACGGTCGGCCGGGCGCTAAAATACTTGGTTCAGAACAAGTGGGTCGTGGCCCGTAAGGCCGAATTTGGCAGCAGCAACCTCTACACCCTGAACTCGCATTTGGTCTGGTCGGGCAAGCGCGAGTTTTTGAAAATGAGCAAACTGAAAGACCCGCTGATGATCGGCGGCCAGGAACAGCCTTTTTTGGTGAAGTTGCCGCGGTCAGAGTGGGCCAGGCCCCGGCGTGAGGTGGAGGGCAACACGGGCCGGCCAGACGATCCAAGGCAGGCGGATGGCACCAGGGCGATGGTGCGTTGGGGGCCCGACGACGAGATTGCGTTTTGAAGCCGCCCGCCATATCGGACGCGTGTATCATCCAGGCCAGTCATTACAACCTTGACACCGCTTCCACACCCGTGATTATCCTGAACTGCGCCGTGCCGCGTGCGGTGCATCGCAATGCGTTTCCTCCCTAAACTTGGCGCCGCTCACCACCCGGCGCCATTTTTTTTGGCGTTTCCAAAATCCCTATTGCATTTTTAATTGAGAGAGGTTACGACTGCCGCCGCAACAATAGGGAGCCGCCGCCGTGCTGGGAGACATTTTAGCCATTGCGGTTTCTGTTGGCCTGATTTTGTGGGCGGTGCGCGGGTTTGCCGTCTTCGTGCGAGGGACGCGGCATTGAGGTGGCAGCTTCCAGAACCGGAAGTGAAAGCGGTCGAGTCGCCGCCGCCGTTAGCGCCGAAACCGCCCGCTGTTCGGCTTGTCGAAAAACCCGACGCCCCCTTGCCGGCCCTGCGCGCCGTGATCTACAGCCGCGTCTCGACGGCCCACCAGGACACACGGAACCAAAGCCAAGAACTGCGAGAGGTGGCAACGCGCCGCGGCTGGAAGGTTGTGGAGCAGATTGAGGACGCTGGCATATCCGGCGCCAAGGGGCGCGACCGTCGGCCGGGGTTGGACAAGGCCATGACCGCCGCCGAAGCCAACAAGTACGATGTCCTGCTGGTTTGGGCGCTGGACCGGCTGGGCCGGAGCCTGCACAACCTGATCGTGACGCTGGCCGAGTTGGATAAGGCGGGCGTGCGCCTCTACATCCACCAGCAAAATATTGACACCACCACCCCGGCGGGCCGGGCTATGTTTCAGATGCTTGGCGTGTTTGCCGAGTTTGAGCGCGGCATGATCCGTGAACGGGTGATGGCGGGTTTGAAGCTTGCAAAGGCCGCCGGCAAACGCCCTGGGCCGAAGGGATTGGACGTGTCTGACCCCAAGAGACACGCGCAAATCAGGGACATGATGCGGGCCGGCGAGAAGTTGGGAAAGATCGCCAGGGTCACTAAAACGGGCTACGCAACGCTGTACCGGATGAAAAAAGCGTTTGACGCCGAAATGGCGGCGGCACAAAGGAAAACAGCATGATTTTCATGATGGAGAGTGAGATGGTGGGTCAGGAGTTGAGCCA
>PLFB01000045.1 GCA_003137135.1 Acetobacteraceae bacterium
AGCAGGTTTGCGCGATTCGGCCCCTCGCCTGCCAGGTGCCGCCGCCAGGCCATCCCCGTAGGATGGGTTTCGCAAGCGCGCAACCCATCCTACGGGGGATGGGCGATCAGGCCAGGGCCGCGACCATCGGGGTTTGCTCGGCCAGGCGCTGGGCGGCGGCCGGGTCGGGGACGGTTGCCAAGGTCAGGCTCGGTTTCAGGGCGGATTTCAAGCCGGCTTCGAAAAATAGCGTGTCGCCCGCGGCGATGTTGACGGCCACGGCGGCCGGCGCGGCTTTGGCGGCGGGCATGGCGACGCTGAGTTCACGCGGACCCGCCGGTGCCGGGATGCGCACGCAGGCGGGACTTTTCAATTGCGCCACGCGCTGGCCGTCCAGCGCGACGTCCATGCCCATCTTTCTGCCGACGAAGCCGCGGCGGATGACCACCACGGCGCCTTTGCCCGGTGGCGGCGGGGCCGCCAGAAGCGCGGTCTGTTCGGCGGGGCTGAGACGCCTGGCGTTCACGTTCCCGGCCATGCCGCGCATGGATAAGTAGCAGAGAACCGCGAAACAGCCGCCGGTGAAGACCGCGATTCCCGTGCCGTCGGTCACGCCGGCGACGGCGGTGATCAAGCCGAGCACGAGCGCAAGAAGACCGCCGATCAACGCCGCGATCATGATCATGCGTATGGTTTTGGGCATTTTCGAAACCCCCGATTTCGTTGCATAATAATGCATAATGGCCGGGTGTAAAGCGGGAAATTGGCGCGATCGGGTGACAGGAGATGAGCAAGAAAGCGGTGCTTTTTTTGCCAAAAAAGCACAAAAAAAAACTCTTGTTTTAGAGGGCGCTATGGGGGATGCGCGTGCTCGGGTTTTATTTACTCGAACTTGTAGATCGCGGAGATGACGCCGACGGCTTCGTATTTGGTTTGGGTGATGGGGCTGAGCGCGGCGCTGCCGAGCAGGCGCTCGAACGCGCCATCGACGGAGATGATGACGCTGGGCGTGACAAAATAGTCGGTGGAGACGCCGAGGCCGGCGGATTTGAAGCCGCCATTGGCCTTGTATTCGCGGTAATGCGTGGCGGCGGCCTGGGCGGCGGAAACGCCGAAATAGGCGCTCATGTAGCGCTTGTCCGCCACCGTGACCGTGGGGCCGGCGAACCAGGCGAATTTGGCGGAACTACCGGGCAGCGGCAGGTAGGCGCCGACGTCGCCGATATAGCCGTCGGTGGCGCCGATCTGCTTGCGGGCGTCAAAGCGCAGGGTGAGCGGGAAGGATTCCGTGAGCACGGTGGTGGCGAACAGTTTGGCTTCCGGGGCGGCGTGGATGGTGCCGAGGCCGGTAAGGGCCTCGCCGTCCTCATGCGGGGAGCGGCCGAGATCGTAGGTGACGGCGGCGCCGAAGCGGATGTGGCGGAAGTCGAACAGATTGAAGCCGATGCCCTCGCCGGAGGAGGCGAAGAACCAGTCCTTGTAGCGGATGTCGATCGCCGGGCCGCCCTGGCCCTGGTAGCGGGCGATGCCGTCGGCGACCGGCGAATACTGCCCGGCGGCGCCAAGCTCGACCTCCCAGGTGGGGATGGTGGGCTCGAACAGGCGTTCCAGCTGGATGCCGGCGGAGTATTGCCATTCCGCCAGCGGCGAGGGGGTTTGCGCGGCGGCGGGGCGCAAAGCGGCGAGCAGGATGGTGGCGATGGCTGCTGCGAGCCAGGCGGGACGCAGGGCCGCGGCAAGGAAGGAGAGAGAAAGTCTGCCCATGGTCAAGATCCCGTCCGTGGTTGCCGTCAGTGATTGTTATTCGTCCGATTCGCGCAAGGCCGTGTTGCGAAAAATTGAGATCGTGACGCGGGGGGAGGAAGACAAGGCGACGCCGCGGGATTTCGCGTGATGGGGCGGGGCCGTGGCGCCTTGGCCACGCGCGGCGGGGCTGGTTGATTTTCGGGCGGAATCACCATTTGAAGGGGGCCATGCTTATGGAGGTTGCGATGCGGCGATCGGCGGCTTGGACAGCGGCGATTTTTGCGGTGTTTTTGGTGGCGGCGGGTGCGGCGCGGGCGCAGAGCGTGACGCCGGGGCAGATCCAGGCGCAGATCGCCGGCGGTGACGTGCAGGCGGCCATTGCCGAGCTGCAGACCGCGGTGCGGGTGCATCCCGATAGCGGGGTGGCCTGGTATTTGATGGCGGAGGCGCAGGACGCGGCGGGCCACGAGTCCGCGGCGCGCGCGGCGCTGGCCAAGGCCGAGCAATTCGCGCCGGGGCTGCCGTTCGCGAACGCGCAGGATGTGGCGGCGCTGCAGGCGCATGTGGGTGCTCATGCTGGGGGAGGGATGTCGATGGTGTTTATGCTGATTGCCGGGCTGGCGGTGTTGTTTGTGCTGTTCCGGTTGCTTTTCCGGGGGCGGCGGGCGGCGCCGATGGCGTATGGACCGGCCTATGACGGGCGTCCGCAGTATCCGGCAGGCTACGGGCCGGGATACGCGCCTGGACCAGGCGGAGGGCTTGGGAGCTCGCTGCTGACGGGCCTGGCGGCCGGCGCCGGGCTGGCGGCGGGGGAGCGGATTGTCGATGACATGATGGGGCAGAACCAGGTGAATGATTCTGGACAGGGTTTTGGGCAGGATAATTTTAACCAGGATTCTGGGCGGGATGACGGGTTGCAGGGGGATCCGGGGTGGGATGATTCCGGCGGGGGTGGGTTTGATCCGGGCGGGAATTGGTGAAGTCGCGTTTGCGGAGGCTGAGGACGGAATTTTTCTCGCGCCGGTCGGCCAGTTGTTCTATATGCCGCCGATGGATAAGGCGCTGACCATTTCGGATGTGGAGGCTGTCGCCGCGGAGTCCGCGGGGATTTCGATCGGCGCGGCGATCGGCCATGTCGCCGATGACAAGGTGCGGGTGCTTTTGACCCGCGAAGGCAAGCCGGTGGCGGCCATCGTGCCGATAGAGGATTACGAGGCGCTGGAAGCCATCGAAGACGCCCAAGACGCCGAAATGTTCCGCGAAGCCTTAGCAGCCTGGGAAGCGGCCGGCCGGCCGGCCGGTATCCCTCACGAGGAGGTTCTCGCGGAATATGGCATCACCTTCGGGTGACCTGGAGAATTGCCTACGAGCGGCAAGCCAAGAAAAGTCTTGACGCGCTCGATCCGCAAACGCGCCGTCGCGTACTTGCGGCCATAGATGGCTTAGCCGCCGATCCCCGCGCCGCATCAAACGTCAAACCCCTGCAAGGCCAGCCCGGTTATCGGCTGCGCGTGGGTGACTGGCGGGTGATGTTTGCCTTGCAAGATGATGTGCTGACGGTGCTGGTGATCCGCATAGCCCACCGCCGCGAGGCCTACCGATAATGCGCTCCATCCGTCGCCATGCATGCAAAGTCACGACACGGGTGCATGTAAAAGTGTATGCGGCCGGGTTCTTTTCGGCAGTTTTTAAAATATTTTCAATCGCTTAGGAAAAGATTCTGGCGGAGAGGGTGGGATTCGAACCCACGGTAGGCTTGCACCCACAACAGTTTTCGAGACTGTCCCAATCGGCCACTCTGGCACCTCTCCATTGGGGTTTCGGCGCGTTATAGGGAGCAGGGTTGAGCGGGGCAACTGCCGTCTCGTGATTGACACGCAAGGCGGAAAAGCTATAACGCCCGGCACACGCGGCGNNTATCGGGTCACGCCGGACGCCGTGCTGAAGGTGGAAAAGCTCGAGGCGCAGGCCGGCGAGACGGTGACGTTTACCGATGTGCTGGCGGTCGGCGGCGAAGGCGGGTTGAGGCTGGGGTCGCCGGTGCTGGCGGGGGCGAGCGTGACGGCGACGGTGATCGCGCAGGACCGGCTGGCAAAAGTGATTATTTTCAAGAAACGGCGGCGGCAGAACAGCCGGCGGAAGAACGGCCACCGGCAATGCGTGACGGTGCTGCGCGTCGGCGAAATCACCGCGGCTTAAGGAGCAGAACGATGGCACATAAAAAAGCTGGCGGTTCGTCGAGGAATGGCCGCGATACCGCGGGACGGCGGCTGGGCGTGAAAAAGAGCGGCGGGCAGGATGTGGTCGCCGGCAATATCATTGTCCGGCAGCGCGGCACGAAGGTGAAGCCGGGCAGCCATGTGGGCGTCGGGCGGGACCATACGATTTTCGCGCTGGTGGACGGCAAGGTGCTGTTCGAGCGCAAGTCCGATGACCTGGTGCACGTGTCCGTGACGCCGGTTAAGGTGGCGGCGGAGTAGGGCGCGGCCGGAGCGGAAGAACAAGAGGCCGGTTTTGCCGGCCTTTTTTATTTGAGGAAAGGAAGGGAAGAAGTTACTTTTTTGAAAAAAAGTAACCAAAAAACTTTTGCGAGCTGGGGGCGTTGGGACGGGAAGTGCCGTTAATCGCCTCCGACGGA
>PLFB01000008.1 GCA_003137135.1 Acetobacteraceae bacterium
CCTGACGCCCAACCCAAGCTTTTTTGGTGAGGTTTGAGAGCGAGACATACCTTCCCCTTTCGGGGAAAAATATGTCTCTGAAAAGGGCTTTTTTGGAGCCGGCCTCTTCGCTTAACATTGCTCATTGACGTTTTGTGGACAGGGTTGCCGTTGCCCGCGCCGGATCGTCCCGGTCGCACATCAGACCTCTTGGCGTTGCCGCCAAACAGCCGCAGCCGCTTTTTGCCATAAGCACGACGCAAGCAGCCTGCCGGTTGTGGTTTTTCACAGAGCCGGCCCACCCCTAAAACGGGGCTTTGGGTGACTTTGGCCGGTGGAGAACTTACCGCCGGGTGCTCCGCCGGGTATCAACCAAGATGAGGGCCATGAGAAAACGCACGTCTGGCCGGATTGCTGGTTGTTTTGGACCGGGAAACGCGCTATGTGCGCGCATGGTCCTTGGGGACTACCCTTGCTCTAAGATGGCCCCGACCAAGAGACATCTTACGGCACCTGTAGCGGAGGTGGTCAAACCTCGGCTTAGGATGGACCTTCTTTCCCCGAATCGGCGCGGACTGTCAAGAANNACTGACCCCGCCCGAAACTGGCGCCGAGGAAATCAAGGCCAGCGTCGAAGCCGATGCGGCAAAGGTGAAGGTTGCGCTGGCCGACGCGCCGCAGGAAGCGCAAACCCTAGTGGCCGAAGCCAAGCGCTTCTTGGCGGTCGTCATGACCAGGATTGAAGCCTTGGCGGCGGATCACCCCAACGTCGAGCATGACCTGGCCGGCGTCGAGGCCGAAGCAAAAAAAGTTCTTTAAGCCGCGCGGCCCGGTCTGGCCGCAACCCATTTTTCATCATCAGGAGACCAACCATGCCCACCACCACACCCACCCCGCCCGCGGCCAATTCCCCGGTCTTCAATGACATCAACACCGCGCTCGGCATCGCCACGGATGTTGCCACCGTCGCCGCAGCCACCGGCAACCCCATCGCGGTGGGCATCGCCGGCGCCCTGAACGCCGCAGGCTCCGTCGCGCAGACGGTCGAGACCACCAGCGCCCACCAAACGGCCATTGCCGACATCGGCAACGCCGTGACCGCGCTCGCAAACACGCCGCTCGTCCAGTCCAATCCCGCGGCGGCCCAGTACACATCGCTGGCCGCGAGCTTCTTCTGCTGGCTGAAATCCGAGTTCTCCAAGCTCTAAGGGCTTTGTGGACGCATCAGTGCCGGGGCGGGTGACGGCGAGATGAGGTTGAATGAGCTGGTTTTCAGCCCTCATTTTTAGCCTATTTGGAGGCGCTACAGCCGTGCCAAACCTTCCCCCGGCCTTATCCCCCACCCCAGCCACCATAGCCGGTCTGAGCACCGCTCTGGCGGCTGTGTCGCCTGGTCTAGACTGGGCGGAGTGGGGAGATGCGGTGCAAAGGGCGCTGACGCATTTTGACATGACGACGCCCAAGCGCGTTGCGGCTGCGCTGGGGCAGTTTCTTGTGGAGGCTGGGCCAACCCTGTCCGACACGGAAGAGAATTTGAATTACAACTCAGCCGCGCGAATTTTGGCTGTCTATCCGTCGCATTTCGCGGATGAGGCGGCGGCAGCCATCTACATCAACAACCCCCGAGCTCTGGCAAATTATGTCTATGCAAACAGGCTAGGCAACGGCTCGGCCGCGTCCGGCGACGGCTGGCTGTTCCGTGGGCGAGGTCTCGTCCAAATCACAGGCCGGGATGCCTACAACCGCTTTGCAGCACAAATGGACATGGCTTTGGAAGACGCGCCATCGTATTGCGAAACGCCGGCGGGCGCGGCGATGTCTGGATGCTGGTATCTGTCCACCGTGAATTTCAACTCTTTGGCGGACGGGTGGGAGATTTCGGCGATCACGCACGTCGTCAACGGCAGCGCAATGCTGGGCGCGGCGCAGAGGCTGTCGTACTCGAATCAAATTTTGGGACGTCTAACCGGCTAGGCGGCGTGGACACCGGCTGGGCGCGCAGGTGCTTGTTGATGTCTGTGGCAAGCTGCACAATGGCCGAGGGGGACAGGACGTTGAGATAATAAAGGTCTCGCAGAAACTTTGGCGTAACCCCCGGCGGGTGTGGAAGGGCGCGGATTTCACGGGCGATTTCCTGCGCTGCTTTAGCTGCCGTGTGGTGGCCTAAGTAATGCTGGCCGTGTTCAACTTGATCCGCCACCCTCGCTGCCGCCTCATACGGGCTTTCCGGGCGGACGGTCATGACAGCAACTCATTCCGGCGCGTTGCAATCGCATCCTCAATGTACTGCTTCAACTCCGGCTTTTTGGCGATCAGACCGGCGGCTATAGATCTTATCGCACCGTTCCGCGTCAGCTCATCCAGCTCCGCCACGGATTTGCACGCATCGAAATCCGCGATCAGTTTGTCCGCGGCGATGTCGTGTTCGTCTTTGGCTGGGGGGCTGTCTGGGGCGTCAAACTCAGGGATCGCGTCATCCAATGGCGGTTGCATTTCGTTCAACCTGGCAGCAAAAAGCTTGTCGAATTTTTGCCTTGCGGCGGCCGGCAAGGCTTTGATCGCATCCGCGTTGACATTCTCGAACCGGCGCAGTTCCGCGACGTTGGTTAGGGCATTCACCACATTTCCGGCATCACCAACCCAGGTGCGGTAATCAATACCACCCGCCGGGGATTTTTTGTTTGGCACATAAAGCCGGTCTTCGTCAGCGGCGGTTTCCTGCTTGCTTTGAGGCTTTGCCGGCAGAATCGCGGCAGCCAACACATTAGCGCCTGACTCCGAGTTCTCCCGGATCAGTGCCAGCGTGTCGGCGTTGTACTCCAAGAGATTTTCGCGCTCCTCGGCATTGGCGCGCTGGTACATGGCCGCAAAAGCGGTGGCGGCTTGAATTGGATCGATTCTGGTGCCGGTTGGCGGCTCATCGACCTCGCCCCAGTTGTTGAAAAGAGGGTATTCTACGGCCTGCGGCTGGGCGGGCTGCGCGGTCTTGGGGGTGGTTTTGGCCGCCGGACGTTCTGGGGCGCCCTGCAGGCGCTGCTCTGGCCGGGTTTCGGCCAGT
Source organism: Acetobacteraceae bacterium (assembly GCA_003137135.1). Lineage (GTDB taxonomy): Bacteria > Pseudomonadota > Alphaproteobacteria > Acetobacterales > Acetobacteraceae > Acidocella. The sequence continues at coordinate 3,038 of PLFB01000008.1, forward strand.
TCGGTCTCGCGCCCGTCAGGCACCTCCATCTGCACCGAATCTTCATGGGTCAGTTCATAAGCGCCCTCCATGACCTGGCCAGCGTCCATGATCTTGGAAAAGTCGATTTCGCCGGTTTCGGCGTGGCCGTCGATTGTGATGGCGGCTGACATTTCGATGGACTTCGGAATCCATTTTTGCGCGGCTCGCAGAACCGTCTTGCGCGACATCGGCCCAAAATCTTTGACCCACGGCGCGTCCCGGTAGCGCGGGTCTTTCATCGGGTCTTTGTTCTTTTTCACCGCGTCGTCATGCGCGTACATCGCCGAGATAAAGCCCTGGCTGCGCGCCCGGATGCGGTGAATATCGGCAAGGCTCATGATCTCGAACACTTCGCCGCCGCTGGCCAACCTGACGTAGCAGTAGGCGCCGACGATCTCATCCTTTGGGTCGCGCGGGCCAACAATCGGCGTATGGCGCAAATGCTTATTGCTTCCTCGCTCCGCGGAAAACCGCTTTTGGTCAATATCCGATTGATGGATCAGTTCGCATTCAATGTCCTTGATCTTGTCGGAGCGGTAAATGAGGTCGAGATACCCGGCATAGCCGATGATGACCTGAACGTCCGTCCGCACATACTCGCGCTCCCGCGTGCCTGGATTGTATTTGGTCACTTCAAACGGGATGAGGTGGGCGTGTTGCAGAGGCGTGTTCGGTTCCAGCCCAAGCGCCGACAGTGTGATACACGCTCCGACCATAGATAGCGGGTTCACCTGCATCAGTTTCGGGGTTTTTTGCACCGCCGTCACAAACGTCCGCAACAGGCGCTCCGGCTGCATGTGCTTTGGGGCCGCTTGTGCAATTCGGCTTTTGAACTCCGGGTGGTTAAACAGCTCTTGCAGATTCTTGACCTGGCTGAGCGGAACGAATTGAGCGCGCGTCGGCGCAACGGTTTTGGTCTCAGACATAGTGATCTCCTGCTAGGCCGCGTTGGGCGGTTGGGTGGATTCGGTTTAGACGTTTGGTATTTTGGGTTTGACCACCACCACAATGCGGGGCCGGTCCGAAAATCTCTTGTGGAATACGGCGCTCACCACCTGGGCATCATCGACGTAAACAATGCTGTTCATCGCATCCATGACCAACTTGCCGTAATTGTCGGCGTCAGGTTTGCCTACCGGAAACGCGCGCCCGGCTAGACAGTCGGCTTGACGCTTTTTGGACCAACTTGCGGACACCGGCACATAGGCGCAGACGTGAAGTTCCAGCGGCCCGGCCATCGGCGGCTTCCCAGCCATCGCTAGATTAGCAAACATGCGAATCGCGCCCTCTTCGCTCTGCGTCTTCTTAGGTGTGTACATGGAGACAAACTCGCCACCCGCCCTAGTCCTCACAATGCGCGCGCGCGGCCTGGCTTTGCCAACTGGCTCGCCGGGCACGGTGAATTTGATTTCAATGGGGTCGGCCACGTTACTGTTTAATCGCCCCCGTCACCGCCAGCCTGTCCAGCGTACCTGCCATCGCTTTGACCTCGCGCTTGTACTGCCTGTGGTCAACAACAACCCACCAAAAACGAGACAGATGCAAGTGTGGCGGCGTAAAACAAGGTCAAATCAAATCCCCCTGCGCTGGCGGATGCAAGTAAGCGGAAGCCGCCGCGTCAAACTCGCGTTCGAGTTTTTTGCTGGCATCCAGCGCATCACGCGCCTTCGTGGAAAAAAACAGCTTTTGCTTCGAGCGCATTTCAACCGCAAGACGAATGATTCGGTCTGCTTCGGTGGCGTCGGTGGGGGTCATGGCGCGCTTTCCTTCCGCCAATGCGGCGGCGTAACGCGGGTCGGCTGGGTCCATTAGGGTGTCAGGCATCGAACAGCGCCGGTGACTCGTTGGTGGCGGGCATTTCGTCGTCGGCTTCGTGTTCCGG
>PLFB01000244.1:0-3594 GCA_003137135.1 Acetobacteraceae bacterium
CGGGAGCAGGCGCGGATTTATGCCGGCGCGCTGGCGCAGTCGGCGGTGCAGGAAAACCAGGCCAATCAGCCGGCGCTCGATCCGGATCTGGCGCAGCCGCTGCTGTATCAGTTGATCGAGCCGACGCCGAACGCGCAGGCGCTGGTGTATGGGCCGGACGGGACGGTGATCGCGAATTCGCGGGTGCATCCAGGGCCGGGCGGGGCGATCGTGACGGAGCCGCTGCCGGCGGCGCAGCCGGAGGGGTTTTTGTCGCAGGTGGTGGGCTTTGTTTACGACCATCTGTCGGGCTCGCTGGCCGCACCCCAGGATGAGTCCGGGCTGGTGGGCTCCGGGGCGGGGGAGGACCCGGATACGCTGGGCTGGCAGCCGGATGCGCGCGAGGCGCTGCAACTGACGAGCGCCTCGCCGGACCAGGAGGCGCCGCCTTATATCCGGCGCGGCGCGGATGGCCAGCTGCTGATCACGGTGGCGGAGCCGATCAGCCGCAGCCAGCAGAATGTGGGGACGGTGCTGCTGACGCGCGAAGCCGATGAGGTGGATAGCGCGGTTTTCGCGGTGCGGATTTCCATCCTGGGGTTGTTCGCGCTGGCTCTGGCGCTGACGGTGCTGGTTTCCTTCTATCTGGCGCGCACCATCGCCAACCCGATTTTGCGGCTGGCGGGCGCGGCGGCGCTGATGCGGGAGGGGCGGGCGCGGACCGAGGCGCTGCCGGAGAAGATCACCGACCGCAATGATGAAATCGGCACGCTGGCGCGCGCGCTGGACGGCTCGGCCAAGGCGCTGTGGGCGCGCATGGACGCGATCGAACGCTTCGCGGCGGATGTGTCGCACGAGATCAAGAACCCGCTCTCCTCGATCCGCTCGGCGATCGAAACACTTTCGCGCGTGGATGATCCGACGCGGGCCTCCCGGCTGCTGGCGATCATCACCCAGGACGTCGCGCGGCTGGACCGGTTGATCACCGATATTTCGGATTCGTCCCGGTTGGATTCGGAACTTTCCCGCACGGTGATGGAGGTTGTGGACCTGGCGCCGATCCTGGAGGCGCTGCAGGAGATCCACGACGCGACCAGTGCGGCCGATGGCCCGCGGATCGTACTGGATTCGCCGGGGGTGGGGCTGAATGTGCGCGGTGTGGAGAGCCGGCTGGTGCAGGTGCTGCGCAACCTGATCGGCAATGCCATTTCATTCAGCCCGCCGAACGGGATCATCTGGCTGCGGGGCCGCGAGACCGGCGGGATCGTGGAACTGGCGGTGGAGGATGAAGGGCCGGGCATACCGGATGCCAAGCTGGACGGGATTTTTGACCGGTTTTATTCGGAGCGCCCGCAGAGCGAGCAGTTCGGCAGCCATTCCGGGCTGGGGCTGTCGATTTCCCGGCAGATCGTCGAGGCGCATCAGGGCCGGATCGCGGCGGAGAACCGGCGGGATGCGGAGGGCCAGATTATCGGCGCGCGCTTCGTGATTCGGCTGCCGAAAGCTGATATGTGAGGCCGATGAGCAACGTCACCGTGATCGATCATCCACTCGTGCAGCACAAGCTCTCGCTGCTGCGCGCCAAGCAGACCACGACCGGGGATTTTCGGCGCCTGGCGCGGGANNATCGAGACGCCGCTGGAGCCGATGACGGCGTTTCAGGTGCAGGGCAAAAAACTCTGCTTCATTTCCATTCTGCGCGCCGGCGCCGGGATTCTGGATGGCATGCTGGATTTGGTGCCGGCGGCGCGGATCGGCCATGTCGGGCTGTATCGCGACCCCGCGACGAAGCAGCCGGTGGAATATTATTTCAAGGTGCCGGAGGATTTGGCTTCGCGCCTGGTGGTGGTGGTGGACCCGATGCTGGCGACCGGGCATTCGGCGGCGGCGGCGGTGACGCGGTTGCGGGCGGCGGGCGCGGAGCGGTTAAAATTTGTCTGCCTGATCGCGGCGCCGGAGGGGATTGCCGCGTTTCAGGCGGCGCAACCGGATGTGCCGATTTTCACCGCGGCGGTGGACCGCCAGTTGGATGACCATGCCTATATCCGGCCCGGGTTGGGGGATGCGGGAGACCGGCTTTTCGGGACGAAGTGAGCCCGCGCCGGCGGGGCCGGCGGCCGATTTGACCTGATATCGTGTCCTTGAATCCCCCGGTGGACGCTTTAAATGAACAAAAGGATGGGTTTAAAGCGCTCGCCGTGACGAAAATGGTGCAGCACTCCTGTCATATGCGCGATTTTGTGCAATCATAACCTGTTGTAATATAACAATTAAGTCATCAAAACTAAATAAAATTTAATTTTCGCGAAATAAACCCTTGCATTTATTAACTGAGGTTGTATTAATTATTCGTCATCAACGTAAGGTCGGCTCACATGACGAACGGGCGGCACCTTTTTGGTGCTCCAAACATATTTCGGCGGTTTTCGCGCTTCATCGCCCAGCGGCGGGCGGCATCGGCGGTCATTGTCGCCCTGCTGATGCCCATTCTGCTCGGCGCCAGCGGCCTGTCGATCGATGTCGGCTATTGGTTCCAGCAGCAGGAAACCCTGCAATCGGCGACCGACGCGGCCGCACTCGCCGCCGCCACGGCCGCCTCCAAATATGGCGATACCACCGCCTCGGCGGTCGAGCCGTTCGCGCTGGCGGCGGCCAATAACGCCTCGAACAACCAGTTCCGCCTGACCAGCAGCACGCTGACCATCTCGGCCGGTAACGCGACCACCGAGAATGGCGGCCAGACGGTCACGGCCTACACCGCCTCCGCCTCGATCCCGCGCGTCAGCTTCCTCTCGAACGCCAGCGGCCTGGGGCCGGCGGCCGGCAATATCGCCGTCAGCGCGCAGGCCGCGGTGGTGACCACGCAGCAGCCCTATTGCCTGATCACCACCAACACCACGGCGGCGGAATCGATCTACGCCAACGGCTCGTCCGAAATCGAGTCGACCAGTTGCAGCTATATCGCCAACTCCGCGGCCTGCGCCGGCGGCGACAGCGACGCCATCGCCGCCGACCCCTCGGCGCAGATCGTCGCACCCGCCATCAGCACCGTCGGCTGCACCTATGCCAATACCAGCCAAGGGGCTTATGTCGGCGTGACCAGCGGCAGCGCCGCCAACGGCGCCACCAATGGCTACAAGGTGACGAACAATGCCGCCGCCGCCACTGATCCGCTCGCCGGCATGGGCAGTCCACCGACCTGGCCGACGATGCCGACATTGGGCAACGGCTACACCAACATCTCCTCCGATATCGGCTATGTCAGCTCCGGCACCAGGAACGGCGTGACCTGCGGTAACTACAACGCGGTTTGCACGGTGGTGAGCGGCAATTACAGCGGCCTCAGTAACGTCAACGCCGCCACCCTGCAGTTGAATGATCCGTCCGGCGGCACCACCAACATCACCGGCGGCTTCGCCGGCAGCGAAAACCAGTCGCTGGTGCTGAACGCCGCGAATTACGACATCAACGGCCCGGTCAACGGCTCCGGCACCGTCGATGGCTGGGCGATGCAGATCAACACGCCGAGCTTTACCGTCGCCGGCGGCACCGACTATTTCAACGGCGGCATGCTGCTGAACGGCAGCAGCCCGGTCACGACCTTCGGCCAGGGCA
>PLFB01000244.1:3680-3909 GCA_003137135.1 Acetobacteraceae bacterium
ACGGCGGCACCGTCGCCACCAACATGACCGCGCCGACGACCAACTGCGTGCAGCCCTCCAGCTATCCGAACATCCTGTACAATGACGGCACGAACGGCGAGGGCATCTGCGGCGTGCTGATCTACCAGGTGCACGGCGACACCGCCGCCGACTCGGTGGTGGCGGGCGCCAACAGCACGATGAACGGCATCATCTACGCACCGGACGGCGCGCTCTCGGTCACCGGCGG
>PLFB01000013.1:0-15851 GCA_003137135.1 Acetobacteraceae bacterium
AAGATGAAAAACGAAATCCCGACCGTCGCGCATATCATAGCGCTCGGCGGTGATGCCCGCGCCGGTGTTCAGCTTTTCGCTGATCTGGTGAAAGATGCAGCGCCGGCCGCTTCGCGCGCAGCGCTTGAAGCCATGCCGCGGGATCCTTACCAGGTTGCGGTGTTTCAGCTCTCCGGCGGCACCACCGGTGTTCCCAAGGTGATTCCGCGTCTGCAGAACGACTATCTGCTGAACGCGGTGCTGACGGCCAAGCAGATGGGATATGAGAGCCGCGATGTGATGTTCATGCCGATGCCCATGATTCACAACGCCAGCATGATCTGCTTCTGGCTGCCGGTGCTGCTCAGCGGCGCGGAATTTGTCATACCCGCTGACATGAGCGCGGATGCCTGGGTCGCGGCATTTCGTGCTAGGCGGCCGAGTTTTGTCGGCCTGATCCGGCCCTTATTTCCAAGATTTGACGCGGCCGTGGAGCTGTTGCCGGAATTAATGACGCATGTTCGCGGGTTCTGGGCGCCGGACGGTGCCCGCCTGTTGCATGAAAAATATCAGCTTCCGGCGTTCGCGATGTTCGGCATGTCCGAGGGTCTCAACATGTATCCCGACGATTCCGATCCGGAAGAGGTCAGGTATTGGACCGTCGGCCGGCCGCTCTCCCGCTGTGATGAGGTCCGGCTGGTCGCCCCCGGCACGGATGACGAGGTCGGCTTCGATGAAATCGGTGAGCTGACCTGCCGCGGACCGTATACGATTTGCGGCTATTACAATGCGCCGGAGCGCAACCGCGAAGCCTTCACCGAAGACGGTTTTTACAAAACCGGCGACCTGCTCGTGAAGCGGCTGATAGACGGGAAAATCTGCTATGCCTTTGCCGGCCGTACTAAGGATGTCGTCGACCGCGGCGCCGAGAAAATCAATTGCGAGGAGGTGGAGAACGCGGTCTCCACGCATCAATCCGTCGCGGGCTGCGCGGTTGTGGGCATGCCGGACCCGGTGCTGGGCGAACGCGTCTGCGCCTTTCTGGTGATGCGGGCGGAGCAGCCCATGCTCGATGTCGCCGCTTTGGCGGCGCATCTGCAAAGCTTTGGCCTGGCGAAATACAAATGGCCTGAACGGGTCGAGATCATCGAGGCTTTGCCGGTCACCAGGGTCGGCAAGCTGGATAAGGCAAATCTGCGCCGCGTCATTTCAGAAAAGCTTGCGCCGAAACAGCAACTTGAAGGAACAAATCATGGATAACACGCTCACCCTGAACGGCGTTCACCACTCGGCGCGCCCAACCTGGAAGCTGAAAGAAACGGTCGAATTCTACCGCGACAAAATGGGGCTAAAGCTGGTCCACGCGGTTTCCGCGCGCGGCTGGGGGCCGGCAAATCATCCGGATTTCCTGCACTTCTTCTTCGATAACGGCGCCGGCGGCACGATCGCCTTCTTCTACTATCTCGGCGACAAGCAGCCGGAGCATCTGGTTCACCGCCCGGAATATGACAGCGACGCGATCCACACCGCGTGGAAGGTTGATACGCGGGCGCAACTTGAAGCCTGGCGCGCGCGCCTGGAAAACCATGGCGTAGCGATCATGTACCAGATCGAGCATGAGGTCATTGAATCGATCTACTTCCGCGACCCGAATGGATATTATCTGGAAATTGCCTTTCCGCTACGTGGCTTTCTGGCGATTGACAGCATCGACGCCGCCATCACCTTGCAGGCCGCCATCGACGAGGAAGCGCGCAGCGTCGCAAAGGGCGAGACATTGACAAAGATCGGCCCGATCTGGCGCGCCAAGGGCGAGTATGTGGCGCAGCTTCTGCAAGCGGCGTCCTGATGTTCGGCTGCACGAATGTGGACGGTCAGCGCTTTACGGGAGGAGCAAAGCCGTGAAATTCACCGTCATCGGCGGCGGCCCTTCCGGCCTGTATTTCGCGCTGCTCGCCAAAAAGCGCCTGCCGCATGTTGAGATCGAGGTTCTCGAACAAAATCCACGCTCGGCGACCTATGGATTCGGCATTGTCCTGGCGGATAGCGGGCTCAACCGGTTTCAGGAGGCGGACCCGCAATCCTACGAACAGCTGGTGGCGGCTTCGTTTGTCTCGCGCCACCGCGTCGTCAAACACCGCGGCCAGTCCGTGTTTGTTGACGGCAGCGGCTATGGCGGCGCCATTGCCAGGCTGCGGATGCTGAACATTCTGCAGGATCGCTGCGAGCAGATTGGCGTGCGGGTGGCCTATGATTGCCGGATTGAATCGCCCGGGACGGTGGAAGCGGACCTGATCGTCGGCGCCGATGGCGTGAATTCGGCCGTCAGGCGCGATTGCGCAGCGTTTGGAACCACCAGCTGGACCCTTACCAACCGTCTGGCGTGGTACGGCACCGAGCAGCACTTCCCCTATCCCGTCCTGGCCTTCAAAACCACGGATGACGGCAATTTCTGGTCGGCCGCCTACGCCTATACCGAGCGCTTAAGCACATTCGTCGCAGAGTGCGATGCGGATACCTGGACGCGCTCCGGCTTTGACAAGATGAGCGACACCGAGCGCCAGGCCTTCACCGAAGCCTTGTTCGCCGAGGAACTGGGCGGCAAAAAGCTTATCAACAACAAATCAGCCTGGCATTCCCTGCCGGTAATACGCAATAAGAACTGGTCGGTCGGCAACAAGGTCTTGATCGGCGATGCGCTGCACAGCGCCCATCCCACCATCGGCTCGGGCACGCGAATCGCCATGGAGGATTCAATCGCCCTGGTGGACGCGCTTGCCGCCGAACCGGACATTGCTCGCGCACTGGCGCTGTTCCGCCAGGTCCGCGAGCCGCAGAAGCAGAAGATGGTTGTTGCGGCCGAGAAAAGTTTCATGTGGTACGAACATGTCGCCGGAAAGCTCCGGGATCTTGAGCCGATTCCGTTCGTGTTTGACTTCATGACCCGGACCGGGCGGATTAATGAAAGCCGGCTGAATCACGAATACCCGCGCTTCATGAAGGCCCACGCCTCTGAATGGCGGCAGTTCATGTCAACCCATGCCACCGCCGGGGGGCAAGCGAATGTCCGCGCCTAGCGCAGGCGTTGAGCGGCGCGTGACCGCCGGGCTGCGCGGCGCTTCCTGGGACCCGGCCCTGGTGCCGCCGGACATGCGCACAACGGTCTATCCGCTCCTGACGGCGGATGGTGCGCCGGTGACCGGCTATCTGCACGCCCTGGGCGGTGAGCGCGCGGCAGTTTTCATCATGCACCCGCGCGAACTGCTGGTCTCGCATTATCTCGTGCCGTCGCTCATCGATGCCGGCTATGCGTGCTGGGTTCAGGGTGCGCGCACGGTCGGGAATGATTTGCGCCTCGAACACGAACTCGCAGTGCAGGACGCCGCGGCTGGAATGGTGAAACTGAAAGAACTGGGGTTTGAGCGTGTCGTTATGCTCGGCAATTCCGGCGGCGCCAGCCTGTTTGCGTTATATAACCAGCAATCCCTGCTGGACCTGCCCAACCGGCTCGCGGCCACGCCGGCCGGGCGCCCGTCCAAGCTGGAAGCCGCGACGTTGCCGGTGGCCGACGGGTTTATTTTCGTCGCACCGCACCCAGGCCAGGGCAAATTGCTGCTTTCCATGATCGATCCGTCGGTGACCGATGAGGCCGATGCGCTCTCCATCGAACCGTCTCTATACCCTTTCGGCCCCGCCAACGGCTTCCGGCCAGCGGCCGAAGGCGGAGCTGCCTACGCGCCGGAATTTCTCACGCGCTACCGCGCCGCCCAGCACGAACGGGTCGCGAAGATCGATTCTTACGCCCGCGCGCTGATCCGCAAACGCATGACGGCGAAAAAACGGCTTAAGGAAAATGCCGGCGGCGATCCGTTTCAGGCAAACCACGCCTGCATCTTCCAGGTCTGGCGAACCGACGCCGACCCGCGCTGCTTCGACCTATCGCTGGACCCATCGGACCGGCGCTGGGGCAGCGTATGGGGCGCCGACCCTCTGCTCTCCAACGTTGCAAGTGTCGGCTTTGCCCGCGTCTGCACAGCGGAAAGCTGGCTTTCCACCTGGTCCGCGCTTTCATCAAACGCGTCGTTTGAGCAGTGCGGCGCCGCCATCGAGCAGCCTACGCTGATCATCCAATACACCGGCGATAACAGCGTGTTTCCGAGTGACATTGACGGCATTTTCGCAAGCATTCGCAGCGGCGATAAGCTGCGCCACAAAATAAGGGGCAATCACCACGGACAGTCGCTGCGCCTGGATGAGCCAAGCGGGCAGCTTTTGGCGGCTGATATCTGCGGCGCCTGGCTGCGGGACCATTTTCCGCCACGTTAGAACTGCCGGCCGTGCATTTTTGCCGCCCGGAATTTTGAGGGAGACCACTCATGGTTACGATTTTTGTTCCCGATATACCAGAATTTGAGCCGCTCATTGCCGGCGCAAGAAAGACCGGCGGTTGCACGGTTGTTAAGCCCCTGAAAGGCTATTGGCAGTTGGAGGCAGAGCAGGAGCTTTGCTTCCATCGCAAGGACCTTGGCCTGGGACCAGCGCTGTGGAACAGCGCGCTGATGGGCGGCTTCCGCGGCGAGATTGTCGAATATGACCGCAATGTGCTGCGTATAGCCGAAGGCGGCTGACCTAGATGGCGCCTGTGGATCCAGCGGATGATCAAGCCAATTTTCTCGACAGGCTTGCCGCGCGCCGGCCGGTGATTGTGCACCGGCGGATTTTGTGGGGCGACTGCGATCCAGCCGGCGTTGTGTATACCCCAAGGTTCGGCGACTATTTCACCTCCGCGCGGGACTGGTTTATGCGCGCCGGAATTGATGTGCGCGAACAAGCGCGGCCTGAGAGTGGAGGCATAACGTTTCCCATGCGCGCTCTGGCCTATGACTTCCGGTCATTTTTAACTGCCGAAGACGTGATCGAGATGACGGTGCTGGTGACGGCGATTTCACGGCGCAGTTTTACGCTCAAGGTTGCGGCCACTAAACTGCCCTTAAGATCGCCGGCATTTTTCGCGACGGGAACCCAGGTCTGCCTCGACAAAACCCTGCGAGAAGCCGTCGCCATTCCAGAGGAAATTGCCGCGTCGCTGGCAGATTATCAGAACGCACAAGACAGCTGATTGTTTGATGCGAACCAGATTTGCTCTTGGACTATCAGAAATTGAAATCGCGGTGCGGGCCGGATGCCGGGAAGCCCTGGCGCAAGGCTGGGCGGTGACGATTGCGGTTGTCGATGACTCAGGCTTCCTGCTACATTTGTCGCGGATGGACGAAGCCTCGCCGGCAAGCGTTGCAGGCGCCACCGAAAAAGCCCGGACGGCGGCTTTGACCGGGATAGAAACGAAAGCCCTTGAAGCCGCGGTCAAGGAGCGGCCAGCCATGGTAACGATGGACCGGGTTTGCGTCGAAGGCGGCGTTCCGATTCTGTATCGGCAACAAAGACTCGGAGGCATTGGGGTTTCCGGCGTACAATCGAATCACGACGCTCAAATTGCCGCCGTGACGCTGCAAGCGCTCCTCACGCAGATTGCCGAAAGTTAGCCCCCGGATGCGGGTTTGATGTTCTTGTTGAAGCGCAAAAGATTCTGCGGATCCCACTTGGTTTTGGCCTCGATCAACCGCTGAAACTTCGCAGCGCTGCCATAAAGGCCGCGCAACCATTCCGGCCCGCGGTCAGTTGTCAGATTGACATAGCCATTGGCGCGCATTTCGGCGCTCAGCGCGTCGGCCGCATTGTCGGCCCATTCGATGAACCGTGGCCCTTCTTCATCAGAATCCCATTGCGAAACGCCTTCCCAGAAGACTTCTGCGCCCTCCCGTGAAAAGGCTACTGAATCTTCCGCAAAATCCTCTGAAATGGCGCCGCCCATAAACCAGATATTCTGCACCGTGCTTGGCCCCGGAACGCTGGGTGCCGGCGCATGCCTGGCCGAGGCGATGGCGGCGTCGATCGCCGAACCGGTGAGCGCCGAGAGATAGCCGCCCCGTGTGTGCACGCTGCGGCCGTAAGGTGCTGCTGCATCCAGCATGCTGTTCACCGCGACCCATGGTGCCGGGCCAACCGCAACAGCCGCAGGCGCGCCAAGGGCGGTAAGCGCGCCGATCGTTTCGTCCAGCAACGCAAGATCGCCGGTATAAACGCAGACCAGCGACAGCATATAAACACCGTAGTATTCCGGCGGAATGCCGGGCATCGGCGGGGTTGGCACAAGTGCTGCAATCACCTGCAGCGGCCGTGGCGCGGTCTTCATGTGCACGGCCAGCTTCGTTAAAACATCCTTCGCGTCGTCCAGCTGAAACAGCACGACGCCGGCGCCGACGAGCGGGCCGGCCTGATGCGCCTGGAACGTGAATTCCGTAACGACAGCAAAATTGCCGCCGCCGCCGCGCAGCGCCCAGAAAAGATCGGAATTCTCGGTTTTGCTTGCCTTGAGCTTCCGACCATCGGTTGTCACCACCTTGCAGCTCAGCAAATTGTCCACCGTCGCGCCAAAGCGCCGCATATTATAGCCAACGCCGCCGCCGAGTGTCAGCCCGGCGATGCCGGTGGAGCTTACCGTTCCCGCAGGCACAACAAGGCCGTGTTCCGAACTTGCCTTATCCAGGTCGCCAAGCAGAATGCCGGCGCCGCAGGTTATGATTCTCGTCTCCNNTCCGGCATGGCGCTACCGTCTACGCCATGGGCGCCGCTGCGGATGGCGACCGGGACCCCGTTTGCCGAGACATATTTCATGATGATGGCGAGATCATCATCATCTTCCGGGCGGAGTATCATTGATGGATGATCTTTATGCCAGCGCATGTTGAAAATAGCGCGGGATTTGCCGTATGCCTCAGTTCCTGGCAGCAGCCGGCTCCCACGGAATTCCGCCGGAAGATTATCGAGGCCGGGCAGTTTTTGAATCTGATTCATTTCGGGGTTTCCTTTCTCCGGGAGAGTTTTTTGGCCGGTGAACCAAAACCAAAGATTCACCCTGCAAATACGCATCGCGATTTCGCGATATAATGAATACGGTTCCGAAGATAGTCAATAGAAAGCAACATGTTTTATTAACGGTGATGTCAAATTCTTCGGCGCCCGGACGGTCCGGCCTCGCCGGATCAGCCAGGCAGCGCCGAACCCCGTTTCGATTGGCTTCTGCGCGGCGGTCTGGATGCGGCTTCAAGCGCGCCGTTCGGCTCCCGCGCCGTTGCGAGGTCGGTCTTTATGCCGAGCAGAAACAACCGGCAGAGCTCATCAAAAGCGACACTGCCGTCAATCGTTAGCGGTGAAAAACGATCCAAAAATATATTGGGAAATTTCTGCGGGTCCAGCTGGGCGGTCTTCTCTTCGAGAAATTTCCTGTGCTCCGCCGGATGAATATGGCGCGCGGTGGCGTGCCCAGTATTAATGATGAACTCGAGCAATAAGTGTGCATAAAGTGCCGAACGCTCGGCTGAGAGGCCACACGCGTGCACGCGTGCGGCGAAGCGTTCGAGAAATTCCACCCCCCAATCCTTGTCCGAGAACGCGGTGAGCTGGTAGATGCGGAAACGGCTGTTCGAGACCACGTATGCCGCAACACCGCCATAATTTGCGAAATGGCCATAGACGAGCTTCGCCGCTGCCCGCAGATCGTCTTCCCAAACGCCGGTCTCCGCCGGCCAGTTTTTCACCAGCTCCTTATAGAACAGGTTGATCACGCCAGAGGTCAGCCAGTCCCGGCCGCCGAGATAATAATGCACAAGTCCCGGCGCGATTTTCATGGAACGCGCAACCATCAGGATCGAAAGATCCTGTAGCGGTGTTTCTTTCGCCAACCGCAACGCGGCCCGCAAAATTGATGCACGGCTAACGCTTCGCCCATCCGCCGCCGGCGGCCTGCCTGGCCCGCGCGCCGGCGCGGCTGCCAACGCGGAGGCAGATTTTGGGGGGTCCTTGTCAGATGCCTTCTTCATCCACTTTCCTAAGATTCAAACGCCGGCGCCGTCACTTAACTTATCTGCCGCGAAATAAAAAACGCGGCAAGCTCGGCATTTCCGGCTCCAGGGCGCTAAGTTCAACGATGAATGACAGAAGCCAGGAACAGGACATCCTTTCTCAAGAACGGGTTTAGCCCGTTCCGGTGAATCCGCCAGGCCCCATTGTCAAAAGTTTTTTGCACGCTTTCTTCAGAAAAGCACATGGCAGGTTCGCTTTACCCGATCATCTCCGCGGCAAGCTCCGCCTGGGTGATGAAGGAGTCAGCGAAGAACTGCTCCTGCGGCAGCCCGCAAATTGCGGAAAATTCCGTCCGGGCGGCTTCGACCATGGCGGGGGTGCCGCAGGCATAGGCCTGCCAGGAAGAAAGGTCCGGCATGTCCTGCATCGCTACGGTGTGCACAAATCCCGTGCGGCCTGTCCACTCGTCAGCGGCATCCGGTTCGGAAAGTACGGGAACGAAGCTGAAATCCGGGTATTGTTTGGCAAGCGCCGTCGCCTCCTCGAACATATAAATATCGCGTAGCCGGCGCCCGCCCCAGTAGAGCACCATTTTCCGGCCGGTCTTTTGCGGCAGGCTGTGCAGCAGGATCGCGCGGATCGGCGCATAACCGGTTCCGCTTGCGATCAGCAAAGCTGGCTTATCTGAGTCACGAAGAAAAAACGCCCCCAGCGGGCCTTCTATCTGTAGTTTCTCCCTTGGCTTCATTCCCCCGAACAACCGTTCGGTAAAGGCACCCCCAGGCAGGTGGCGGATGTGGAATTGCAGGTCGACCGTTCCATCAAGGGGCGGGTTGGCAATCGAATAGCTGCGCTTCATGCCGCCTCCCAGCAAAAGATCCACATATTGGCCCGGGGCATAGCGCATATTCAGGTGTAACGGCACGCGCAGCGTGACAATCATCACGTCATCCGTATGCCGGGTCAGTTCTTTCACGATCACCGGTGCCTCGCGCGGCTCCGCCAGCTGCGGCAGCTCCTCAAGATTAATCACCAAATCGCTGCGCGCGGTGGCCTGGCAGAGCAGCGCGTACCCTTCGTCCCGCTGCGATTGCGGCAGATAGGTCGGATGCGCGTCACCCAATTCTATGTTACCTGATACCACCTTGCCGCGGCAGGACCGGCAGGTCCCCATTCGGCAGCCATAGGGCATCCGCAAATGCGCAGCGAGTCCGGCGCTAAGGATCCGCTCGCCCTCCTCGACCGTAAAGTGATGCCCGCTGGGCTGAAGAGTAATCTGATAGCTCACGCGCGTTTCCCGTCCAAATTCTCTGGCCTGTCAAATACCGTGGCCAGGAGGCCGCAGGCCATTGAGTTATTTTCCCTCGCGGCCCTTATAGCATAATTGATATGTAAATCAATTATGCTATAAGGGCTGCGCACGGATAAATCAGCAATGTCCCCGTGCGGCGGGGATCGTTCAGCCGGGCGTTTTTCGTCTTGGGTTCAAAAATCAGGAACGAGGAATCATCGCCATGACAGACGAAGCCGTTATTGCCGAAATAAACGCCGTTGAGCAGGATCGTATCCGGGCCCTCCTGGCGGCAGACTGGGCGGGGCTGGAAACGCTCTTGGCCGAGGATCTTGTGCATTTTCACGCCAATGGCGTCATGGACGGCAAGCAATCCTATATTGAAAGTGTCAGCACCAAGCTTGATTTTCTGAATATTGAACGGCCGTCACTGAATATCCGGCTTTTCGGCGACGTGGCGATCGTGACCGGTCCGCTGAACCAGACCGTTCGCATCAAGGGCCCAGGCACGGTGGTCGAAATGCAGGGAGTCGCCACGCAGACATGGGTGAACCAATCCGGTCGCTGGCTGCAGAACACCTACCATGCCGGCCGGATCGGATAAGCGCGATTTATTCGGAGACTCCCAAACGCTTCAAGGCTGCCGACTTACGGTTCAGCGACCTCCAGAACAAACTTGCCGGTATTTTCTCCCGCGAAGAGCTGGTTGAGCGCTGCGGGAAAATTAGCAATCCCCTTCACCAGATGAGTCCGGGGGCTGATCTTGCGCGCTTCAATCCATTTCGCGAGTTGCGCGCGCCCTTCGGCATAGCGGTCCTCGTAATCGAATATAACGAAGCCAGTCATGCTGGCGCGCGCCACGAGTAGATTCATGTAGTTGGTCGGCCCGATACCGGCATCGGTCGCGTTATACTGAGACACCGCACCGCTGATCACGATCCGCGCGCCGGTGGCGAGATTGCGCAGCACCGCGTTCAGAACCGCGCCGCCGACATTGTCGAAATACACATCTATCCCTGTCGGACAGGCAGCCTTCAGGGCGTCGTTTAAGCCGTCCGCCTTGTAGTCAACGGCGGCATCCAGGCCAAGCTCATCAACCAGCAGCCGGCATTTTTCAGCACCCCCAGCAATGCCGACGACGCGGCACCCAATTGCCTTGGCGATCTGGGCCGCCACGCTGCCAACCGACCCTGCCGCCGCCGAGACGACAACCGTCTCCCCTTGCTTCGCCTTGCCGATATCAAGAAGCCCGAAATAGGCGGTAAGCCCGGAAATGCCGAGCGCACCGAGATGCACCGGCAATGGCAGGCCGGCGGCGTCGAGTTGACGGGGTTGAGAGGCGGGCAACACCGCATAGGCCTGAATTCCGAACAGGCCGCTGACGATATCGCCAGGCGAAAAGCCCTCTGCCCCGCTGGTAAGGACACGGCCGATGCCGGTGGCCCGCATCACATCGCCCACCCGGACGGGAGGGACATAGGACCGGCCCGCGTTCAACCAGGTCCGCATGGCCGGATCGAGTGAGCAATAAAGGACCTCGACGGTGACCTGACCATCCGGCGCCTCGTCTGCCACCGTCTCCTCCGTGAACGACCAAATTGACGGGTCAGGCAGGCCGGGGGCGGGCCGTTGCGCGAGGCGGCATTGTAAATTTGTAATTGTCATGGCGGTGACTCCTTTATCGTTCAGAAATTTGCGCGCGGTTCAGCCAAAACGGGCAGTTTTCGAGGCTGCCGCCCGGTACTGCCCGTGCAGCCGGTCGATGAGTGCGGCAACCGGTTCGACGGCGGCAACACTTCCGATGCCGTGCCCCGCCGACCAGATATCCCGCCAGCGCTTCAGCTTTTCCGCCCGGCTTTCCTCGTCGCCAAAGTCAACTTTGGGGTTGACCAGGACCTGGCCGGGATCGATCCCGGCGCGCACCAGCGATGGCCGCAGCCAGTTGCCCAGCACGTTGGTGACGATATTGGTGCAGACGAGGTCATCGACCGTCGAGTCGATCAGCATCTGCTTATATTCGTCCTGCGCCATGCTTTCGGTGGTGGCGATGAAGGACGTCCCCATCACGGCCAGGTCCGCGCCGGCGGTCTCCACCGCGCGAATCGCAGCACCGGTTGAAATGCCGCCGCCCAGCGCCACCGGCCCGTCAAAGAATTCGCGGACGGAAGCAACGAAGGAAAAGCCGTTCATCGTTCCGGTATGTCCGCCGGCGCCGGAGGCAACGAGGATAAGGCCATCCGCCCCGGCCGCCACCGCTTTCCGTGCGAAATGTACCGAGTTCACGTCCGCGAACACCTTGCCGCCCCAACCATGAACGCGGCCGGCAATCGCGCGCGGGCCGCCGAGGGCCGTAATGACGAGCGGCGCCCGGTGGCGTTCGAGCACGTCCATCTCAGCGCCAAGCCGGCTATTTGTGGAATGCGTCACCACGTTCGGCGCCCAGGGTGCGACAATTCGCCCTTGCGCTTCGGCGGCAGCCAGCGCCGCACGGATGTTGGTCAGCCAATCGTCCAGCATGTCCGTGCTGCGCGCATTGGCGGTCGGGAAGCCGCCGATGACACCGCTCAGGCAGGCCGAGATGACCAGTTCCTGGCCGGACACCAGAAACATCGGGGCTGCGATCAGCGGCAGCCGCAGCCTGGCGGAAAAATATTCATCAAGCGCCATGGCTGAACTCAAAGCTGGTCGATGTTGGTGTCGAGGCCAAGCAGCAACCGGCCGACGGTTTCATAAGTCGACTGGTTCACCATCAGATGCTGGGTGGTAACGTGGATGTCGCGGAAACGGCGCTGCAGCGGCGAGCGGCGATAGACCGATGTGCCGCCGGCCAGTTCATGGATAATATCCACCGCCGTTTTTGCGGATTGGACGGCATTCGTGATGGCAAGGCGCAGGTCGCGGCGCCGCGCGGTAGAGACCTCCCCAGCCAGCGCCTCCGCCCAGGCCAAATCGATCTCCTCAAAAAAGAAAGCCCGCCCGGCGCGAATCGCAGCCTCGGCTCTGGCGACATCCTTCTGCGTGGCGGGCTTTTCGGCGAGTGTCCGGCTATTGCCTTGCGGCACTTTTGTGCCGGCGAATTGATCAAAATCCTCGATGGCCGCACGCGCCGCGCCAAGCGCCACCGCGGCGATGCCAATGGCCAGAATGCCGAAGGCGGGAAAGCGGAAGATTGCAGCATCGGCCATGCGGCGGCCGTAGCGGTCGATTGTGCGATCCGCCGGAACGAAGACGTCGGTGACCTGGAAATCGGTCGAGCCGGTGCCCTGCAGACCCATGACCTCCCAGGTGTCGAGGAATTCGACATCCTCGGCGGCGAAAATCATCGTGATGTTGCGGGCGGCGCCGCGTTCGTCCTTCAGGATCTTGCCATCATCATCCAGCAACAGGCAGCCGCCGCTGATCCAACGCGCATTCTGCGACCCGGAACCCCAGGCCCAGCGGCCGGAGGCGAGGTAGCCGGGCACGCCATCGCGGACGGCCTTGCGGGCCCGGCCAACTGGCGCGAAGACGCCAGCCGTGATCACGCCGGGCTCGCCAAGCAAGTCACGCACCGCAACGGTATTGGCGCTGGCGATCGAAATCGCCGAGGTCGTGCTGATAAAGCTGCACCAGCCTACCGAGGCATCGGCGCGCGACAAGGTCTCGACCACCTCCGCATAAATGCGCGGCGTGCCGGCCGGCCCGCCGAATTCGGCGGGGTTACAGATATTGTAGAGCTGGTCAGCCGCCAGGCGGTTCGCCAGGTCCTGGGGCAACTTTCGCAACGCCTCAATCTCAGCTGCGCGGGCGCCGATCTCCTCGGCATAGGCCGCGGCGGCGGCGGCAAGCGATTCTGCGTGTTTGGCTGATTTACCGGAGATCTGGTCGAACATGTGGGGCACCCTTCCTGGCAGCTTTTTGTGGCGCCAACATGAATGCGACCGACATGTGAAAACAGGGCGAATTTGGCCAACAAGGAGGCCAATACGGCCAGAATCACTGAGCTGTCAGCGGACTGACGATTATCCGCGAAGCCGCTTGGCGCGGCCCGGACGGCCGTCTTCAAGGGATGTCAAAAATTCAGCCGGGGTCGATCCCGACCAGCGCCGGAACGCGCGGCGGAATGTCGACGCATCATGATAGCCGAGCATGTCGGCCACGTCGCGCACCGGCAGGCTGCGCAGGTAGGAACGCGCAAGGTCCAACCGGGCTTTCGCACATTGATCCTCGAAGGAAGTACCCTCGGCCCGCAGATGCCGGCGCAAGGTGCGCTCCGACAATCCAAGCGCACGGGCGACGGAAGGGGCGTGCGCAGCTTCGCCGTTGAGGTCGAGCAAGACACCCTGCACCGCGCGCGCGGTTCCGGACCCTGCGTCAATGCCGGTCAGCGCGTTTTCAGCAAGCCGCAAATGAGCTTCGGATTGCGCCACGAAAGCCCCTGGCAGCCGCATATTAACAAGCGCCGCAGGGGCGGAAAGCCGGTCGACCGTGGCGCCGTCGCGCACGGGGACGCCCAAGGCCGCCTGGTACGCAACCATATCCGGCAAGCAGCGTCTCACCTCGACTTCGAAGCCGCTCAGACCCGGATCCACCAGATACCGCATCTGCTGCAGCGAGCTTGCGAGGAACAGGTCGATGAGGAACGTCGCCGATTCCGGGAGGATGATCGGGTGGCTGTATTCGAGATATACCCGCCCTTTGCCGTTGGTCACCCGGGCTGGCTGCCCCGGGACGGCCTGCACGATGCCCATGTGCCTTACGATCAGCCACATCGCATGGCGCAAGGTTGGCGCGCTCAAAATGGCGTGCCCGAGGGCGCCATAGCTCGCCAGCGGCACGCGCCGGCCGACCTTGAGCCCGAGCAATGGATCGCCGGTCGCACGGATGGCGAAGCTCGCCAGCCGTTTCAGCCGCTCATGGCGGTCCAGGCCATGCAGGGCTTGCCTGCCGGATGCGCCTCGATGTTCGATGCCCAGCTCGTCCAGATGAGCGAGCAATGCACGCTCGAATGCCATCCGCCGAATAATCATGGCCATCGCCTGGCGCGCCCCCACATCCCCTGAAACTCGCGTACTTGCCCTTGTTGCCGGTTACGCGCCGCCTTGCGTGGTCAGCGTTGCCGGCTGCGTCCTGATCAGCTTCTTCTCTATCTTGCCAACGCTAGTTCTGGGAAGGGCTTCGACGGCATGCGGCCGATCGAGCGGTGCATAGCGGCTAACCTCGCCCGACTGCACAAGTTCCAGGATCGCCGTATTTGCGGCTTCAAGAGAGACGTTCCGGCCCTCGACCATCTCCAGAAGACCGACGGGCCGTTCAACCCAGCGCGGATCAGGAACACCGACAACCGCCGCGTCCAACACGCCCGGCAACCCCGCAAGTATTTGCTCCAATTCGAGCGAACAGATCCATTCGCCGCCGGTCTTGATAACATCTTTCAGCCGGTCCCGGATGATGATCTGGCCATTGCGGCGGTAAAAACCTCTGATGCCGACTGTGGAGACATATGCTTGGCCAAGCTCGCTGACCAGGACAAGACACTCAGTTTAATTGCTGCCACAATTGTCTAGGGTTGGTATATTGGCACTGTCGGTATCGGCGCGGATACGGAATTGATCGGCTACGAAGACTCCTTAATCTTTGCACCGACGCAAGGCATGACAGTCGTTTGGACCTATGGCGGAAGCCCGAATTACTGGGCAGCACACCGCCGGCCGGCCTGGAATAACGCAACCGCAATGAATAACACTCGAATGGACGCTGGCGTGTTCGTCATCGGCTCCGGCGTTCTTGGCAGTCTCGCAGCCTATGACGAAATCCATCAGCTGATGGATATTTTGATCCACAAGAACATGATCGACAAGGATGAATATCCCGCTACCGCCGAAATCGAGAATCGCTGCGTTCATATCCTTGCCAATCTGTGGAATTCTCCCTAGGCTGATAGATCTATCGGCTGCTTCACGACAGGATCGAGCGAGGCGGCGGGCACGAATCCGAATTTCCCGGGCAGGTCTCGGCCCGCGATTGGATGGATATCCTTAAGGGCGCCTGGAAAACCAGCACGGAACGAAAGCTGTCTCTCTTCGCCGGCGGCGTCGCCTACTACGTTCTCCTCGCCATGTTTCCTGCCCTGGCGGCCTTGGTTTCAATCTACGGCCTGGTCGCAAACCCAGCCGACGTCATAAGGCATGCCCACGCATTTTACGGCATGTTGCCCGCATCCGCCGTGACATCGATCGGCACCGAATTTCACCAACTCACCGCCGTCTCCAGCAAAAGCTTCGGCCATTTCATAGCCGTTTGGAGCGCATTGCGCGGCATGAGCGTCAACACGAAGGGGGAAAGAATGCGGCGCTTGAGCAAGCCGCCGAATATCTGCGCGATGCACATTCCGAGACAAAGATACCTGAACCTAAATCCGGCAGTTTGACGCTTGCGAATCGCGCCACAGCTGGCGGAAATTGGCCGAATGGAAACGATAAATGGGAAAATTTTGGCTCACCCATTGGGTGAGCAACCAGCGGTTGATTCAATGTCTGCTATAGCCGACACCTTCGCTGGCCGTGTTCATGTTGAATGGGATTCGACGGCGCCGGTGACGGCGTTCGGTCAATTGCCGTTCTTTATTGACTACTTGAAGCAGGCTGGTCTGTTTGACGCTTGGGTGGCTGACTGTCCGCTG
>PLFB01000013.1:15874-16524 GCA_003137135.1 Acetobacteraceae bacterium
TGCACGGCACCTCTGCTGGGCGAGCCGTGGATTTTGGACATGGACAGCACCGTCAAGCCGCTCTACGGCCACCAGGAAGGCGCTGAGATCGGCTACAATCCGCGCAAGCCTGGCCGCCCTTCGCACGCCTATCACACGTATTTTCTTTCGAACTTGCGGCTGGTGCTGCGCGTCGATGTGTTGCCCGGCGACGCGTACAACGTTTCAAATGCGACGGATGGATTGTGGAAGTTGCTCGATCACCTGGGACCGGCCCGCCGGCCGGCGTTGCTGCGCGGTGACGCCTCGTGGGGTATCGAGCGGGTCATGGCGCGGGCGGAGCATGAGGAGCTACCGTATTTGTTCCGCTTGCGCATTACGAAAAACGTCAGACGTTCGTTGGAACGCGCGATGCGGCAATCCGAGTGGACGGATGCCGGCCAGGGCTGGCAAGGCAACGAAACAACGCTGCGGCTGCTGGGCTGGAGCCGGCATCGACGCATCATCCTGCTGCGCCGCAAGCTGCCGCGTAACCTGGCGGTGACTGATCATTCAAAACCGGGGCAACCACAGATTACCTTCGCCGAGATCGGACCGGACAAGGAGCTGTGGGAATATGGCGCTCTGGTTACGTCGCTCAACGACGAGATACTAACGCTCGGTCAGCTATA
>PLFB01000053.1 GCA_003137135.1 Acetobacteraceae bacterium
CTTTTTCTTCAGAAAAAGAAGTCCTTGCTTCCTTCCACCTACCCGCCGCCCGCGTCTCCAAAACTTGACTGCACCAAAAACCCGGCCCATTTGCCCTTTCGCATCCAACAACCCGCGAGGTTTTCTGTTTGTCTAAAGAAGATATGATCGAGTTCAGTGGCATGGTCACCGAACTGCTGCCCAACGCGATGTTCCGCGTGAAACTGGACAACGAGCACGTCATCCTGGCCCATACCAGCGGCAAAATGCGCAAAAACCGCATNNGAAATGACCCCCTACGACCTCACCAAAGGCCGTATCACCTTCCGCTTCAAATAGTTTTGCCCCCTCCGGCCCTGATTCTCGCCAGCGCCAGCCCCCGCCGCGAAACCTTGCTGCGCCAGATCGGCCTCGCACCCACAAGAATCCTCGCCCCCGACATCGACGAAACCCCCAAAAAAGCCGAATCCCCCCGCCTCTACGCCGCCCGCATGGCCGCCGAAAAACTCGCCACCGTGCCGGACGCCGCCTTTGTCATCGCCGCTGACACCGTGGTCGCCGCCGGCACCAGAATCCTCCCCAAAACCGATTCTTTGGCGCAAGCCGAATCCTGCCTAAAGCTCCTCTCCGGCCGCCGCCACCACGTCCTGACCGCCGTCGCCGTCCGCGCGCCGGACGGCCGCATCGCCTCCCGCCTCGTCACCTCCGTCGTCGGTTTTTCCCGCCTCGACGACGCCGCGCTAAAAACCTACCTCGCGACCGACGAATGGCGCGGCAAAGCCGGCGCCTACGCCATCCAGGGTTTCGCCGCCACGTTCATAGATTTCCTCTCCGGCTCGTATTCCGGCGTCGTCGGCCTCCCCCTCCACGAAACCGCCAACCTCCTCCGCGGCCTCGGCTACCGTTGGTAACCCGCCGCTCCCGCCCCCTCAACGTCATGGCCGGGCTTGACCCGGCCATCCACGCCTTTCGCGGCGCTCCACCCGCCTCATGCTAACCCCCCGCATCGCCGTCTCCGTGCGCAACGGCACCGCCCGCATCGCCCTCCTGCAAAACAACACCCTCACCCAATACCACCTCTGGAACCCCGCCAACACCATCGACATCGGCGCCCTCTACACCGGCCGCGTCACCGCCGCGGCTCCCGCGATGGCCGGCAAATTCGTCGATCTCGGCGCCGAAATCACCGGCTTCCTCCCTGACACCGCCGGCGCCAAATTTCTGTCCGAAGGGCACTACGCCGCCTTCAGAATCACCCGCACCCCCCAATCCGGCAAAGGCCCCCGCCTCGCGCACGTCCCGGACCACCCCCCCGCCGAAAAACCCGGACTCCTCCGCCCCGCCCCCGGCCCCCTCCTGGACCTCGCCGTAACTTTTCCGCACGCCAACATCATCCTCGACGACTACGCCCTCATCGCAGAACTACGCCCGGCGCTAGAAGGCCGCATGATCCACCAGGCCGAGACCTTCCACCCCGCTTTGGAAGACGAAATCGCCGCCCTCGCTGAGCCCACCGCGACCCTCCCCACCGGCGCCACCCTGCATTTCGAATTCACCAAGGCGCTCACCTGCATCGACATCGACACCGGCCCCGCCACCGCCGCCCGGAGCAACAAATCCCACGCCCAACTAGCCTTCAACCTAACCCTCCTCCCCGCCCTCGTCCGCCAGATCATTTTGCGCAATCTCAGCGGCGGCATCCTTATCGATTTCGCCGGCCTAAAATCCACCGCCCGCCCCCAACTCGCCACCCCGCTCAAAGCCGCGCTGGACTCCGACCCCCTAAAACCCAAATTTTTAGGTTTCACCCACCTAGGCTACGCCGAACTTTTACGCCCCCGCCTCCGCCCCCCTCTGCACGAGATTCTCCCCCCATGACCAAATGCCCCATCTGCCAAAAACCCGCGACCCCGGAGCACAAACCGTTCTGCTCAAAACGCTGCGCCGACATAGACCTAGGCCGCTGGCTAACCGAATCCTACACCCTCCCCGCCAAACCCGAGACCGGTGAGGACGACGACCAAGTGTGAACCGGAAAAACCCAGCGGCAGAACGCCGCCTGCGCCAGCCATAACCTTGACTATTATAACACTAAGTATTATAGGACGCCAAAAATCAGGAAAGCGTGGCCAGCCGGCACATGCGCATTTTCAAAAACAAGGCGTTCAGCCGCTTCACGCGCAAAGCCGGCCTCGATGACGCCGCATTGCGCGAGGCGGTCAAAAACGCCAACCGCGGCCTGATCGACGCCGATCTCGGTGGCGGCGTCATCAAGCAGCGCATCGCAAGAACGGGAGAGGGCAAATCGGGCGGCTTTCGCACCATCATTCTGTTTCGGGCGCAACAACGCGCTGTCTTTGTCTATGGGTTTGAAAAAAATGAACGAGACAACATCAGAGACGACGAACTGGCGCAATTCAAAGAGCTCGCGGCAATCATGCTCGCCTATGAAGACCGCGAAATTTCCACTTCCCTTTCAACCGGGGCGCTGATCGAGGTAAAAAATGACGAAGCAGTACCGTAGCCGCATCCTGGCTTCCATCCATGAAACCGCCGAAGACCTGCACAATGCCGGCCTACTGGACAAGCGCACCATGCGCGAGTTCGACGAAGCCTGCTTAACCCCCGTCACCCCATTCTCCCCGGAAGCCATCAAATCCCTGCGCGAGCGCGAAGGCGCCAGCCAGGCCGTCTTCGCCCGCTACCTCAACGTCACCACGGGCCTGATCAGCCAATGGGAACGCGGCGAAAAACACCCGCAAGGCGCCTCCCTCAAACTCCTAACCCTCATCGCCAAAAACGGCCTCGAAGCCGTCGCGTAACACCCCCAAATCCGCCACGCGCGCACGCATAGGCGTGCAAAATCCGATAATAAATGCTATAAGATTGCCAGGCATCATCCAATCACCTTTCAGCACGAAAGTCATGACGCAACTCCTCCCCCCATCGCCGGCACAAAACCGCGCCGCCTACCGCGCCGCCGCCATCACCGGCGCGCGACAGGCGATCGCCGCGCTGGAGCGCAAGCATGTCAAAGCGCTGGTCACGGGTTCCCTGGCGGACAACAGTTTCGACCTCCATTCCGACGTGGATATCCTGATCACTCAGTGTCCTCGTGAAATGAAGTATGCAATCGAAGCCATCGTCGAAGACGCCCTCGGCACCATTCCATTCGACGTCATCTACCTAGACGAAATAGCCCCCCGCAAACTTCGCAGCTTCACGGAAAAGGCGCGACGCGTCGAAGACCTTGATTGACCTGCGGGCGGAACTCTCTGACTTGGCCAGAGAGGCCTCACGATTGCGAGAAGAGATCGAACTCTATATGGCTGACGCAGCCGAAAAAAATGCCGCAAGAGAACGTTTGAGTAAATCCGGCCTCGCATCAAACATCACCAAACTCTACACCGGTTGCGAGAAAATCCTGGAATATCTTGCCAAAAATGTTGACAAGGCTCCCATCACGCACAGCGACGGCGGATGGCATGCCAAACTACTTAAACGGATGTCGCAGCCCTATCGCGATATTCGACCGCAAATAATTTCCGAAACCTTATTCACCGAACTCGACCGCCTACGCGCCTTCCGCCACCGCGAGCGCACAAGCTACGGCGCGGACCTCATCGGTTCAATCGTCGCCGACCGCGCAAAGGAAATGGCGGACGCAGCTGACTTGTTCCGCAGGGAAGTGGAAGCATTCGTACACGCCTATATCGAGCCAAAGGACGGCGACGAGTGAACCGCCCGGCGCGTGCAATTACGCGACCGCCCTCAGGCGGAGAAAATCGACACGCCACGCATAGATTCGTCGACCATGGCCCAAGGCGTAGCCAAATGCACTCTCGGGTCCAGGTCAGCGTATCGAGATTGCCAGGTCTGCAAGGTGTCACGATCAAAATCACGTCCAATGCTCGAGATGGCTGAATCAAAGCAGTGACCGATTGCGTCAGCAACTATTGCGGGGTCGTCCATCGCCGAAAAGGAAACTGAAAGCGAGGAGGGGCTGTCTGCACATACGAGGAAAATGTGTTCCGCGTAGGGCTTAATATCAGACCAGAATCTGATGAGGTCGAAGCCACTCCCGCCTCTGAAATACCAAAACGCGTGCCAAATATAACCAGAAACCCCGCTAATTGTCTGTCCGCCGACCGGCGCTATTGCCCAGGGGCGCCGTGAGTAGCGAAGTTCAAACGTTGTATCGTACTGCCGACGTGCATGCTCAACTAACCTAACAGCATCTTCGTGCTGGTTGCGTACCCAGCCATCAACAAGGACATCCGTCCATATCTCCTCTGCTCTCGACTGGTTATTGAATGCAGAGGTTGCCTGAAAGGCGCCCCCGTTTAAATCGCGTAAAGTTTGCTCTAGTCGGACGAGGTCATCCAGGAGCGGTCGGCGACAATGGCTGATACGATTGCGTATCGCAATTAACTCTTCAATTCTGCCAGCCCAGACATTCTTTGACAGTAACGCATGCTTAAACAGTTCCCAGCGGTCCACTGTTATTTTGAAGAGGGTAGAGGCATCAGTATATGCAAGCAGATTTTGGGAATCCGGTGTTTCCATATATCGGAACTCGATTTCGCCGAGTTGACGGGACTCGTACCGTTTCGGCAACGCATCTGCCCACGCGGCTCCGCGCTCACTTCTAAGTTCCACATATACGAGCGAACGCAACCAAACTTCAAGTTGCCACCATCGAGCATAAACTGCTGAGCTTAATGTTGGCATTCCATTCACCCAGGCAGATAACATGGCCCGACGATTGTTCTGCGATATAGCCAGCCAGTCAGGATCGATGTCCTCTCCTTTGTTCGGTTCGCTCATTACGGCCTTATCCTGCTCGATGCTTTAAATTTTTGATTCCTTATAATCCCGAATTCAGTAAGTAATGTAGGATGCGTTACGCGCTCGTCAAAACCACCGCTCATCGCCTCTACCAGGGCCATCTCACCCCTCGGGAAACTGCTCAAACCGCGGCAGCCCATCCGTAATCTCATACCATTTCGCTTTCGATCCCACAAAAATATGCGCCGCCGGCCGGATCGACGGCTCGTCCATCAGCGTTCCCATCGCGACATGAACATAAGCCCCCTCCCGCACCACCGAATACAGCAGCGACCCGCAAACCCCGCACCGCACATCATGCGCCGCCTCCAACGCCCCGTCGATCAGCAGCCCATCCTCCCCCGCCGTCAGCGCAAGCCGCCCGCGCGGAATGCCCGCCAGCGATTTGAATGCCGCACCCGTCGCCCGCCGGCACTGCGAACAATGGCAATTCAACGCATACTCAAACGCATCCGCCACCTCATACCGCACCGCCCCGCACCGGCACCCCCCGGTCAAACTGGCGGGCCCGCCACTCATCGCCCCACCTTCCGCGCCCAACATACTTCTGCCATCAAACCCCCACCCCGCTATCACCTCACCGCTAAAAAATAACACGCCCGTCCAACTATCCTCACATCCCTCACCCCATAAGGCGGCCTTAATCGTCCCGGTGCACCCGCTCCATCTTCTCATGCCGCTCCTGGGCCTCGATCGACAAGGTCGCGATCGGCCTTGCCTCCAGCCGCCGCAGCCCAATCGGCTCCCCCGTCTCCTCGCAATACCCATAAGAATTGTTTTCAATCCGCAGCAGCGCCTGATCGATCTTGGAAATCAGTTTTCGCGCCCGATCCCGCGTCCGCAACTCCAGCGCGCGGTCCGTCTCCACGCTGGCCCGGTCCGTAATATCCGGCTCCAGAATCCCGCCCTCCCCCAGCGACGCCAGCGTCCCATTGGCCTCCTTCACCAAATCCGCCCGCCAGCGCAGCAATTTCTGGCGGAAATACTCCACTTGCATCGGATTCATGAACTCCTCGTCATCCGAGGGCCGGTAGTCCGGTGGCAACGAAATCAACATCCGAGCGTATCCTTTGACTCGAGAAGCGGCGCGATTCGGTAAACCAACCTGCCTTGGCCGGGCTTATAGCGGCGGGTTTTGCCAACGCAAGGGTAACCCGCCGGAGCAGCCCCTTCCGCCCTGATATTTTGGGATTTTGGTCGCCCAGAGGCACGAATTATTAACAATTCCTCTGGATGCCGCACCCGCACGGTGCCATTTAAGCTGCATGTGGATGTTCCCGACATGACGCCGCCTCGCCCACCCGCGGCCCGCCCCAACGCGCAACACTCTGTTGCAATTCGCCCGGAACCGGCCGCCAAAAACTTTTTTTGTCCGAAGTTGAGCCGCAAATACGCCTTAATACCCCAGCCAAATGAGCCCCATGAAAATAGCTCCCCGCCCCCTCACCGCGCCCGAATTTCTGGATGGCTCGCCGCTGATCTCCGTGGTGGTGCCGGTCCACAATGAATCCCCCAACCTGGCGCCGCTGATCGAAAAAATCGGCGCCGCACTGGCCGGCGTGGAGCATGAGATCGTGTACGTCGATGACGGCAGCACCGACGACACGCCGCAAAAACTCAGCGCCCTGGCGGCGGCCCTCCCGGCGCTGGTGCGCGTGCGGCACAAAAGCAGCTGCGGCCAGAGCGCCGCTGTCATCACCGGCGTCAAGGCCGCGCGCGGCGCCTTCATCGCCACCCTGGATGGTGACGGTCAGAACGACCCCGACGACATCCCGGCAATGCTGGAAGCCGCCTTGGTGGCCGAAGCGGCCGGCAAAAAGCCGGTGCTCATCGCCGGCCACCGCGTCAGCCGCATCGATTCCGAGGCCAAGCGCTACGGCTCCAAAATCGCCAACTACGTGCGCAGCCGCATGCTGCAAGACGGCACGCCCGATACCGGCTGCGGCCTAAAGCTGTTCCGCCGGCAGGCCTTTCTAGAATTGCCGCATTTCGACCACATCCATCGCTTCCTCCCCGCTTTGTTCATCCGCGCCGGCGGCCAGGTCATTTCGGTGCCGGTAAAGCATCACGCGCGCGCGCACGGAAAATCGCATTATGGCACCTGGGACCGGCTGAAAGTCGGCGTGGTGGATCTGTTCGGCGTGGCCTGGCTGCAGCGGCGCTGGAAACTGCCCGTGATCGACCCCAACCCGTGAGCGGCCGGGCCACAGCCAACGCGATGGCGGCCAAAGCCGTCAAACCGGCGCTGATGGGCGGCGCGATGGTGGCGGTGGCGCTCAGCCTGCCGCTGCTCGGCGCCGCCTCCGCACAAAACACTCTTTCCGGCCTGGTGGCACAGGGCGGCGTGCAGGGCGAGATCATGTTTCTGGGCCTCGCCAGCCTGCTCACCGCCATCGGCCTGCCGCGCCAGGTGCCCGCCTTCGTCGCCGGCTACGCCTTCGGCCTATGGAGCGGCATCGCCATGGCGTTGCTCTCGCAGCTCATCGCCTGCACCGTGGATTTCGTCTGGGCGCGCGCCGTGGCGCGGGATTTCGTGGCCCGGCGCCTGGGCAAGCGGCTGCAAAAGCTCGACGCCATGCTGGCCGCCAAACCCTTCATGACCACACTCACATTCCGGCTGATGCCGGTCGGCAACAACCTCATCCTCAACCTGGTGGCCGGCATGTCATCGGTGCGCGCCGTGCCCTTCCTGGCCGCCTCGCTGCTCGGCTTCATCCCGCAAACCGCCGTGTTCGCGCTGCTTGGGCGCGGCAGCGTGCCGAGCCACGCCGACAAGCTGGCGCTGGGTGCCGGCATGTTCCTGGTCTCGACCGCATTGGGCGTGGTCCTGCTGCTGAAATACCGGCGCGAAGCCGCGTAAACCGCCGCCCGCCGGTTGCGCGGGACAGGACTGTGTGCGAGTTATCCCCCATAAGTTAAGAAACTTGATGGGTGGAAATTTTTGGCCGAAGCGATCCTGGAGACAGACGGGCTGACCAAAGTTTTTGGCGGGTTCACCGCCGTGGGCGGCGTGAATCTCAGGGTCGAGACCGGCACGATCCACGCGCTGATCGGCCCCAACGGTGCCGGTAAAACCACCTGCTTCAACCTGCTCACAAAATTCTTGCAGCCTTCAGCGGGCACAATCTCGTTCGCCGGGCAGGACATCACCGCCAAAAAGCCGGCGGACGTGGCGCGGCTGGGCATGGTGCGGAGCTTTCAGATCTCCGCCGTCTTCGGCCACCTGACGGCGGTGGAAAACGTCCGCGTCGCCCTGCAGCGCGACCGGGGAAGAAACTTCGATTTCTGGCGCAGCGACCGGGTTTTGCGCCGCTACAACGACCGCGCGCACGAATTGCTGTTCGACGTCGGCCTCTCGGACGCGGTGGACGTGCCGGCCGCGGAACTTTCCTACGGCCGCAAGCGCGCGCTGGAAATCGCCACCACCCTGGCGCTGGAGCCGCGGCTTATGCTGCTGGACGAGCCAACCGCCGGCATGACGGAAGCCGACGTGTCACGCATCGTCGCCCTGATCTCACGCCTGCGCGCCGGCCGCACGATCCTGATGGTCGAGCACAACCTCTCAGTCGTATCCGGCCTGTCGGACAAAATCACCGTGCTGACGCGCGGCAAGATTCTGGCCGAAGGGGATTACGCCACCGTCTCAAATCATCCAGACGTGATCACCGCCTATCTGGGCACCGACCATGCTTGAGGTGCGCGGCCTCAACACCTGGTACGACGAAAGCCACGTGCTGCACGGGCTAGATTTCGAGGTGCGCGAAGGCGAAGTCGTCACCCTTCTCGGCCGCAACGGCGCCGGCAAAACCACGGCGCTGAAATCGATCATGGGCCTGGTGCCGCGGCGCGAAGGCAGCATAAAATTCCGCGGCGCCGAACTCATCAACGCGCGCCCGGATAAAGTCGGCCGCGCCGGCATCGGCTTCTGCCCCGAAGAGCGCGGCATCTTCGCCGGCCTCAACGTCACCGAAAACCTCTTCCTCCCGCCGGTCGTCGCACCCGGCGGCATGAGCGTCGAGGATATTTTCATCCTGTTCCCAAACCTGAAGGAACGCGCAAAAAGTCCCGGCACCAAACTTTCCGGCGGCGAACAGCAGATGCTGGCCATCGCCCGCATCCTACGCACCGGCGCCAAGCTGCTTCTCCTCGACGAGCCGACCGAAGGCCTGGCGCCCGTCATCGTGCAGCAGATCGGCCTGATGATCGCCGAGATCAAACGCCGCGGCTTCACGGTGCTGCTGGTCGAACAGAATTTCCGTTTCGCGTCCAAACTGGCTGACCGTCACTATGTGGTTGAGCACGGGCAAGTGGTGGATATGATACCAAACGACCAGTTGGCGGCGAAGATGGATGATTTGCACCGCAGGTTGGGCATATGACAACAGAAAAAGGAAGAAGTTCTTTTTTTAAAAAAAAAGAACCAAAAAAACTTTTGCTGGTGGCNNCACCAGCAAAAGTTTTTTGCGCGCTTTTTTTCAAAAAAGCGCTGCTTTCTTGCTTAACTTTTTTTACAAGGGAGTTTCAAAATGAAAACCACACGACGCAAAATCCTAGGCACCGCCGCCGCGGCCAGCGCGCTGCCGCTCGTCCCGGCACGGGCCGCCGGCAAATCGCTCACCATCGGTGTGTGCAGCGATTTCTCCGGCCCCTACAGTGCCATCGGCGGCAACACCTCGGTCGCCTGCGTGCAGCAGGCGCTGGAGGACTGGGGCGCGGATGCGAAGGGCTATGACATCACCATCATCAAGGGCGACCATCAGAACAAGCCCGATATCGGCGCCGGCCTGGCGCGGCAGTGGTTCGACAGCGGCGTCGATCTGCTGATCGACGTACCCAATTCCGCGGTCGCTCTCGCGATCGCCGGTGTGGCGAAAGACAAAGACAAACTCTTCATCAACTCCAACGCCGCCACTTCCAAACTCACCGGCGCCGCGTGCAACGCGCAGACCATCCACTGGACCTATGACACCTACATGCTCTCGCATTCCACCGGCGGCGCGATGGTGGCGGCCGGCGGCAAGAGCTGGTTCTTCATCACCGCCAACTACGCCTTCGGCCAGTTGCTCCGCGACCAGACCGAAGCGGTGGTGAAAGCGGCCGGCGGCACCGTGGTCGGCGACGTCGATTATCCGTTCCCGACAACCACGGATTTCTCATCCTTCCTGGTCCAGGCGCAATCTTCCGGCGCGCAGGTGCTCGGCCTGGCGAACGCCGGCAAAGACACGGTCAATTCCATCAAGCAGGCACACCAGTTCGGGATCACGCAATCGGGCATGAAAATCGCCGGCCTGCTGATCTTCCTGAACGACGTGCACGGCATGGGGCTGGACATCGCGCAAGGCCTCTCGCTCACAGAGAGTTTTTACTGGAACATGAACGACCGCACCCGCGCCTTCACCCAGCGCGTGCTGCCCAAGACGCCGAACAACTACCCCTCCATGGGCCAGGCCGGCTGCTATTCCGGCACGCTGCACTTCCTCAAAGCCGTGGACGCAATCGGCGTGCCGGCCGCCAGCAGCGGCGCCGCGGTGGCCGCGCAGATGAAGAAAATGCCAACCAGCGACGACGCCTATGGCGAATGCTCGATCCGTGAGGACGGCCGCTTCATGTGCCCGTCCTACCTGTTCCGCGTGAAAAAGCCCGGCGAGAGCGCCATTGCCTGGGACTATTACGACCTGCTGCACACCACGCCGGCGGACAAGACCTTTGCGCCACTGGCAACCGAAGGCTGCCCGCTGGTGAAGGCATAACACCACGATGGTGATGATTCTCGGCAAGCCGGCGCCGCTGCTGTTCGGGCAACTTCTGCTCGGCATTATCAACGGCTCGTTCTACGCGATGCTCTCCATGGGCCTCGCGATCATTTTCGGTTTGCTGAGAATCATCAATTTTGCCCATGGCGCGATGTTCATGATCGGCGCGTTCGTGACATGGGGTTTGTTCAACTATCTCGGGCTGGGCTTCTGGTGGGCGCTGATCCTCTCACCGCTGATCGTGGGTGCGGCGGGCTTCGTGCTCGAGCGCACGGTGATCCAGCGCATCTATAAATTGGATATTCTCTACGGCCTGCTGCTGACATTTGGTTTGGCCCAGATCATGGGCGGCGTGATGGAGAACTATTTTGGCAGTTCCGGCGTCAGCTACGACACGCCGGATCTGCTCTCCGGCGTGCTCAATCTCGGCTTCATGTACATGCCGGTCTATCGCGGTTTCGTGGTATTCGCGGCCGCGATCATCTGTTTCGCGACCTGGTTCGCCATCGAAAAAACCAAACTCGGCGCGCTGCTGCGCGCGGCCACGGAAAATCCGGCGCTGGTGCAGGCTTTCGGCGTCAACGTGCCGCGCCTCATCGCGCTCACCTTCGCCGGCGGCGTCGGGCTGGCGGCGCTCGCCGGCGTCCTGGCGGCGCCGCTTTATTCCGTCAACCCCGGCATGGGCGATGACCTCATCAACACCGTGTTCGCGGTGGTGGTGATCGGCGGCATGGGCTCGATCGGCGGCGCCATTCTCACCGGCTTTGGCCTCGGCATCATCGAAGGTTTCACCGACGTGTTCTATCCGCCCGGTTCGGCGGTGGTGGTTTTCGTCGTGATGGCGGCGGTGCTGCTAGCTCGCCCCGCCGGCCTGTTTGGAAAAGCATAAAAAATGTTTGGATTTTCCAAGGCGCAGGCGATTGGTTTTCTCATCATGGTGGCGGCGGTCGCGATCGGCCCGTTCGTCCTGTACCCGATTTTTCTCATGCAGGTCATGTGCTTTGCCTTGTTCGCGATGGGCGCGAATTTGCTGATGGGCTCTATCGGCCTGCTTTCGCTCGGCCAAGCGGCGTATTTCGGCATGGGCGGCTATGTGTGCGGCTACCTGGTGCAAAGCTATGGTTTCACGCCGGAAGTCGGCATCATCGCCGGCGGCCTCACCGGCGCGGCGCTCGGCGCGGTCTTCGGCTGGCTCGCGATCCGCCGCCAGACCATCTACTTCGCGATGATCACGCTGGCACTCGCGCAGATCGTCTATTTCTTCGCCGTGCAGGACACCGATTTCACCGGTGGCGAAAACGGCATCCAGGGCATTCCGCGCTCGGCACTGTTCGGCCATCTCTCACTGAACAACGACCTCGCGATGTACGCGCTGGTCGCCGTCATTTTCCTCGCCGGCGTGCTGTTCGTGCACCGCGTCGTGCACTCGCCCTTCGGGCAGGTGGTGAAGGCGATCCGCGAGAACGAGCCGCGCGCGATCTCGCTCGGCTACAAATCC
The DNA here is from genome assembly GCA_003137135.1 of Acetobacteraceae bacterium. Classification (GTDB taxonomy): domain Bacteria; phylum Pseudomonadota; class Alphaproteobacteria; order Acetobacterales; family Acetobacteraceae; genus Acidocella. Next base: position 12,079 of record PLFB01000053.1, read on the forward strand.
GAGCACTACAAATGGATCATCTTCATCATCGCCGCCGCGCTGGCCGGTGTCGCCGGCGCCACCAAGGCGATGGTGATGGGCATCGAAACCCTCACCGACGTCGGCGCCGCCGCCTCCGGCCTCGTCGTGTTGATGGTGCTGCTAGGCGGCATCGGCACCATCTACGGCCCCATCCTGGGCGCGCTGGTGGTGGTGGCGATGCAATACTACCTCTCCTCCTTCGGCGCCTGGGTCACGGTGATCCAAGGCGCGATTTTCATGGCGTGCGTGCTGGTCTTTCGGCGGGGTGTGATTGGCGAACTGGCATACCGGCTGAAGACGCCGCTTTGACATCCGGGACATTTACGGCATCAGCCCAAAGCGTCCAGGCTTCCAGCTTGGGCCCGCGGTCGAATATTAACGGTGATGTCGACGTCTTGCCCAAGCCCGGCCAATATCATCATCAACCGGTCGATGGTGAAACGGCCGAGATTGGCCTTGCGGATACGTGAGAAATCCGCCGCCGCTACACCTGTCAACTCTTGCGCGGCGCGTAATGTCAACGCGCGGTCGTCCAATATACCGATAATCCTTGCAGCCAGGATCGCGCGTAGTTGCTCCCGGTCCGAGTCATCGCACCTAAGATCCCGAAACACGTTGCCACTGCCTCGGATCAGTTCATCGTCATCATTCATTCAAGCAACTCCTTCAGCCGTTTCAGGCGTTCGTGGATCAGGTCAATTTCGTGCCTGGGCGTTTTGATGCCGGACGTCGATTTTTTCTGAAACGCGTGGACCACCCAAACTTCATCTCCAACTCGCAACGTATAAACCACGCGAAACGCGTCGCCCCGGTGCCGCAGCGCCAGTTCCATCACGCCGGCGCCAAAGCCTTTCAGGGGCTTCGCGATATCCGGCATTTGGCCCTCAGCCAACATTGTTAGCGCCCGCGCCATGTCGATGCGGGCACCCTGCGGAAAATCATCAAAGTCTCGTTTAGCTGGTTTTAGCCAGCTAATCGGACGCGTATTTCTCGCCATTCACGACAAAGTTGTCATATTTGACAAGTTCCGTCAAGGTTTGCGCCACGCAAGCGGGGCGGTATTCTTGCCCCATGTCGATCATCGCCGATTCCAACACCATCCTCCACACCGTCTTCGGCCTCCCCGGCTATCGCGGCCAGCAGGAAGCCGTCATCTCCCACATCCTCGCCGGCGGCGACGCCATCGTCCTGATGCCCACCGGCGGCGGCAAATCGCTCTGCTACCAGCTCCCCTCGCTCTGCCGCGAGGGTGTCGGCATCGTCGTCTCCCCGCTCATCGCCCTCATGCGCAACCAGGTCGCCGCGCTGCGCCAGCTCGGCGTCGAAGCCGCCGCCCTCAACTCCAGCATGACCGCCGCCGAGCAATACAAAGTCAAAACCGACCTCAAATCCGGCAAACTCAAACTCCTCTACGCCGCCCCCGAACGCCTCATGCTGCCCGACTTCCTCGACATGCTGGCCGATACAAAAATCGCCCTCATCGCCATCGACGAAGCCCACTGCGTCAGCCAATGGGGCCACGATTTCCGGCCGGAATACTTGCAACTCGCCGACCTCGCCGAGCGCTTCCCCGGCACGCCCCGCATCGCGCTCACCGCCACCGCGGACCTGCAATCGCGCGAGGACATCCGAAAACGCTTGCGCCTGGACGGCGCAAAGATGTTCGTCTCCAGCTTCGACCGCCCCAACATCCGCTACGCCGTCGTCCGCAAATCCGGCCCGCAAAAACAGCTCCTCACCTTCCTCGCCGCGCACAAGGGCGAGAGCGGCATCATCTACTGCCTCAGCCGCGCCACCGTCGATGAAACCGCCGCCGCCCTGCGCGAAGCCGGCCTAAACGCTCTGCCCTATCACGCCAAACTCGACCCCGACACGCGCAGCCGCAACCAGGACGCCTTCCTGTCAGAAGAAGGCCTGGTCCTGGTCGCCACCGTCGCCTTCGGCATGGGCATCGACAAGCCGGACGTGCGCTTCGTCGTCCACCTCGACCTACCCAGCAGCCTGGAAGCCTACTACCAGGAAACCGGCCGCGCCGGTCGCGACGGCATGCCCTCCGAAGCCCTGCTCCTCTACGGCACGCAAGACGTCATCTTCCGCCGCAACATGATTGATTCCACCGGCGCCCCCGACCCCATCAAGCGCATCGAGCGCGGCAAGCTCGACGCCCTGGTCGGCGTCTGCGAAACCGCCACCTGCCGCCGCCAGGCCATCCTCGCGCATTTCGGCGAAACCACCGCCCCCTGCGGCAATTGCGACAACTGCCAATCCCCCGGCGAAACTTTTGACGCCACCATCCCCGCCCGCAAAGCCCTCAGCGCCATGCTGCGCACCGGCCAACGCTTCGGCGCCGGTCACCTCACGGACATTCTGCTCGGCCTCAAAACCGAAAAGGTCGAAAAATTCGGCCACGACAAGCTGCCCACCTTCGGCGTCGGCACCGAACTGGATCGCAAAACCTGGGGCTCCGTCTTCCGCCAGCTCGTCGCCCGCGGCCTGGTCGCGGTCAACCACGACGCCTACGGCGCCTACCAGATGACCCCCGCCGCCGACCCGATCCTGCGCGGCCTGGAACCGCTGCACCTCCGCCGCGACCAGGCCGCGACGGCCGCGCGCGAAACCATCAAAAAACGCGCCGAGCGCCCCACGCTCTCCGGCCGCGAAACCGCCCTGTTCGAAGTCCTGCGCGCCGAGCGCGCCAAGCTGGCCCGCGAGCAAAACGTCCCCGCCTACGTCATCTTCCACGACGCCACGCTAGCCGCCATCGCCGCCGAGCGGCCCAAGGACGTCGAGGCACTGAAAAACATTCCCGGCATGGGCAAGACCAAAATCGACCGGTATGGAGGGCTAATCCTAAGCGCCGTGGCGGGTGCTTAAAGCAAGACAGCGAGAAATGCTTTTTTCAAAAAGCGCTTCTTTCTTCTCCTTTTGCCTTTTTCAATTACCGCTCTAAGTTACGCCCCATAACCAGGAGTGCCCTCATGAACTCAGTCACCCGCTTCGGCCGCAACCTGCTCCGGGTCGAGGACAACCGGCTCCTCACAGGCAAAGGCCGCTACGTGGGCAACCTGCCGGAAAACGGCGCCGCGTTCCTCGTCATCCTGCGCTCGCCCTATGCGCACGCGGAAATCAAACCGGCCGACACCAGCGCGGCCAAAACCATGCCCGGCGTGCTGGCGGTCTATACCGGCGAGGACCTGGTCGCCGACGGCATCAACCCCATGCCGTTCCTGCCGATGTTCAAGCGCACCGGCGGCGCGGACATGGCGGCGCCCCCGCGGCACCTGCTGGCGGTCGGCCGCGTGCGCTACGTCGGCGAACCGGTGGTGGCGATCGTCGCCGAAACCAAGGCCGCCGCGCTGGACGCCGCGGAGACAGTGCTGGTGGATTACGACGGCCTGCCCCCGGTGCTGGACATGCGCGAAGCCGTCACCCCCGGCGCCCCGGCGCTGACGCCGGACGCGCCCGACAACATCGCCGCGGAAACCGCCTTCGGCGACCCCGAAGCGGTCGAAGCCGCCTTCGCCGGCGCCGCCCACGTCGTCAAAATCAGCATGCTCAACCAGCGCCTGGTCGCCAACGCCATGGAGCCGCGCTCCCTGCTCGCCGTGCCGCAGGAAGACGGCCGCCTGAACATTTATAAGGCCTGCCAGGCCCCCACCCTCACACGCCAGTTCGTCGCCGGCGCGGTGCTGGGCGAGGATGAGGAGAAAATCCGCGTCATCGTCGGCGATATCGGCGGCGGCTTCGGCATGAAATCCGGCGTCCATAACGAGGAGGCGCTGGCCTGCTACGCCGCCCGCCGCCTCAACCGCCCCGTCAAATACATCTCCGAGCGCGGCGAGGAATTCTCCTCATCCGTGCACGGCCGGGACCATGTGACCGACGCCGAAATGGCGATCGACGCCGACGGCAAAATTCTGGCCGTGAAATGCGACACGCTGGCCAACATGGGCGCGTATCTTATGCCGACCGGCGCCTTCATCCCGCTGATGCTGGGGCCGAAAGTGCTGCCCGGCACCTACCACATCCCCGCCATCCAGGTGCGCGTGCGCGGCGTGCTCACCAACACCATGCCCACCGCCGCCTATCGCGGCGCCGGCCGGCCGGAAAACATTTTTACCATCGAGCGCCTGATGGACGAGGCCGCGGCCGCGCTTGGGCTAGACGGCGCCGAAATCCGCCGCCGCAATTTGGTCCAGCCGGCGGCCATGCCCTACAAAACCGTGATGGGCGAGGTCTATGATTCCGGCAATTTCCCGCAAATGCTGGCGGGTGTGCTGGAAGCCGCCGACTGGTCCGGTTTTTCCGCCCGCCAGGCGGAGGCCAAATCCCGCGGCAAGCTGCTCGGCCACGCCGTCACCAGCTACATCGAATGGACCGGCGCCTACCAGTTCACCGAAACCGTGGACGTCACCGTCACCGGCGAAGGCCGCGTCATCGTCAACTCCGCGACGCAAGCCATGGGCCAGGGCTTGGAGACCGCGTACACCCAACTGGTGGCGCTGAAACTCGGCGTGGACCCGTCTGTCGTCACCATCGTGCAGGGCGACACCGACGTGGTCAAAGGCCCCGGCAGCTACGGCTCGCGCTCCGCCTATGTCGGCGGCGCCGCCGTCACCCACGGCGCCGACCAGTGGGTCGAAACCGCCATGCCGCTCGCCGCCGAGGCGCTGGAAGCGTCAGCCGCCGACCTGGAATTCGGCCTGGCCGCGTTCCGCATCGCCGGCACCGACCGCGAAATCGGCATTTTTGAACTCGCCGAGGCCCAGCCCGGCAAAATGATAACGGTGAAAGCCACGCACACGGTCGAAAACTCCAGCTGGCCCAACGGCGCGCATGTCGCGGAAGTGGAAGTGGACCCCGAAACCGGCGTCACCAAAATCGTGCGCTACACCACCACCGACGATGTCGGCTACGCCATCAACCAGATGCTGGTCGAAGGCCAAATCCACGGCGGCATCGCCCAGGGCGTCGGCCAGGCGCTCATGGAACACTGCCGCTACGATCCAGAATCCGGCCAGCTCATCACCGGTTCCTTCATGGATTACCAGATGCCCCGCGCCGAGGATTTTTGCTCCTTCAACGTCACCCTGGACCAAAGCGTGCCTTGCCAAACCAACCCGCTCGGCGTCAAAGGCTGCGGCGAATCCGGCACCGTCGCCGCCACCCCCACCATCCTCAACGCGATCCTCAACGCCCTGCGCCCCCTCGGCGTCAAACACCTCGAAATGCCCGCCACGCCGCTGGCGGTGTGGGAGGCGATCGAAAACGCAAAGGCCTAAGAAAGAACTTCTTTTTTTGAAAAAAAAGAAGCAAAAAAACTTTTGATTTCCCCGGCGCCGCGCGGCCGTCGTTTGGCCGCTCCGGCACCGGGGCCGTTTCGATAAAGCATCATCCGCAGAAGACGCAGATGGCCGCAGATAAGCAAGGATGAACGACCCTCCTTATCCCTGACCCCTCCACGTCATTGCGAGTTCTTGCGAAGCAATCCATCTTTCCAAATCCCACGGCCCCATAACGAGCTAAGAAAAACAGCTTCATAAAATATCCACCGACGCTCTCTCAAACCCCCCGCCCTCGCCCCATCATCTGCGGTCATCTGCGTCATCTGCGGATAATCCTTCTCTTCAGCCCACCTCCACCGCCATCGCCGTCGCCTCCCCACCGCCAATGCACAACGACGCAATCCCGCGCTTCAACCCCTGCTGCTTCAAGGCCGCAATCAACGTCACCATAATCCGCGCGCCGGAAGCGCCAATCGGGTGCCCCAGCGCACACGCCCCACCCCGAATATTCACCCGCTCATGCGGCAATCCCAATTCCCGCATCGCGATCATCGCGACCACCGCAAACGCCTCATTGATTTCCCACAAATCCACATCACCGGCCTTCCATTCAAGACTGTCCAGCAGCCGCCGAATCGCCCCCACCGGCGCCGTCGTAAACCGCGCCGGCGCCTGCGCGAAATTGCTGTGCCCCAGAATCGTGGCGAGCGGCGTCAGGCCGCGCCGCTCCGCCTCGGAGCGCCGCATCATCACGAGCGCCGCGGCACCATCGGAAATCGATGACGAATTCGCCGCCGTAACGGTCCCGCCGGCCCGGAACGCCGGTTTCAGCGTCGGTATTTTTTCAGGCTTTGCCTTCGCCGGTTGCTCATCCACGGAGACCACCCGCTCCCCCTCCCGGCCAGGCACGGTGGCCGGCGCGATTTCCGCCGCAAACCCACCATCCCGCGTCGCCGCCAGCGCGCGCGAGAGCGAGGCCAGTGCGAACTCATCCTGATCCTGCCTAGAAAATTGGTATTCCTGCGCGATGTCCTCCGCAAAACTACCCATCAGCCGGCCGGGTTCGTAGGCATCTTCCAGACCGTCCAGAAACATATGGTCGATGACCTTACCGTGACCGAGGCGATAGCCGGACCGCGCCTTATCCAGCAGATACGGCGCGTTCGTCATGCTCTCCATCCCGCCCGCGACGATGATGTCGCCGCTGCCGGCGCGCAGCAGATCATGCGCGAACATCGCGGCCTTCATGCCGGAGCCGCACATTTTGTTGACCGTTGTGCAGCCGGTGGCCTGCGGCAGCCCGGCGCCCAGCGCGGCCTGCCTTGCCGGCGCCTGCCCCTGCCCCGCCGGCAGCACGCAGCCCATGATGACTTCGTCAATGTCCTCAGGTTTGACGGCGGAGTCTTGCAGCGCGGCACGAATAGCGGTGGCGCCGAGCTGCGACGCGGACAGACCGGCGAGGTCGCCCTGCAGGCCTCCCATGGGGGTGCGTTTGGCGCCGGTGATGACGATGGGGTCTGGGGTCATTTGGGTCCTTTGTTTTAAGTAAGATTTATCCGCCGATTACGCAGATTACGCAGATTAACGCCGCAGACACGGCGCCGCCCGTCGTCACGCGCGAGCATGGCTCGGACCTACCCACGTCATTGCGAGCGCAGCTAACAAAAGTTTTTTGCTTCCCCGGGCGGGGCGCCTTTTTTTCAAAAAAGAAGTTCTTGCTTTACTTACTTTCATCCTTTTCCAGATTCCTCAGTATAAACCTCTGTATTTTCCCACTCGGCGTCTTCGGCAGTTGCTCCGTGAACACGATCTCCCGCGGATACGCATGCGCGCTGAGGCGGTGCTTGACGAACTGCCGAAGTTCTTCCGCCAGCGCGTCGGTGGGCGCAAAGCCGGCGTGCAGCACGACATGGGCTTTGACGATTTCCGTGCGTTCCGCGTCAGGTTTGCCGATGACGGCGGCTTCGATGACGGCAGGATGTTCGATCAGCGCGCTTTCCACGTCGAACGGGCCGATGCGGTAGCCCGAGGAGGTGATGACATCATCGTTGCGGCCGATGAAGCTGATATAGCCGTCTGGCGCCAGTTCCACGGTGTCGCCGGTACGGTAGTAGCCGCCGGAGATGGCGGGCGTAGGCTGGTTGAGGTAGCCGGTGAACCACATCAACGGCGAGTTCTTGATGTCCACGGCGAGCGTGCCGGGGGTAAGCGGCGGCAGTTCGGTACCGTCCTCGGACAGCACCGCCATCCGGTAGCCGCGCATGGCAAAGCCGGCGGCGCCCGGGTGCACCTCGTGCGCCAGGCCGTGATGGTTGTTGACGACCATGCCGAGTTCGGTCTGGCCGTAATGGTCATGGATCGGCGCGCCGAGATTTTTATCGAACCACCGGATGACTTCCGGATTCAACGGCTCGCCGGCGCTGGAAACTGTTCGCAGTTGGCGCTTGATGTTTTCGGCCGCGTCCGCGCCGGCGGCCATCAGCAGGCGGAACGCCGTCGGTGAGCCGGCGAGGCTGGTGATGTTTTGGGATTTGATGAGTCGAAACGTGCTCTCGGCCGTGAACGGACCATCGTAGAGCGTGGTGGCGTGACCGAGCAGCAGAGGGCCCGTGACGGCGTAATACAGCCCATACGCCCAGCCGGGATCGGCGATGTTCCAAAACCTGTCAGCCGCGCGCAGGTCGACGGCGTCCGTCATGTACACGCGAAAGGAAAGCAGGGCCTTCAGCGGCACCGGCACGCCCTTAGGCAACCCCGTGGTGCCGGAGGTTGACATCAGCATGAAAAGTTTTTCGCCGGTGAGAAGGACGGGTTCAAAATGTTCGTTCTGGCGGCCAAGTTCGGCGTGGAAATCAAAATCGCCCGGTTTTAGCGGCAAGGATTGGCCGTTGGGAAGTACGATGGCGGCGGAAGGTGCGTCCGGTATTTCGTCCAGTTTGGGGCGATTGGCGGAATCCGTGACGATGAGTTTGGCCCGGCTGGTCTTCAGCCGGTGCGCAATGGCGGAGGGGCCGAAGGCCGTAAAAAACGGCTGATAAACCGCGCCGGCGCGCCATGTGCCAAGGATCGTGACCACGAGTTCCGGAATGCGCGGCAGCAGCCCACCGACGACGTCGCCAGGGCCGACACTTTGGGCCGCCAAAAAATTAGCGAATTGGCCCGAGAGTTTTTTGAGCTGGCCAAATGTGTAACTGGCGCGATCGCCGGCCTGATTCTCCCATTCCAGCGCGATGTTGTCCGCCGGGTGCCGGTCGCAACATTCGACGCAGGCGTTGATGCCGGCGGCAAAAGACCCCTGGAAGCGGGCCAAAAGCTCGTCCAGGCTGAAATGATCATAGGCCTCCCGGTAGGACGGTTTCGCGGCTGTCTCCGGTTCGATTGTGATGCTCACGTAGATTTCCTCCGCCAATCTTGTTGGTCTTACCGGCTTTGGGAACAGCATAGGACAACCGCGCGCGCTAATCCATGATGGCTGTCAACGCCGCAGCAGCGCGTCCAGCTTGGCCTCGATATGGATCAGCCGTTCCCGCAATTCCGGCGCCAGCACGCCGAGCGGCGGATCGATCCGCCCATGCACCGGCTGGCCGCCCGCCAGCAAAGCCAAAATCGCCTGCTGCACCGGCGCCAGGCGCGCCAGCTCGAATTCATAGGCCTTTGCAATTTCGTGCCCTGCCGGTCCAGATACGGCGCGCGCAGCCCCGGATGACGGTTATAGAGTATGGCGTTGTGCGCAACGCCGATCTCCGCGAGGACTCTCCGGACCCCGAGGAGAATGAACTCGTCCCCCGGATTCCACTGCCTGGTCGAAGAAAACACGATGTTTTTCAAGTCGCATCCGATGCATCATGCCGTTGATGGCATGGCGGCCATTCTGCGCGCCAAGATGTTACGGAGTCATAAACACACGTTTTAGGTCAGCATAGCTGCCAATTGTGCGTCGACGCACAATTGGCAG
>PLFB01000113.1 GCA_003137135.1 Acetobacteraceae bacterium
CTGCACGCCGGCCAGATCCAGGGTTTTTTCGACATCCCTGTCGATAACCTCGCCGCCGCCCCACTGTTCTCCAAAGACATCGAGGACCGCTACGCCGGCCGCAACGTCATGATCGTCAGCCCCGATGTCGGCGGCGTGCTGCGTGCCCGAATCATCGCCCGGCGTATCAATTGCGACCTCGCCATCATCGACAAGCGGCGCGAGCGTGAAGGCGTCTCCGAAGTGATGAACATCATCGGCGACGTGCAAGGCCGCGACTGCATCATCATCGACGACATCGTCGATTCCGGCGGCACCCTCTGCAACGCCGCGGACGCGCTGCTCGCCAACGGCGCCCGTTCCGTCAGCGTCTATGTCAGCCACGGCGTGCTCAGCGGCGGCGCGGTGGCGCGCATCGCCGCCTCGCCGATCGAGATGCTCACCATCACCGATTCCATCGCCGCCACCGAAGCCGTGCGCCTGGCCCACAACGTCCGCCAACTCTCCATCGCGCCGCTGCTGGCGGAGGCAATGCGAAGGATTTCGACGGAGAGTTCGGTAAGTTCGTTATTTGATTGAAAGGAAGGAAGCAGTTACTTTTTTTGAAAAAAAAGTAGCCAAAAAAACTTTTGCGACTGCGGGCGTGTGGGCCGGGAGTGCCGTTGATCGCCGCCGCTCGCGGCGATCAACGGCACTCCCCGTCCCACCTCCCCCCCGTCATTGCGAGCGCAGCGAAGCAATCCATCTTCTCGCGCCACCGAACGAGAAAATGGATCGCTTCGCCCGCAAACACACAAACCAAAGACTGCGTACTTAAAAATAGGAGGTCTCGATGAAACTCTACTACGCTTCCGGCGCCTGTTCCCTCGGCATTCACGTGCTTTTAAACGAAGTCGGCGCGGACTACGAACTTGTAAAACTGGACATGCGCGCCGGCGATTTGCAGAAGCCGGAATATTTGGCCGTCAACCCCAAGGGCAAGGTGCCGGCGATGATGCTGGATGACGGCACCATTCTCACCGAATGGCCGGCGCTGGCCACCTACATCGCCGCCACGCATCCGCAGGCGCATTTGATTTCGTCCGACCCTGTGATCGCCGCGCGCACGCTGGAGGCGGTGATGTACATCAACGGCACGGTCCACCTGGCGGGATTTTCGCGCGTGATGCGGCCGGCGGTTTTTTCGCCGAACCCGGAGGAGAAGGACGCGGTGCGCATGCAGGGCAAGAAGATTTTCGGCGACGGTCTGGCGCTGGTTTCGGCCACGCTGGGGGACCAGGATTATCTGATGGGGGATTTTTCCGTCGCCGACGCGGCGCTGTTCTACGTCACGTTCTGGAACAACGCGGTCGCGAAAGTTGAAGCGCCCGCCAACATCAACGCGCACTACGACCGCATGATGGCGCGCCCCGCTGTGCAGCGGGCGATGGTGACGGAGGGCCTGGCGTGAAGCTATATTATTCCCCCAACGCCTGTTCCATGGCGATTCATGTGCTGCTGGCCGAGATCGGCAAGCCCTATGAAGCCGTGCGCGTCAATTTCGCGGAATCCGAGCAATACCAGCCGGCTTTCGTGGCAAAAAATCCGAAATCCAAGGTGCCGACGCTGGAGCGCGACGACGGCTCGATCCTCACGGAACTGCCGGCCATTGCCTATTATCTGGCGAAGACGAACCCGGACAAGAATCTGCTGCCGGATGGTGTGGAGGGTGAGGCGCGTTCACTGGAACTGCTTGAATACATGACGGCGACGGTGCACATGCGCGGCTTCACCCGCATGTTCCGCCCGTACGCTTTTGCCTTCACGCCGGCGGATGAGCCGAAAGTCGTTGAAGCCGGCCGCGGCTTCGTGACCAAGGGTTTTGAACTTCTCGCACCCATTCTGGGCGAACAAGCCTTCCTGTTCGGCGACAATTTCACGATCGCCGATGCCGGGCTGTTTTTCCTGGAATACTGGGCCGCCCATCGCTGCAACATTCCCATGCCCGCCGTTCTGAACGCCCACCTCGCCCGCCTGATGGCGCGGCCGGCGGTACAAAAGGTACTGGCGGACGAAGGCCTGACCGCGTGAAGCCAAACGCCACGCCGCGGAGGACGCCGGCGGCGAAGGTATACATCCGCGGATGAAGCAGGCCGGCCATCGCGACCAAGCCACTTTCATCTGCGGCCATCTGCGTCATCTGCGGATCACTCTTCCTTCATGACGATTCCGCAAACGCCCTTCTGGTTCCTCCGCCACGGCGAGACCGACTACAACGCCAGGGGCCTCAGCCAGGGCGCGCTCGACATTCCGATCAACGAAACCGGCCGCGCCCAGGCCGCGGCAGCGGCGCCGGTGCTGGCCCATCGCGGCATCGCCGGCATCGTCTCCTCCCCCATGCTGCGCACACGCGAGACCACCGCCATCGTCAACCAGGTTCTGCGCCTGCCCGTCACGTTTGAGCCGGACCTGCGCGAAGTGATTTTCGGCGGCATGGAGGGCAAGCCCCTGCTGCCCTGGTTCCACGACTGGCTCGCCGGGACCTATACCCCTGAAGGCGCCGAAACGTTCGCGGACCTCACCATCCGTGTGCAGACCGTCATGGCGCGCATCCTGGCGCAGCCCGGCCCGCTGCTCATCGTCGCCCATGGCGGCGTGTTCCGCGCCATTCGCGCGCTGCTGGACGCGCCGGAAACAGGCTTCACCGCCAACGCCCAGCCGCTGCTCTGCGAACCCGTGGGCCTCTCCTGGCGGATCACGGCGGTGGAAACTTGACGGTTGCCGCGCGCGGGCTTAGACCGCGCGCTTCTTCAAACCGACTTCTTTTCCACGGACCAACATGGCGAACATCGCATCGGCTCAAAAACGCATCCGGCAAACGGTCAAACGCACCGCGCGCAACAAGGCGCGCAAATCGCGCGTACATGGCGCCATCCGCAAGGTGGAGGAAGCCGTCGCCGCCGGCAGCAAGGAAGCCGCCCTCGCCGCCTTCCGCGCCGCACAGCCCGAAATGCAGCGCGCCGTGACGAAAGGCGTGCTGAAAGCCAATGCTGTATCGCGCAAACTCTCGCGCCTCGCCGCCCGTGTCAAAGCCGTTCAGTCGGCCTGAAAACCGCGCCGCCGGCATTTTCCGGCCCAAAATACGCCCTTTCGCGCGCCGTTTTCACCGGACCTCCGGTTGTAAAACGGCGCGCCGGCGCGTTCAATTTATGACAGATAAATGGCAGATCAAAGTCAGGTTTTTTCATAAAAGTGACAGCGCTGAATCTGCGGTAAATTAACCGAATAACAACGGCTTACGGCAGCCGCTATATCCAATTATCATTTGCACGAGCCGAATAACCTTGGCTATTGTCCGCCGCTAACTGCATCGTCTGGGTCGCGAGAATCACCGGGAAACGTCAAGCTTTTCAAAGGCTTGGTACACGAATCCTCGGGCCGCGCTCATGGCGGAACAACGCTGGAGTGGACCGAGGCATGAGTTTAGGGATCGACGCGGCGCGGGGTTCGGGCATGATGGCTTCCCCCTCTCGGCTTACAAATTCTGACGCATTTTTGGACAACCAGTGGGCGAAAGTCAGGTCGAAACTTCAGCTCGAAGTCGGCGACGTTGAATACCGCGCCTGGTTGAAACAGGTCACCCTCTCCGGCGTCGCCGGCGACGAGGTGACGCTGGTTCTGCCGACGCGATTTCTGCGCGACTGGGTCTCGAAAGAATATGGCGACCTGATCACGGCGCTGTGGCAGGCCGAGAACCCGGCGATCCGGCGGATCGAATTGCGCGCGCAGTCCAATACGGGCACGGCCGGGGGCACCGCCCCCAATCTCGGGGAGCCTCCACACACTATGCAAACCTCCGCTCAAGCGCACAAACCGGAACCGCGCGGCGAAATCACCGCGGCACTCGACCAGCGCTTTACCTTCGAATCCTTCGTCGTCGGCAAACCGAACGAATTCGCCTATGCCTGCGCCCGCCGCGTCGCGGAAGCGCCCGCCAATCCCGGCTTCAACCCGCTGTTCCTGTACGGCGGCGTCGGCCTCGGCAAAACCCACCTGATGCACGCCATCGCCTGGGAACTCTCCACCAAATCCGGCCGGCCGCACAGCGTTACCTATATGTCCGCCGAAAAATTCATGTACCGCTTCATCAACGCCCTGCGCAGCCAGTCCACGCTGGAATTCAAGAACGAACTGCGCAGCGTCGATGTGCTGATGATCGACGACCTGCAGTTCCTCATCGGCAAGGACAACACCCAGGAAGAATTCTTCCACACTTTTAACGCCCTGGTTGACGCCGGCAAACAAATCGTCATCTCGGCGGACAAATCCCCCTCCGACCTCTCCGGCCTGGAAGACCGCCTGCGCACCCGCCTGGGCTGTGGCATGGTCGCGGACCTGCACGCCACCACCTTCGAACTGCGCATCTCCATCCTGGAAGCCAAGGCGGCAAGAGCCGGCGTGGAAGTGCCTGCGAAAGTCATGGAATTCCTCGCCCATAAAATCACCAGCAACGTTCGCGAGCTCGAAGGCGCGCTCAACCGCCTGTTCGCCCACGCCAACCTGTTCAACCGCCCCGTCACGCTGGAAACCGCGCACGAAGTCCTGCACGACGTCCTGCGCGCCTACGACCGCCGTGTCACAATCCAGGAAATCCAGAAACGCGTCGCCGAACACTGGAACATCCGCGTCTCCGAAATGTCCTCGGCCAGACGCTCCAGAAACATCGCCAGACCCCGCCAGGTGGCGATGTACCTGGCGAAACAACTCACCAGCAAATCCCTGCCCGACATCGGCCGCCACTTCGGCGACCGCGACCACACCACCGTCATGCACGCCGTCGCCCGCGTCACCGCCCTCATCGCCGCCGACGCCGCCTTCGCCGAAGACGTGGAATTGCTGCGGCGGATGCTGGAGTCGGGGCAGGCTTGATGGGTCCCGGGTGAGACCCAGGGGGGCGCTGCCCCCCTGGACCCCCCGCTAAGGCCGAAGGGCCTTAGAACCAGCTAGTTTGGTCTCGTGGGTGGGTC
>PLFB01000160.1 GCA_003137135.1 Acetobacteraceae bacterium
CTAGGGCCGACGGCCCTAGGACCCGCTTAGTTTGGTCTCGTGGGTGAGGCGGTTTGTGCCTTTTAAACCCCAGCGCCGATTCGGCGCTGGGGCTTAAAAGGCACAAACCGCCTCACCCACGAGACCAAACTAAATGGTTCTAAGGCCCTTCGGCCTTAGTGGGGGGTTCGGGGGGCGAAGCCCCCTGATCTTACTTACTTCTTCAAGGCCCCGCATCAACGAGAACCCGCCGGCGGGCCGGGCGGCGTTTGACGGGGATGATGGCGTGGAGGTCTTTGGTGGCTTCGGCGATGGTGAGGCCGGCGAGTTGGGGGGCGATGGTGTGGCCGGCTTTTTCCCAGAGGTGGAAGGTTTTGAGGTTGAGGCGCCAGTTGAGCGGTGGGGCGAAGAGGGCTTGTTTTTGGGATTCGACGGTGAAGAACAGGTTGTTGAGCAGGCGGGCGAGTTGGCTGTCGGAGTAGGGTTGGCCGTGGCCGAAGGGGGTGGATTCCGAGTAGGCCCACAGGCCGCGGCGGTTGGGGACGACAGCGATGAGGCGGCCGTCGTCTTTCAGCAGGCGCCAGGCTTCGCGCAGCGATTTGCGAGCGTTTTCGGCTTGTTCGAGGCCGTGGATCATCAGGATGCGGTCGAACGACATATCCGGGAAGGGCAAATAATCTTCTTCCGCGGTGCAGGCCAGGCTGGCGCGGCCGGCGGGCCACGGCGCGGGGCCGAAATGCGAGGGGGTGAGGGAGATGGTGCGCGCGGCCTGTTCGCGCCACAGCCGCAGGAACGGGCCGGTATAGCCGAGGCCGAGGATGGCGAGGCCGGCGTTGTTGGGCCAGAGTTCCAGCAGGATTTGGCGCAGCAGTTTGGCCGTGAGGCCGCCCAGGGCGGTGGCATAAAAATCGGCGGTCACTCGCGCATCGATGGTCATCGCCCTTATATAGCACAAAACATTGTTCTGGAGAGCCAATCGTGACCGTGACCGCGACCGCCATACCGATGCTGAGCGACAACTATTCCTGGTTGTTGAAGGAGTCCGTTTCCGGGGAGGTGGGGATTGTGGACCCGGCCGACGGCGCCGCGGCGGTGGCTGCAGTTGAGGCTGCCGGCGGGCGGTTGGACTACGTGTTTTTGACGCACCATCATGGCGACCATGTGGATGGCGTGCCCGCTTTGGTTGCAAAATATGCGCCGGTGGTGGTGGGCAACGGCGCGGACGCGCACCGGCTGCCGAAGCTGGATGTGACGGTGCATGAGGGGAGTCTGGTGGATTTCGGCGCGGCGAAATTGCGGGTGATGGAGACGCCGGGGCACACGCTGGGGCATGTTTCGTATTTCATTGCGGATGGCGGGATTTTGCTGCCGGGGGATACGTTGTTTTCGATGGGCTGCGGGCGGCTGTTTGAGGGCACGGCGGCGGACATGTTCCGGTCGATGCGCAAGTTTGATGATTTGCCGGGGGAGACGCTGGTTTGTTGCGGGCATGAGTACACGGCGGGGAATGCGAAGTTTGCGCTGGCGCAGGAGCCGGAGAATGCCGCGCTAAGGGCGCGGGCGGAGGAGGTGACGGCGCTTAGGGCGGAGGCGAAGGCGACGGTGCCGGTGACGCTGGCGACGGAGCGCGAGACCAACCCGTTTTTACGCGCGGCTGATGCGGAGACGTTGGGGCGGCTGCGGGCGGCTAAGGATAGGTTTTGAGGGCTTCGGCGCATTGATCGGTTGGCAAGAATACCAAATTTTGGTAACTTACGTCGAGGAGTTACCCATGGCCAAGAACACTTCCGTAAGTATCGGCGATCATTTTCAGGCATTCATCGAGACGCAAATCGGAACCGGCCGCTACGGCAGCGCGAGTGACGTGGTGCGCGCGGGTTTGCGCTTGCTGGAAGAGCAGGAGGCGAAGCTTTCGGCTCTCCGAGCGGCTTTGATCGAGGGTGAGGAGAGCGGGCCTCCTACACCATTCGATTTTGACGCGTTTATCGAGCGCAAGCGCGCCGGCCGTAAATTGTCCACGTGAACGTCAAATACGTTCTAACGCCCCGGGCGCGGAACGACGTGGACGATATCGATGAATATACCTTCGCGAACTGGGGCGCCGCGCAGGCGGAGGTTTATTTAAGGCGCTTACAGCAACATATCGAAGCGGTTGCGTTGCAGCCAACCGCCGGACGCGCCTGCCCAGAATACCGCCGGGGTTACTACAAAAAAAAATGCGGCGCGCATGTGGTATTTTACCGCATAGCCGGTGACGGCATCGAAGTCATACGTATCTTGCACGAAAGCATGGATTTTGGACGCCATTTGTAATCAATGTGCAGTGCCAATCATAGCTTTAGTTCGAACGCCACAAGCGAGCGGCAGGTGACTTCGTAGCTGGCGCCGATTTCGAATTCCTCGGTTTCTTCCTCATCCGGAATGTTGGTGTCCAGCAACAGTTTCCAGCCGATGCCCTCCGCGCAATGCGGGAGGACGAATTGCACCACGTCGTAATGCGCGTTCAGCACCAATAATACCGAGGTGTCGGAGCCGCGCTGTTTGATGCCGGTGGCCTGGGCGCGGCCGTCGATCATCATGCCGAAACAGCGCATGCCCTCGTCCGCCCATTCGCCGTCCGTCATCGGGTTGCCGTTGGCGTTGATCCAGGTCACGTCACGCACTTCCAGCTGCTTGTCCTCGATGCCGGTTAAGAACCGGCTGCGGCGCAGGATGGGATAAGTGCGGCGCAAATGCGTCAGCTTCTGCACAAAGCGGATCAGGGATTGGCCTTTTTCCTGAATGTCCCAGTTCACCCAGCTGATCGGGCTGTCCTGGCAGTAGGCGTTGTTGTTGCCGTTCTGCGTGCGGCCAAACTCGTCGCCGGCCAGGACCATCGGCGTGCCTTGGCTCAGCAGCAGCGTGGCCAGCATGTTGCGGATTTGGCGTTCGCGCAGCTTGTTGATTTCGGGATCGTCGGTCGGGCCTTCGACGCCGCAGTTCCAGGAAACGTTGTTCGAGCTGCCGTCCTTGTTGTCCTCGTTATTCGCCTCGTTATGCTTTTCGTTGTAGCTCGCCCAGTCATTCAGCGTGAAGCCGTCATGCGCGGTGACGAAATTCACGCATGCCCATGGCCGCCGGCCTTCGCGGTTAAACAGCTCGGCGGAGGCGCACATGCGCGAGGCGATCACCGCGGCGGCGGCATCGCCCTTCCAGAACTCCCTGGTCTGGTCTCTAAATTTGTCGTTCCATTCGGACCAGCCCGGCGGAAACCCGCCGACCTGGTAGCCGCCGGGGCCGCAATCCCATGGTTCGGCAACCAGTTTGACCGTGCCCAAAACGGGGTCCTGGCTGCAGGCCTTCAAGAATCCGCTCTGGTTGTCAAAACCGTTCGGCTCGCGCGCCAGAATCGTTCCGAGATCGAAGCGGAAGCCGTCGACATGGGTCTCCATCACCCAGTAGCGCAGGCTGTCCGTCACCATCTGGATGACGCGCGGATGGCTGAGATTGACGGTGTTGCCGGTGCCGGTGTCGTTGATATAGTAGCGCGGGTTGTCCGGCATCAGGCGGTAATAGGAGGCGTTGTCGATGCCCTTGAACGAAAGCGTGGCGCCGCATTCATTGCCTTCGGCGGTGTGATTGTAAACCACGTCGAGGATCACTTCGAGGCCGGCGTCATGAAACCGCGCTACCATCTCCTTGAACTCGCGCAGGGAATTGGCGCGGTCCGCGGCATAGCGCGGGTCCGGCGCGAAAAAGCCGATGGTGTTGTAGCCCCAGTAATTCGTCAGCCCGTGTTCCAGCAGATGCGAGTCGTTGATGAAACTGTGGATCGGCAGCAACTCAACCGAGGTGACGCCGAGGTCCTTGATGTGGCGGATCACTTCCGCCTGGCCGAGGCCGGCATAGGTGCCGCGCAGATTCTCCGGCACCGCCGGGTGCAATTTGGTAAAACCCTTGACGTGGGTTTCATAAAATATCGTGCGGTCCCACGGCACGGGGTGGCGGTTCGGCTCGCCTTGCCAGTCGAAACCGGGGTCCACCACCACGCATTTGGGCATGAATTTGGCGCTGTCGCGTTCGTCGAAGCTGAGGTCGTCGTCCTTGGAGCCGATGGTGTAGCCGTAGCAGGCGGGGTCCCATTTCAATTCGCCGGTATGCGCGCGGGCGTAGGGGTCGAGAAGTAATTTGTTGGGGTTGAAGCGGTGGCCTTCCTCCGGCGCGTAGGGGCCGTACACGCGGTAGCCGTAGGCGTCCCCTGGACCCACACCTTCGATCCAGCCGTGAAAAATCTGGTCGGTGTATTCGGGCAGTTCGATGCGGTCGGTTTCGGTCTGGCCGGAGGAGTCGAACAGGCAAACCTCGACTTTGGTGGCGTGCGCTGAAAATAACGAAAAATTCACGCCTTTGCCGTCCCAGGTGGCGCCGATCGGGTGCGGCAGGCCTTCACGAATGCGGCGAGAATTAACGGCGGCCATGCGTCATCGCTCCCTGTTATGACTTAGCTTACGTGGGATTTATGGCGCGCCGGACAATGATGGGGGTGGGGAAAGCGGGATTCTTTTGGAAATTTCATGAAGGAGGCGAGGAAGGAGTTACTTTTTTTGAAAAAAAAGTAACCAAAAAAACTTTTGCTGGTGGCGTGTGGCCTCCGGTGTCTCTTTAATCGCCCCCGCCGGGGGCGATTAAAGAGACACCGGACGCGCCACGCCACCAGCAAAAGTTTTTTGCGCGCTTTTTTTCAAAAAAGCGCTGCTTTCTTCTCTTCGATTTTTTCCCAGATCTTTGTGGCGAGATTTATTCCGTCGAAGCGCATGACCTGCTGCAGGCCTGTTGGGGACGTCACGTTGATTTCCGTGAGGTAGTCGCCGATCACGTCGATGCCGGTGAACAGCAACCCCTCCGCCTTCAGCGTCGGGCCGATGCGGGCGCAGATTTCGCGTTCGCGCGGTGTGAGGGTGGTGGGCTCCGGCCGGCCGCCGGCGTGCATGTTGGAGCGGCTATCGCCTTCGGCGGGCACGCGGTTGAGGGCGCCGAGCGGCTCGCCGTCGATCAGGATGATGCGCTTGTCGCCTGCCCGCACCGCGGGTTCGTAGCGCTGGATCATCAGCGGTTCGCGGCTGGCGGTGAAGAACATGTCGAGCAGGGAGCCGAGGTTTTCGTCGTCCGGTTTGACGCGGAAGACGCCGATGCCGCCATTGCCGAACAAAGGCTTCACGATGATGTCATGATGCCGGGCGCGAAAAGCGCGGATGGCGGCGCGGTCGCGGGAAATCATGGTCGGCGGCATCAGGTCGGGGAAGCGGGTGACCAATAATTTTTCGGGCGCGTTGCGGACGGCGGCGGGGTTGTTCACCACCAGCGTTTTCGGGTGGATGTGCTCGAGCAGGTGCGTGGCGGTGATGTAGGCCATGTCGAACGGCGGGTCCTGGCGCATCAGGACGACGTCCATGGTGGCGAGGTCGAGCGTTTCCTCAGGGCCGAAATCGTGAAAATGGCTTTTTTCGCGCCGCACGGTGATGGGGCGGGCGCGGCAAAAGAGTTTGGCGCCGTCCAGCCA
Source organism: Acetobacteraceae bacterium (assembly GCA_003137135.1). Lineage (GTDB taxonomy): Bacteria > Pseudomonadota > Alphaproteobacteria > Acetobacterales > Acetobacteraceae > Acidocella. The sequence goes on from PLFB01000160.1 coordinate 5,519, forward strand.
CATGGCGGGGACTTCGTAGTGCCATAGGCTGTGGCCGCGGGCTTGCGCTTCCAGCATCAGGAAAAATGTCGAATCGCCGTCGATATCGACGGTGCTCATCGGGTCCATCTGGACCGCTACCTTCAGGCCCGGCATTTTGTCCTCACGTGGTGGCCAGGCAGCCTATCAGGATGAGGAGGCGCGCTCCAGACCGTCGGCTGCGGCGCCGTTGCCGCCGCCGCTCTGGGCCGGTGGCACGGCGGCGGGCGCCGGGGCGGGCGCGGGCGGCGGAACGACGATCGCGGCCGGCACAATTTGTGGTTGTGAACTGGCCGACTGGTCGTTACCGGCATCCGCGTGCGCACGCTGCAGCAGCACGGAGCAGGCGGCGGTGTCTCCGCCGTCATCTGTCGGCGCCGCCATGGCGACGCGCGGCGTGCCGGCATTGTCCGGGTAGAGAATGAGATTCAGACCGCAATCCGGCGCGTGGTATAGCCAAACCTGCGCCGTGCCGTCCACGCGCAGCAAGGCGGGCTGGCCGAATTCCGCCTCCAGCAGCTGCGGCGTGGCGCCGAGCAGCGCCTGCTCGTTCAACGGCGTTTGGAGGAAGGTGGGGCCGCCAGCGCCGGCCGGCGCGGCACCCGGCGGCGCGCACCCCGCGAGCGTTCCAAAAGCCGCCAATTGTACCGCTAAGACCGCCAAAACCCGCGTCACGTCTGGAAAATCCTCCCGATCTCCACCAACGCGAAAAGGTATAACAAAACATTAAAAGATGGACAGTGCTAATCGTGTCCAAAAAATAAATCTTTCTTGACGGCACCCCGATGACATATGCCATAAAGAAGTGCCGCGTCCGCCTCAATTCTGCCTTGAGCGAATGGCATCTCTGGAAACGTCAAAAAACATAGCTTTGTTTGGCAACTCTTACCGGAGACGAAACATGAATCCCGCTGTCGCGCTTGAAACCGAACTTCGCCACGCCGTGATCGACCGCATGATCGCCGCCAGCCTGCGGGACGGCGGGCCGGCGCGGGAAGCCACGCTGGAACGGGTGCGCAATGCGCAGCCGGCGAAGGAAGCGAAGGAAGGCCAGTAAGAAGCGCTTTTTTTTCAAAAAAAGTAACTTCTTCCTTCCCCTTACGGATCAATCGCGCTGGCGCAGGCATCTGTCGGCGCCGCGGCGGGGTGCCCCACAATGGGCACGATTTTGATGGCGGCGGAGGTGACGCGGCAGGGGGCGGCGGCCAGGCCGCAGGCGCTCAAGCTGAGACTTAGCGCGAGAAGCGCGGCCAGGCGTATCAACTGGCGGGCATCACGGTGGTGGGGGTCGCCTGGTAGAGGGCGGGAAAGAATTTCTGCAAGTTCTCAACCTTCGGGATGTCGTTGATGGCGATGTAGGGATAGTCCGGGTGCAATACCAGAAAATCCTGGTGGTAGCCTTCGGCCTGGTAGAAGCCGCGATAGGGGTCCACGCGCGTGACGATGGGCTGGCTGTAAATATGCGCGGCGGAGAGTTGCGCGATGTAGGCGGTGGCGATTTTTTGCTGTTGCGGCGTCGCGTACCAGATTTCGCCGCGGTACTGCGTGCCGGTGTCGGGGCCCTGGTAGTTCAGTTCGGTCGGGTCGGTGGCGACCGAAAAATAGATTTGCAGGATCTGGCCGTAGGAGATGATTTTCGGGTTGAAGGTGATCTGCACGGATTCCGCGTGGCCGGTGGTGCCGGTGCTCACCACTTCGTAGATCGCGGTGGAAGCGGCGCCGCCGGCGTAGCCGGCATAGACTTTGGTCACGCCTTTCACATGTTCGTACACGCCTTGCAGGCCCCAGAAGCAGCCGCCGGAGAGCGTGGCGGTTTCGGACGGCGCCGGATCGGGCGGGTTGTAGGCCGGCGCGGGCGTGGGCAGCGCGGCGTCATCGGCCAGCGCCGGGCGCATGAAGAAACCGCCGGCGGCGAGCGCCAGGGCGGCCGCGCCGGCGAGCAAGGTGGTTGCCAAAAATGTGGGTCGTTGCATGACTCTTCCTTTGGGTTGGGTTCGCATTTACCGTGCCCATATACGCCATCCGCGCGGGGTGGTGCATTCACCTTACCGCGAGCCGATTAAGGGAGGATATTGCATGAGCACGACCCAACAATTTGCCGTGACCCATAGCGACGCCGAATGGCGGGCGCTGCTGACCCCGGAACAATACGCTATCCTGCGCGGCCACGGCACGGAGCGGCCGGGCACCTGCGCGCTGAATTTTGAGAAACGCGCCGGCACTTTTACCTGCGCCGGGTGCGGGCAAAAACTGTTCACCGCGAAGAAGAAGTTCGAGTCGGGGACGGGGTGGCCGAGTTTCAACGACCCGGAGCCGGGTGCGGTGGAGACGCAGGTGGACCGTAGCCACGGGATGATCCGCATGGAGTGCCATTGCAGCCGGTGCGGCGGGCATCTGGGGCATGTGTTTGAGGACGGGCCAAAGCCGACCGGGCTGCGCTATTGCATTAACGGCGTGGCGATGAATTTTACGCCGGACGAATGATCGACTTCTTTCTCCGCGCGCGATAGGCTGAGGCCAACGCGACCGGGGGTTCCAAAAATTATGTCTGGCACGATCAGCACGCCGCTCGACCTTTCTGTTTTTGACAATATCGACGCGCCGCCGGCCGCGGCCCAGGCGCTGGTGCCGGCCGCGCCGGCGGGCCTGCCCGTGCCGGCGGACCCCAGGCTGGCGCCGGAAGCGCCGCCGCAACGGCTGGTGGAGGTGGCGAATTTGTCGCCCGAAGACCTGGCCGCCGCGCAGGCCTCCGCGGCGCGGGTGGATTTCCGGAATACGACCAGCCTGCTTTCCCACGGCGACGGGGTGCTGGCCGGCATCGCCCAGGCTTCCCGCCAGTTGCTGGCTGGCGTGCGGCTGGGGGAGGCTGGGGAGGTTGGGCAGATCGCGGCGGCCGTGATCGATGGTGTGAAGATTCTGCGGATCGAGGATTTGCAGAAGGAAGCCAATGGCGAGGTGCCGGCGGCGCGCAAAGGGCTTTTTGGCAAGATTTTGGGCGTGGGGGCGGACGCGCACGCGGCGTTCAAAGGGTTTTTGGAGAACCGGAAAACGTTTCTGGACCTGATGGACAAGGAACAGGCCAAGGCCCGGAAAATCAAGTCGGACCTCGCGGTGACCATCCAGTTGCTCGACCAGCAGGCGACCGCCATCCGGCAGTCGCTGCATGGGCTGAAAATCGAAATCGCGGCCGGGCAGATCGCGCTGGACCGCGGGCAGGATGAGCTGGAGGCGTTGCGGCAACATGCGGTTTCCACCGGGGATCCGGCGGATGCGGCGGATGTGATGGAGTTTCGGTCCGCGTTGGCGAATTTCCGGGGCAAGATCGCGGAGATGCGGGAGAGTTTGGTGGGGTCGGCCACGCTGATTCCCATCATCGGCCAGAACAAGCAAGCGGCCGAGACGCGGATGATGAAAATTTCAAACGGCATGCTGGTGGTGATTCCGCGGCTGATGGCGGTGGCGGCGCAGGCGGCCGCGCAGGTGGACATCGTGCACGCCGCGCAGGAATCCGAAAAACTGGACGAGGCGGCGCGGCAGATTACGCTGCTGGCGAGCAAGGGCGCGCATGACGCGGCGACCTCCGCGGCGCGGAGTCTGGGCGGCGACCAGCGCAATATCGACGTGCTGGCGCAGGTGGCGGACGAGACCATAAAAACCATGCACGAGGTGATGGATATCGAGCGCGAAGTCGCCGCCGGGGACCGCGAGCGCGAGGCCAAACTCGCCGCGATTCGGGACAAGCTGGTGATCGGCATGCAGGGCGTGAACCAGCGGGCGATTTCCACGTGAGTCAGCCGATGGATTTTGATATGCAGGCGGCGTGGCTGCGGCGGTTTTCCGCCGACGCCGAGGCGAATTTGAAAGCCTTCGCGCTGCGCCTGAAGGAAGCCATGCCGAACCAGGTGGACGTGCACGAAAGCAAAGGGCTGTTCGCCAAAGCCGGCAAGGTGACGGGCGTGACGGTCGATCTCGGTGAACAAAAATACAAGCTGGAATACGACCGCGGGCGCCTGGCCGCCAGCGTGGCGATGGTGGTGCGCGGCATTACGCTCTCCACCAAAACGATGGACCCCTCCGAATGGTTCGCGAAACTGACGGCTGAGACGCAAAAAGCCAGCGCGCATGCGCAGGCGCTTAGTCAGTCTTTGAGCGCGTTTATGGGCAGTTAAGTGAAGGAAAAAGAAAGCACTTCTTTTTTGAAAAAAAGAAGCAAAAAACTTCTGGTGCTGCGGGCCGGGACGCCGGCGTCGCCACAGCCCCCAGTTAACAGGAGTTTTTTTGGTTCCCCAGGCGGGGCGCCTTTTTTTGCAAAAAAAGAACTTCTCACTTTCCGAGGAGCACTAAATGGGCCTGTTTGACCGCTTCAAGGGACCGACGCCCGAGCAAAAGGCCGCGCAGGCGGAGGCGGCGCATCGGCAGGCGGATATTCTCATGTCGCTCCGCGCCAATCGGCCGCCCGCCAGCACGCTGCAGCGGCTGCAGGAGGCGCGCGCCGGCAAGGCGCCCTGGATCGCGACGCTGACGCCGGCGGAGTTGATGATTGTGCGCAGCCACGGGCTGCGGCCGATTTCCGCGGTTTCCGCCACCAGTTGGCTGCATTACGGCTGGTCCTGGACCGAGGGGCATGCGCAAGGCTGGGGATTGGCCCTGGAACGGTTGAAACTGGAGGCCAAGGCCGCCGGCGCCAACGCGGTGCTGGACGTGAAAATGCGCACCGTGCCGCTGGGCATTGAAAGCAGCATGGATTTCACGCTGGTCGGGACAGCGGTTTTTGTGGAGGGGCTGCCGCCGAGCCATGACCCGATCGTGGCGACGGTGCCGGCGCTGGAGTTTGTAAAACTGCTGGAGGCGGATGTGGTGCCGACCGGGATTGCGGTGGGGGCGCATTATGAGTGGATGTCCGACTGGCGGGGCGTGGCTTCGCGGGCCTGGATGGGAAATATCGAGTCCAACGCGCTCAGTCATCTTTGGGAGACGGTGCGGCGGCGGGCGCATGCGAATCTACGGTCTCACGCCGCCGGTCAGGGGAACGGCGTGCTGGCGCACTTGAATTTTTCGCAAATGTTCGAGCGGGAAGGTGGCGAAAACCAGCCGAAGCAGTATCTGGCGCGGCACATCGTCATCGCCACCACCGTGGATGCCAGGCGCGGGCAGCCGTTCAAACATGAGGTTAAAATCGCGCTGGATGTTCATGCCGGGCGCTCGCCGTTGAACACGTCATCGCGCCATCACCAGTCCTACGCAACCAATGAAGCAGAGGGAGGCATATAATGTCTGGACAAATGCCGGAGCACGCCAGGGAACGCCTGAAGGGGCTGCGCAGTTCGGCGCATTCCACCGGGGTTTTTACGTCGGATTTTTCGGTGAACGAATTTTTGCTGGTGCGCAAGGCGGGGTTTGAGCCGATTGGGTTGTGCGTGGGGACCTGCGTTTACCACGTCGGCATCCAGTACGGGTCGTGGTCAAAGAACCAGGAATTGGATGTGCTTTCGAAGGCGATGTACCACGCGCGCGAACTGGCGATGAGCCGGATGCGGGCGGAAGCCGCGGCGATGGGGGCGGATGGGATCGTGGGCGTCAAACTGACAATCAAGCGCCTGGAATGGGATGAGCATCTGCTGGAGTTTATCGCGATTGGCACGGGGGTTGTGCATGGCGATGGGCATAAGGGGTTTCGGGCGCATGATGGCGGGCCGTTTACGTCTGATTTGTCGGGGCAGGATTTTTGGGCGCTGCTGCACGCCGGCTACCGCCCGGTTGAAATGGTGATGGGAAGCTGCGTGTACCATGTCGCGCACCGCGGCGCCCTCGCGGGCCTCGGCACCGCGGGCCGCAACGTGGAACTCGAAAATTTCACGGCGGCGATGTACGAGGCGCGCGAAATCGCGGTGGAGCGGATGCAGTTTGAGGCCGCGGCGGCGAAAGCCGAAGGCGTGGTGGGGGTGGATATTCATGAGGGCAGCCATGGGTGGCAGACGCACGTGATCGAGTTTTTCGCGATCGGCACCGCGGTGCTGCCGCTGGAACAGGAAATCGCGCCGGAAAAAATCGCGGATCCGATTATGGTGTTGAGTGTGAACGACTGAAGAAAGTAAGCAGCGCTTTTTGAAAAAAGCGCGCAAAAACCTTTGCGCGTGGGCTTGGGCAAGGCCGGTGTCGTTAATCGCCACCCAAGGTGGCGATTAACGACGCCGGCCTTCCCCACGCCCACGCGCAAAAGTTTTTTGCCGCGGTCGCGGGCGACTTACTTTTTTTCAAAAAAGTAACTTCTTCCTTTCTTATTCCGGCCATAAATCGTTTTTACATCTTCTGTCGTCACATCATCACGGCCATAATCATGAAGAGACGAACCGCCGCCATCGCGCTCGCCGCTACCGTTGCGTTTCCAAAAATCTGCCTTTCGCAGGAGGGAGCTATGGCGATCACCGCCGCCGAAAATGCGTTTGCCGTGGATCTCTACAAGCGGCTCGGCAAGGCGCCGGGCAATTTTTTCGTCTCGCCCTACAGCATCGCCGCCGCGTTGGGGATGGTGTATGCGGGCGCGAAGGGCAGGACCGCTGAAGAAATCGCGCATGCGCTGCATCTGGACGCGGTCCCGCGGGACATGTTTTTGCAACAGGTCAAGCAGGCGCCGCCCGTCGGCGGGGACGGCATCACATTCGAAACGGCGAACGCGCTATGGGGTGCGGATCGTTATCCCTTCAAACATGACTACCTCGCCACCATCAAGGCGGTCTTCGGCGGGTCGTTGACGCCGCTTGATTTTTCAAATCCTGAGGCGGCGGCTGACACCATCAATGGCTGGGTAGCGCAGAAAACGAATAACAGAATCCAGGACCTGATATCGCCGGAGGCGCTCAATGCACTCACACGCCTGGTGTTGACAAACGCGGTCTATTTCAAGGCGCCGTGGTCAACCCAATTCAGTACCTACGATACCGTGCCTACGGGATTCCGGACCGCGACCGGTACAAAAATGGTGCCGACGATGAACATCACGGATTTTTACAGCTACGGCGCCGGCGTTGGCGTGAAACTGCTGGCGTTGCCGTACGGCCAGGGCGGCATGAGCATGGTGATTATTCTGCCTGACGCGGCTGATGGCCTGGCGGCGGTGGAAGCGGATTTGGACGCGGCGCGTCTTGAGGGCTGGATCGCCGCCGGCCAGTCCACGAAGGTGCGGCTGGTCTTGCCAAAGTTCAAGACGGAGAGCGCGTTTGATCTGAACGCGCCGCTACAGTCGCTCGGCATAACCGCCGCTTTCAACCCGCTCACCGCTGATCTGACCGGCATCGCCGATGTGCCGCATGACAAACTTTATGTTAGCGACGCGATCCACAAGACCTATATCGACGTGGACGAGAACGGCACGGAAGCCGCCGCGGCGACGGCCGTCATGATGGCCGCGGCCGCGGCCATGGCGCCGGGACCGCCGCCCCCGCCGCCGGTGCCGTTTATCGTGGATCATCCGTTCTTGTATTTGATCCAGGATGCGGGGACGGGGCGGATTTTGTTTATGGGGCGGGTGACGGATCCGGCGTAGGTGGCTGGGAAGAGATGGATTGCTTCACAAGAGTTCGCAATGACGAGGGTGGGGCGGGGGGTGTTTCGGAATGGCCACGGAACGTTGAGCGGCCAGACGGCGGCGTTGCAGGGCCGCGGGAAATAGCAGTTTTTTGCGCGCTTTTTTTCAAAAAAGCGCTTCTTTCTTCAAGCGCCGGCTTTGCTTTCGCTGGTCATCGCGCTGGCGACCGCCGGTGGGCCGTAGATGGTGCGGGCGCGTTTCAGAAAAGCGTTCACCATGACGCGGACGGCTTCCGTAAAAACGGCGCCGATGGCTTTTTGCAGGACGAAGTTGCGGAATTCGAAGTCCACGTAGAAATCGACGACGCAGCCTTGCGCGTCCGGCGTGAATTTCCAGCGGTTGTGGAGGTATTTGAAGGGGCCGTTTTCGTATTCGGTTTTGATCGCGCAGAAGCCGGTGGCGTCCGGCGGTTGCAGGGTGACGCGGCTGGTAAAGCTTTCGCGGAAGGGGCCGAAGCCGATGGTGAGGTCGGCCACCAGGTCGTTGCCGACATGGCTGCGGATGCGGGCGCCGACGCACCAGGGCAGGAAGGCCGGGTATTTCGCGACGTCCGCCACCAGGTCGAAAAGCTGTTTTGGCGCATAGGGGACGAGCTTGCGCTCGGTATAGGTGGTCACGCCGCGCGCGCCTGGCGCAGGGCGGCAAAATCCGCGTCCGCGTGGTAGGAGGAGCGGGTGAGCGGCGTGGCCGAGACAAGCAAGAATCCCTTTGCGCGGGCCATGGATGCCAGTTCCTCAAATTCCGCCGGCGGTACGTAGCGTGCCACGGCTGCGTGTTTCAGACTCGGCTGCAGATACTGCCCAATGGTTAAAAAATCCACGCCGGCGATTCGCAAATCGTCCATGACCTGGCCGATTTCGGCTTTTTCCTCGCCGAGGCCGACCATGAGGCCGGATTTGGTGAAAATGTTTTCGTCGGCGCGTTTGATTGAGTCCAAAAGTCTGAGCGATTGAAAATATCGCGCCCCCGGGCGGATACTTGGATAGAGCCGCGGCACGGTTTCCAGATTGTGGTTGAACACATCCGGCCGCGCCGCGGCGATTTTTGCTTCGGCACCGGGTTTGCGCAGAAAATCCGGGGTCAGGATTTCGATGGTGGTGGCCGGGCTGCTGGCGCGGATGGCGGCGATGACGGCGGCAAAATGGGCTGCGCCGCCGTCGGGGAGATCGTCGCGGTCCACGGAGGTGATGACAACGTGGCGTAAGGCCAGGGTGGCGACAGCGTGCGCGACGCGGGCGGGTTCGCCGGCATCCACCGGGCCGGGCAGGCCGGTGGCGACGTTGCAGAAGGCGCAGGCGCGGGTGCAGATGTCGCCCAGAATCATCATGGTGGCGTGGCGCTGCGACCAGCATTCGCCGATATTGGGGCAGGCGGCTTCTTCGCAGACCGTGGTGAGGTTTTGCGCGCGCATGAGGGCGCGGGTTTCCTCATACACCGCGCCGCCTGGCGCTTTGACGCGAATCCAGGGCGGTTTGGCGCCGCCGGGGCGGTCCGGCCGGTGCGCCTTTTCCGGGTGGCGGAGGCGGTGGTCGATTTCGACACGCAAAGTCATGCGGCTAGAAGTGTATAACCTGGCCGTAGGCGTCAAGCACGGATTCGTGCATGGCTTCCGAGATGGTGGGGTGGGGGAAGACGCTGTGCATCAGTTCCGCCTCTGTGGTTTCCAGCGTGCGGGCGATGACAAAACCCTGGATCATTTCGGTGACCTCGGCGCCGATCATGTGGGCGCCAAGCAGCGCGCCGGTTTTGGCGTCAAAAACGGTTTTGATAAAACCTTCGGGCTCGCCCATGGCGATGGCCTTGCCGTTGCCGATGAAGGGGAATTTGCCGATTTTCACGGTGTAGCCGGATTCTTTCGCGCGGGCTTCGGTGAGGCCGACGCTGGCGACCTGCGGGCGGCAATAGGTGCAGCCGGGGATGTTGCCGGTGTCCATGGGGTGCGGTTTCAGGCCGGCGATTTTTTCGACGGCGATAATGCCTTCGTGGCTGGCTTTGTGGGCGAGCCACGGCGGGCCGGCGAGGTCGCCGATGGCATAGATTCCGGGCTCGCCGGTTTGGCCAAAACCGTCCACCACGACGTGGGTGCGTTCCACCTTCACCTTGGTGCCTTCCAGGCCCAGATCCTCGGTGTTGCCGACGATGCCGACGGCGGAAATGACGCGATCAACCGTGATGTCCTGGGATTTGCCGCCGGCTTCGATGGTGACGGTGACCGAGTCGGCGGCTTTTTTGACGCCTTTGACGGTGGCGGAGAGAAAAATTTTCATGCCCTGTTTTTCGAAGGCTTTTTGGGCGAAAGCGGAAATCTCCGCGTCTTCGACCGGCAATACGCGGTCCAGCATTTCAACGACGGTGACCTGGGCGCCCATGTTCTGGAAGAAACTCGCGAATTCTATGCCGATGGCGCCGGAGCCAATGACCAGGAGGGATTTGGGCATTTTCTCGGGGACCATCGCCTCGAAATAGGTCCAGATGAGTTTTTGGTCCGGCTCAATGCCGGGGACCACGCGCGGGCGGGCGCCGGTGGCCAAGATGATGTTTTTGGCGGTGAGGGTTTGGGTTTTGGCGTCCTTGGTGACCGTGAGCTTGCCGGCGCCGGCGAGTTTGCCGACGCCGTCAAAAACCGTGACCTTGTTTTTTTTGAGCAGATGCGTGACGCCGGAGGAAAGCTGTTTTGCCACCGCGCGCGACCGGGCGACGATTTTTTTGACGTCGAATTTGATGTTGTCCGCCGAAAAACCGAACTGGTCCATATCGTGCAGCAGGTGGTTGATTTCGGAGGAACGCAGCAGGGCTTTGGTGGGGATGCAGCCCCAGTTGAGGCAGATGCCGCCGAGGTGTTTGGATTCGACGACGGCGACCTTCATTTTGAGCTGGGCGGCGCGGATGGCGGCGACGTAGCCGCCTGGGCCGCCGCCGACGACGATGAGGTCGAAGTTTTGATCGTCCGCCATTTAAGAATCTCCTGCGGCCAGGGCGCGCAATTTTTCGCCGGTGATGCGGTATTTGGTCCATTCGCTGAGCGGCTGGGCGCCGCGGGATTGGTAGAATTTGATCGCGTTTTCATTCCAGTCCAGCACCGAAAATTCCAGCCGCGCGCAGTCGCGCTGCACGGCCACGCGCGCGAGATACTGGAATATGGCCTTGCCGGCGCCGAGGCCGCGCGCGGCCTCGGCGATGAAGAGGTCCTCAAGGTACAGACCTGGCTTGCCGGTCCAGGTGTTGAAGGTTTCGTACCAGACGGCGAAGCCGCAGGCGGCGCCTTCATGTTCCACCAGCAGCGCGGCGGCACGCGGGGGGGCGCCGAACAGGGCGTCGTACAGCTGCGGTTCGGTCATTTGCACGGCGTCCGGCGAGCGCTCGAAGAGGGCTAAGTCATAGATGAAGGCGAGAATTTGCGCCACATCATCGGGTTTAGCGGGGCGGAGGTTCATGAGGAAGGAAGAAGCGCTTTTTGAAAAAAGCNNGATTAAAGGCAATCCCCGTCCCAGCGCCCCCAGGAGAAAAAGTTTTTTTGGTTACTTTTCTTTCAAAAAAAGTAACTTCTTGCTTGCCTTTCACAGCATCAAACTCAGTGGATCTTCGACAATCGTCTTTAGCGTCGCGAGGAACTCCGCGCCGGCGGCGCCGTCCACCACGCGATGGTCGCAGGAGAGGGTGACCGTCAGCATGGTGGCGATGGCGAGGGCGCCGTTTTTAACGACTGCCCGCTGTTCGCCGGCGCCGACGGCGAGGATGGCGGATTGCGGGGGGTTGATGATGGCGGAGAATTCGGGGATGCCGAACATGCCGAGGTTTGAAATGCTGAAGCCGCCGCCTTGGAATTCTTCGGGTTTGAGCTTGCCGGATTTGGCGCGCTGCCCAAGGTCTTTCATGGCGGCGCTGATGGCGGCGAGGCCGAGCTGGTCGGCTTTGCGGATGATGGGGGTGATGAGGCCGTCGGGGATCGCCACCGCCACGGAGATGTCCACGTCGTCGTATTGGATGATGTCTGATTCGGTGTAGGTGGAGTTGACGTTGGGGTGGCGGCGCAGGGCGACGGCGCAGGCTTTGATGATGAGGTCGTTGACGGAGAGTTTGAAGCTATTTGGGCCGTCTTTGGGGGATTTGGCGTTCAGGTCGGCGCGGAGTTTTAGCAGCGCGTCGATTTCCATGTGCGAGGTGAGGTAGAAATGGGGGACGGTTTGTTTGCTTTCCGCCAGGCGCTTGGCGATGATCTTGCGCATGGAGGAGTTGGGGATTTTTTTGTGGGGGGCGGTGATGTTGAGGACGGGCGCGGGTGCGGCTTTTTTCTCCGGCGCAGCTGGCGCGGCCGCGGAGGGCGCGGACGCGGCTTGTGCTGCCGGGGCGGGCTGCGCGCCGGAGGCGCTGGATTCGATGTCGGCCTTCACGATGCGGCCGTTGGGGCCGGAGCCTTTGATTTTCGAGAGGTCGATGCCGGCTTGCGCGGCCATGCGGCGGGCGAGCGGGGAGGCGAAGATGCGGTCGTGATCTTCATGGTTGGGCGCTGGGGCGGCGGTTTTTTCAACGGGCGACGGTGTGTCCTTGGGCGGCTGCGCGGGGGTTTCGGTGGAGGTGTCGGTGGGGGCGGTTTTGGGCGCGGGTTTTGGCGCGTCTTTGGGGGCGTCGAGTTTTTCGCCTTTGGCCTCGGTGAGGATGCCGATGACGGCGTTCACGGCGACGTTTTCGGTGTTGTCAGGCACCACGATTTTGGCCAGGAAACCTTCATCCACGGCTTCGACTTCCATGGTGGCTTTGTCGGTTTCGATTTCGGCCAGCACGTCGCCGGATTTGACCTCTTCGCCTTCCTTCTTGAGCCAACGGGAAAGCTTGCCCTCGGTCATGGTTGGTGAGAGCGCCGGCATGAGGATGTTGGTGGACATTTTGGTCTCCCCTAAAACAGCTTCTTCACCGCGTCCACAACCCAGTTTGGCTGCGGCAGCGCGAGTTTTTCGAGATTTGCGGCGTAGGGCATCGGCACGTCCAGACCTGCGACGCGCACCGGCGGCGCGTCCAGCCAGTCGAAGCAGTTTTCGACGACCGTCATGCAAATTTCCGAGCCGATGCCGGCGAACGGCCAGCCTTCTTCGACGCTGACGACGCGGCTGGTTTTTTTGACTGACTCGATGATTGTTGCGATGTCCAGCGGGCGGATCGTGCGCAGGTTGATCACCTCGGCCGAGATTCCTTGTTCCGCCAGCGCATCGGCCGCTTTCATCGCGACGTCCACCATGATGGAGAAGGCGACGATGGTGACCTGGGTGCCCTCGCGCTCGATTTTGGCTTTGCCAAGCGGGAGCACGAAATCTTCGGACGTGGGGCAGTCGAAGCTGTGGCCGTAGAGGATTTCGTTCTCCAGAAAAATCACCGGGTTGGGGTCGCGGATGGCGGCGCGCAGTAGCCCCTTCGCGTCCGCCGCCGACCAGGGTGCGACCACCTTCAGGCCGGGGCAGTGGGCGTACCAGGAGGCGTAGCACTGGCTGTGCTGCGCGCCGACGCGGGCGGCGGCGCCGTTGGGGCCGCGGAAAACGATGGGGCAGCCCATCTGGCCGCCGGACATGTAGAGCGTTTTGGCGGCGGAATTGATGATCTGGTCGATCGCCTGCATGGCGAAATTGAAGGTCATGAATTCGACGATGGGTTTGAGGCCATTCATGGCGGCGCCGACGGCCATGCCGGTGAAGCCGTGTTCGGTGATGGGGGTGTCGATGACGCGGCGGGGGCCGAATTCGTCGAGCATGCCCTGCGAGATTTTGTAGGCGCCCTGGTATTGCGCGACTTCCTCGCCCATCAAAAAAACGTTTTTGTCGGCGCGCATTTCCAAGGTCATGGCCTCGCGCAAGGCTTCGCGCACGGTGGCGGGTTTGGTTTCGCCCCAGGCCGGCTCGGCCGTCTCCTTCGGCGTGGGCGCGGTTTTGGCATGCGCGGGCGCGGCGGCTTTTGGCGCTTCCGCCGGTTCCGGCTCCGGCGCCTTTTTCACCGCCGGCGCTGCTGACTCACCCTCGGCGCCAAGCGTCGCGATCACGGTGTTGACGGCGACGCCCTCGGTGCCTTCATCCACCAGGATGGACAGAATTTTTCCTTCATCGACGGCTTCCACTTCCATCGTGGCTTTGTCGGTCTCGATCTCGGCGATGACGTCGCCGGATTTCACGTCCTCCCCGACTTTCTTCAGCCATTTGGAAAGTTTGCCTTCCGTCATGGTGGGCGAGAGCGCCGGCATCAAAATATCGGTCGCCATTTTTTAGGCCTCCACCAGTACGTCGGTCCAGATTTCCTTTTCGTCGGGTTCGGGCGAGGATTGCGCGAAATCGGCGGCTTCCTGGACGCGGGCCTTGATGCCGTCGTCGAGTTTTTTCAGTTCCTCTTCGGAATATCCCAACTCCTCAAGATGCTTCTTGGCGGAGTCCAAACAATCATGCTCGGCGCGCATCCGCTGCACCTCCTCGCGCGTGCGGTACTTTGCCGGGTCGGACATGGAATGGCCGCGGTAGCGGTAGGTTTTCATCTCCAGCAGGTATGGGCCCTTGCCGTCGCGGCAATGCGCCACCGCCGCGTCGCCAGCCGCCTTCACGGCCAGCACGTCCATCCCGTCCACCGAGAGGCTGGGCATGCCCCATGGCACGCCGTTGAGGGAGAGGTCGCGCGAGGCGGAGGAGCGTTCGATGGACGTGCCCATGGAGTAGCGGTTGTTCTCAATGATGAAGACGACCGGCAGCTTCATCAGGTTGGCGAGGTTGAAGCTTTCGTAGACCTGGCCTTGGTTGGAGGCGCCTTCGCCGAAATAGGTGAGCGAAACCCGGTCGTTTTCGCGGTACCAGTTGGAGAAGCCGAGGCCGGTGCCGAGCGAGACCTGCGCGCCGACGATGCCGTGGCCGCCAAAAAAGCCCTTTTCCTTGGAGAACATGTGCATGGAGCCACCCTTGCCGCGGGAATAGCCGGTGGCGCGGCCGGTGAGCTCGGCCATCACGCCTTTCGGGTCCATTTCGCAGGCCAGCATGTGGCCGTGGTCGCGGTAGCTGGTGATGACCTCGTCGCCGGAATCGATAGCGTGCTGCATGCCGACCACCACGGCTTCCTGGCCGATGTAGAGGTGGCAAAAACCGGCGATGAGGCCCATGCCGTAGAGCTGGCCGGCTTTTTCCTCGAACCGGCGGATGAGGAGCATTTTGCCGTAGGCGCGGAAGAGCTCGTCCTTGCTCATCGCGGGTTCGGGTTTTTTCGACTTTTTCGTGGCGGACTGGGTGGCTGCCATGGTTTCCCCTCAACTGCCTTGGTTTCGTCCCCTGCTAGCCCCGGCATGGCACAGCGGCAAGTTGACGTTTACGAAAACTCTCCGTGTTGCAGTGCAAAAATTTCAGTTAACTGTTTTTCGGTTAATTCTGCGCGGCCAAGCCGGAATTAACTATTTTGCCGGCCTTACACGGCTGAAGGCGCGCTGGCCCGGCGCAATTAAATGTCTTCCTGTCCTGTATTGGCGCAACCTTAAGAGATCACGGCCGGCAAAAACGCCGCTTTATTTTGCCGCCGGGGCGGGCAGGTCCACCACCAGGTCGGACGGGTCAGCGTCGTTCAGCATTTTGCGGGCCTGTTCGTCCAGCATGTCCGGCGCGATCGCCGGGCCGCCGAGTGCGGCCACCTTCGCCTCCCAGGTTTCTCGCTGCGCGTCCACCGCCGCGAAATCCGCCCGCGCCTTGGCGAGCTCCGCGCGCTGCAGCGCCTGCGCCTGCAGCCCGCGCGCGCCGTGCACGGCATTCCAGGCGAAATAGAAGGTGATGGCCAAAAATATGACCGGCGGCACCAGGGCCAGGAGGCGGCGTTTGAGGGCGCGTAACAAATGAATTCCTTGACGGCAGCGAAATTTTTGCGGTTGGAGGCCGATGCTCTCCCACCAGCCGGCGTTTTGCAAGAGCATTCCGCGCTAGACACATGATTTTTAAGATTAATTTTTCTGGCGCCGCCGGACCGGCGCAACCCGCCCGGCGGCAACATCGCAATGTATTGTTGCATAAAAACCACAGTTTTACCTTGTTGCCGCCCGCAGCCCGCCACGCCAGACCGCCATGTTCCACGCATGAGCAATGGAGGCTCAGCAACATGCAGATCAAAAACCTAATCCTCGCCACCGCTGCCACCGCCGTTCTCGGCCTGGCCGGCACGCAATCCGCGAAAGCGGACTGGTATGGCCACGGCCCCGTCGCCGACCCCGGCTATGGCCACGGCTGGTACGACGCCAATCACTGCTGGCACATCTATCCCGGCTACTACGCCCCGCCGCCGCGCTACGTCGCCCCGCCCCCGCGCTATTACGCGCCGCCGCCGCCGCGGTACTATGCCCCGCCGGTTTATTATGCGGCGCCGGTGATCAGTTTCGGGTTCCGGCCGTAAGGTACGGGCAGGAAGTAGCGCTTTTTAAAGAAGCCCCTCCGCGGGTGCGGCGCAAAAACTTTTGCTCCTGCGGGCCGTGGCGGCAACTCGTCTTTAATCGCCTCCGCTGGCGGCGATTAAAAGCGGGTTGCCGCCGAAGCCCCCAGGAGCAAAAGTTTTTTGGTTCTTTTTTTCAAAAAAGAACTTCTTTCTTGACCACCCCGTTTGCCCTAAAAAGGGACGACTGGATGGTCAGGAGAGCAAGATGGACAGCATAAGCCTCGCCGACGCGAAGGCACGCTTGAGTGAACTGGTGGACCGCGCCGCCGCCGGAGAGACCGTGTGCATCACAAAGCGCGGCAAGCTGGTTGCCAAACTGGTGGCAGCCGAACAATCGCCCCAGCAGGGAAAAAAGCAGCCGATTGACGTCGAAGCGCTCCGGAAACTGACGTCTTCAATGACCATGCAGCCTGACTCCGCTGGAGACTTCGTCCGCAGAATGCGCGATGAGGATCGTTACTGACCTGGTATCTGGACACCTCCGCCGTCGTCGCGATGCTGACCAACGAGGTCAAAACCGAAGCGGTGCAACAGTGGCTGATGGACCGCCTGGACCAAGACCTGGCAATAAGTGATTGGACCTCCACCGAATTCTCGTCGGCGCTCTCGATCAAATTGCGCAGGAGAGAGATTGGTGAGGAAACCAAATCATGGGCGCTCTCCTACTTCGGCTTCCACAAGGAGCAAAGTTTTTCGGTCTTTTCCGTATCGCGGCAAGCGTTCCAAAAGGCTTCGCTGTTCGCGGGCCGGCCCTCGCTGAACCTTCGCGGCAGCGATGCCCTGCATCTGGCGATTTGCGAGGAATTTAACGCTGGTATGCTGACGCTGGATCGGCGAATGCACAACGCAGCATTGGCGCTCGGTCTCACATCTGAGTTGATTTGAATGATCGCCCTGGTCGCGGGCGACTTACTTTTTTTTCAAAAAAAGTAACTGCTTTCTTCGCTTTTTAAGGCCATTTCACCTCCGGCGGCAGCGACATCAGTATCGCTTCCGTATTCCCGCCCGTTTTCAGCCCAAAGGTCGTGCCGCGGTCGTAGAGCAGGTTGAACTCCACGTAGCGCCCGCGCCGCACCAGTTGCGCTTCGCGCTCCGCGGGGGTGAACGGCTCCGCCATCCGGCGCCGCACGATCTCCGGATACGCGGCCAAAAAAGCTTCGCCGACGTCGCGCGTAAATGCGAAGTCAGCGGCGAAGTCGCCGGTGTCGAGATAGTCGTAGAAAATGCCGCCGGCGCCGCGCGGTTCGTTACGGTGCGGCAGGAAAAAATATTCGTCGCACCATTTTTTGTAGCGCGCGTAGTAATCCGCGCCGTGGCGGTCGCAGGCCGCCCGCAGCGCGGCGTGGAAGGTCGCCGCGTCTTCGGCGGCTTCGGGCGTGCCGGGCTGCAGCGGCGTCAGGTCCCCGCCGCCGCCGAACCAGCCTTTGCCGGTGACGATCATCCGTGTGTTCATGTGCACCGCCGGCACGCGCGGGCTGCGCATGTGCGCCACCAGGCTGATGCCGGAGGCCCAGAACGCGCCGTCCGGCGTGCTGCCGTGCATCTGCTTGGCGAAATCCGGCGAGAACATACCCGAGACGGTGGAGACATTCACCCCCACCTTCTCAAACACCTGCCCCTTCATCAGGCTGATCACCCCGCCGCCGCCCTCCGGCCGGTCCCAGGGCGTGCGCGCAAAGCGCCCCGGATTCGGGCCGCCTTCGTCCTCGATCATCTCGAACGCCGCGCAAATCCGGTCGCGCAGTGCCTCAAACCAAGCCCGCGCTTCGGGTTTATGCGCCTCATGGGCCGGCGCCGCCAAAATCTCGCTCATGGCCAAGGTTAATAAGACCTTACACCAAAATCATCCACCCTTGAATTTTTCCCGCGTTCCGGCCATGCGTAGCCGCAACGTCAGGTGTGGCAGGAGAACAAATGGCCGAACTAGCGAAGGTGGAGCATGAGATTGAGCTCGCCGTGGACCATGCCAGGCGCGATTTTCTCAAAATCCTCACCGTCGCCACCGCCGGCGTCGGCATCGCCGCGGTGGCCTGGCCGTTCATCGACGCGCTGAACCCCGGCGCCGAAACCCTTGCCGTTTCACAGCCGATCGTCGAAGTGGGCGGCATCGCGCCCAATACCGGCTTGCGCGTCGTCTGGCTCGGCCAGCCGATCTATATCCGCAAGCTGACGGACCAGCAGATCGCCGACAACCAGTTCATCGTCCCGGACACGCTGCCGGACCCAGCCGATTTCACCTCGCGTGTAAAACCCGGCTACGAAACGTTTGTCGTGGTGGTCGGCCTCAACACCGGCATCCCCTGCGAGCTGCTGGGCAACGACCCGAGCGACCCGCGCGGGCCGTATGACGGCTGGTCCTGCCCGTGCGACGGCTCGATCTACGACCCGCTCGGCCGCGTGCGGAGCGGGCCGGCCGCAAAGAACCTCGCCATCCCGAAATTCACGTTTCTCAATGACAGCCAGATCCAGTTCGGCTGACCGGAGTTTTGCGCCATGAGTGAACAGACCTCCTGGCTCGCCACCAGGCTGCCGGTCGCCGCCACGCTGCGCGCGCAAGTCATGGGCATTCTGCTGCCGCGGGACATGCCGTATGCCGCCACCTTCGCCGCTTTGGTCACCGGCGCGGTGATTTTTCTCATCCTCTCCGGCGCCGTGCTCAGCGTGTATTACAATCCATGGCACGGGTTTGATTCGATCCAGTTCATCATCCGGGACGTCAATTACGGCTGGCTGATCCACGGCTTTCACGAAACCGGCACGACCATGCTGTTCGGCGCGATGTATCTGCTGCTGTTCCGCGCCATTCTGCACCGCGAATACAAGGCGCCGGGCGAACTGGTGTGGTTTCTGAAACTCGCGGTGCTGCTGCTGCTGCTGCTCACCGGCTTTCTGGGGTTCACTTTGGCGGACGGCGCGCAGAGCTATTGGAGCCTGCAGAACGCCGCGCTCGCGGTTTCGCAAATGGGCGGGCTGCCGGGCGGGCTGGGCAACTGGTTTTTCG
Organism: Acetobacteraceae bacterium; assembly: GCA_003137135.1. GTDB lineage: Bacteria > Pseudomonadota > Alphaproteobacteria > Acetobacterales > Acetobacteraceae > Acidocella. Next base: position 24,550 of record PLFB01000160.1, read on the forward strand.
GCGGCCCGGCCGGGCCTTCAACGCTGGCGCGGCTGGTGGTGCTGCACACCGCCATCGCGCTCATCGTGGTGCTGGTGCTCGCCATCCACCTGGCGGCCAAACGCGCCATCGCCCGCATACCCGGCCGGCCGGTGGCGCTGCACCCGTATTACACCAGCCAGTATTTCGTCGCGTTCGTGGTGTTTTGCCTGATTTTCGCCGTTCTGGTGTTTTTTGCGCCGCATCTGGGGGAAAGCCGGCTCAACCTGGTGCCGGCCGACAGCCTCGTGGTGCCCGCCGCCATCACCCCGCCCTGGTACCTGCTGCCGGAAACCGGCATCGCCAACACCGCCGCCAGCGCCATGGGCCACCTGATCAATTTCTTGGCCGCCTTCGCGGTGCTGTTCGCGCTGCCCTGGCTGGACCTGTCCAAGCCCGGCACGCCGCCGAAATTTTTGAGCCGGGTGCTGAGCTACATCCTCGCGCTCGACCTGATCGGCCTGGCCATCACGCAGACCGCCGCCACCTCCATCCTCACCGGCATCTTGTCGGTGCTGTTTACCGCCTGGTATTTCTTGCATTTTCTCGTGCTGCTGCCATTGGCGACCGCGACGGAGACCAACTGATGCGCTTATTTCTCGCGGCACTCGCGGTTTTGCTACTGGCCGCCCCCGCTGCGCGGGCCGAGGATACGCTGAACCCGCCGCACTGGCAGTCCGAAGGCGTTTTCGGCTCCTATGACAAGGCCGCCCTGCAGCGCGGCTTTCTGGTGTACCAGACCGTGTGCGCCGCCTGCCATTCCATGAACGAACTGCACTACCGCGACCTGACCGATCTCGGCCTCTCCACCGCCCAGGCCGCCGCCATCGCCTCCACCGTGAAATTGTCCACCGGCCCCGCCACGCTGGACGATATTTTTAAGGCGCCCGCCGTGAATGCCAGCGCATTCGGCGGCGCGCTGCCGCCGGACATGTCCACCCTCGTCGCCGCCCGCCCCGGCGGCACGCGCTACGTTTACAACCTGCTCACGAGCTACCAAAACGCGCCCGCCGACGTCACGCTGCTGCCCAGCCACTACTACAACACCGCCTATCCCGGCCTGCAGATCGCGATGCCGCCGCCGCTGAAAGACAACGCCGTCACCTACGCCGACGGCACCAAAGCCACTACCGCCCAGGAAGCCGCCGACGCCGCCGCCTTCCTCACCTGGGCCGCCAACCCCGACCTCGACGACTCCAAGGAAATCGGCCTGCGCGCGGTGCTGTTTCTGGTGTTTCTGACCATCATCGCGATTGCGACGAAGCGCAAAATCTGGCGCGAAAGTCTGTAAGCAAGAAGCGCTTTTTGAAAAAAGCGCGCAAAAACTTTTCCTAGCTGGGGGCGTGGGCACCGGAAGTGCCTGTAATCGCCTCCAGCGGAG
>PLFB01000166.1 GCA_003137135.1 Acetobacteraceae bacterium
CGGTAATATTCTGATCAATCCGGTGTAGGTATGAAGAGAAGGAAGCAAGCAGTTACTTTTTTGAAAAAAAGTAACCAAAAAACTTTTGCTAACTGCGGGCCGTGGCACCGCAGACGCCACGACCCGCAGTTAATAAAAGTTTTTTGGTTACTTTTTTTCAAAAAAGTAACTTCTTGCTTTCTTTTTCATAAACACGCCTGACCCGGAGCCGCGCATGGCCGCCACCATCATCCAGTCCAGCGATATTCCTTTCAAAACCGTGCCGATTGATCCGGTGACGCTCGACGTCATCGAAAACGCGCTGCGCAATGCGCGCGTGGAGATGGATACGACGCTGGTGCGCACGGCGATGTCGCCTGGCATTCGCGAGCAGGGCGACGCGTTTCCGCTGATCGCGGACCATAAGGGGCGCATGATCGTGGGGCAGTTCGGCAGCTATATCGGGCCGTTTCTGGATGGGTATGACGGCATTGTTGAAGACGGGGACATGATTTTCCTGTCCGACCCTTATTCCGTCGGCGGCGCGATCAGCCATTTGAATGATTGGCTGGTGCTGCTGCCGGTGTACAAGGACGGGCGGCTGATCGCTTATACGTCGATGTTCGGGCATCAGTCCGATATTGGGGGGATGGTGGCGGGGTCGATGCCGATTGATGCCACTTCGATTTTTCAGGAAGGGGTACGGATTCCGCCGGTGAAAATCTGGAAGAAGGGGGTTTATAACGAGGATTTGGTGAAGCTGGTGATGCACCAGACGCGCACGCCGGAATGGTGCACGGCGGATTTGAACGCGCTGATCGCGTCTTGCCGGGTCGCGGCGCGGCGAGTGATTGAGATGTGCGAGCGTTTCGGCGATGACGTTTTTGTTTCCGCGACCGATGAGTTGTTGCGCCGCAATCATCGCGCGATGGCGGCGCTGATCGAGAGTTCGATCGGCGAGGCGCCGGTGAGTTTTGAGGATTTCATTTGCGATGACGGCAACGGCTTTGGGCCGTACAAGTTGCGCTGCACGATGTGGAAGGAAAACGGGCGCGTGGTGCTGGATTTCGAGGGGACCGATCCGCAGAGCGCGCGATCGGTCAATTTCTTGCTGAATGCGAACATGATGCGGATGTTTTTCGGCATTTATATGATCATGGTTTTTGACCCGCAGATATTGTTCAATGACGGGTATTACGATTTGATCGATATTCGAATTCCCGACGGTTCGCTGTTAAAACCGAACTTTCCCGCGGCGCTGTCGGGCCGGACGCATGCGCTGGGGCGGATTTTTGATGTGCTCGGCGGGCTGCTGGGGCAGAAGACGCCGCAGTTTTTGAATGCGGCGGGATTTTCTTCGTCGCCGCATCTGTTCTATTCCGGGACCGGAAGGGATGGCAGGTGGTTTCAGTTGTTTCAGATCGGGTTTGGCGGAATCCCGGGGCGGCCGATGGGGGATGGGCCGGACGGGCATTCGCTGTGGCCAAACTTTACCAATGTGCCGAATGAGTTTTTGGAGCGGTATTTTCCGCTGCTGATCGAGCGATACGAGACCGTTGCGGATTCCGGCGGCGCCGGGCTGCATCGGGGCGGGAATGGCATCAACATGGTTTATCAGTTTCTGGAGCCTGGTGTGATCGCGATTCATGATGACCGGTGGTTTACGCGGCCGTGGGGGGTGAATGGCGGCGAACCTGGCGGGCGGGCCAGGAAGATTCTGGAGCGCGCGGATGGGACGCGGATTGTGGTGGGCAATAAGCGGGAGGATATCGCGGTGGCGGCCGGCGACAAGCTGCACTTTATCACCTGGGGCGGCGGCGGCTGGGGCGACCCGCTGACGCGCGATCCGGCGCTGGTGGCGGAGGAGGTGGCGCAGGGCCTGGTGACGGCGGCGGGGGCGCTGAAGTATGGCGTGGTGCTGGCGGAGGGCGAGGTTGATTCTTCGGCGACCGAAACGTTGCGGGAAAAGACGCGCGCCGAACGGCCGGACAGCGGTTTGTTCAACCGCGGCGGTACGATTGAGGATTTGCGGGAAACTTGTTTGGCGGAGACGGGGCTGCCGGCGCCGAAGCAGCCGGTTTGGGCAAGAGGATGAGAAAGCAAAAGACTTCTTTTTTGAAAAAAAGAAGCAAAAAGCTTTTGCACCGCGTTGCGCGGCTTTGGCGCCGCCACGGCCGCGCGAAGCGGTTCAGAAGTTTTTTTGGTTACTTTTTTTTCAAAAAAAGTAACTGCTTTCTTGTTCTTTCATGATCGACCCTGTCACTCTCTCCATCATCGACGGCCGGCTGGTGCAGCTTGCTGATGAGATGGACGCCACGCTGTATCGCAGCGCGTTCAACCCGATTATCGCGGAGGCGCGGGACGCCTGTCATGGGCTCTACGATGCCGAAACGGGGGATACGCTGGTGCAGGGCGCGTGCGGCTTGCCGATTTTTGTCGGCGCGATGGCGTTCGCGGTGCGGGCGGTGATCGAGAAGGCGGCGAAGGAGGGCGATCTGGCGCCGGGCGACGGCTATATTTTCAACGATCCGACGATCGGCGGCACGCATTTGAACGATTTCCGGCTGGTGCGGCCGGTGTTCCGGGGGGACAAATTGTTCTGCTGGATCGCCTCGGCCGGGCATTGGCTGGATATCGGCGGGAACGTGCCGGGCGGCTATAATCCTTCCGCGACCGAAAGTTTTCAGGAGGGCGTCTGCATCCCGCCGGTAAAGTTGCTGCGCGCGGGCGTGATGAACACGGATATTCTCGCGATCCTTGTCGCCAATTCGCGCGTGCCGGATTCGAACTGGGGTGATTTGAATGCGCAGATCGGCGCGCTCGAGCTCGGCGAGGCCAGGTTGCACGGGCTGCTGGATGAATATGGCGATGCGACGATCGCGGCGGCGTTCGAGATTTTTTCCGGCCGCGCGGAGGCGATCATGCGGCGGGCCATCGGCGGGCTGCCGGACGGGCATTATGGTTTTGAGGACGTATTGGATAATGACGGCATCACGGATGAAAAACTTACCATCGCGCTGGACTTGAAAATTGCCGGCGAAAGGATGGTGCTGGATTTTTCACGTTCGTCGCCGCCCACGGCCGGTCCGGTGAACATTTCCTACGCCACCGCCATCGCCGCCTGCTATGTGGCGCTGAAACATATTTTTCCGGAAGTGCCGGCGAATGCGGGGTGTTTGCGGCCGATCACCTTCGTCATCCCGCCCAGCACCATTCTGGCCGCCACGGCGCCGCGGCCGATGGCCGGCTACACCGAAACCATTTTGCGGCTGATCGGCGTTGTGATGGGCGCCTTGGCGCAAGCCGACCCGGCCCGCGCCACCGCGGCGCCGTTCGGCACCATCAACGCGCTCTCCATGTCCGGCACCCGCGCGGATGGTTCGCGCTGGGTGATGTTCAGCTTTTTCGGTGGCGGGCTCGGCGGCAATCCGGAATCGGACGGCCTGAACCACGCCAACAACCCGATCTCGACCGCAACGATTCCGCCGGTGGAAATTCTGGAGGCGGCGTATCCGGTGCTGTTCCGCCAGTGGGCGCTGCGCCCGGATTCCGCGGGCGCCGGCACGCATCGCGGCGGCCTCGGCGCGATTTACGAGATCGAAACGCGCACCGACGCGATGGTCTCGCTACTGGGCGACCGCGGCACGGTGCCGCCATTCGGCGTCGCCGGCGGCGGCGCCGCGGCGGTGAACGTGTTTTCATGGGATGCGGGGCAGGGACGGCGAAGTCCGGAACTGGTCAGCAAAGTCACCGGCGTTTTTTTGCCGGCGGGTCATCGGCTGCGGCTGGAAACGCCGGGCGGGGGCGGCTGGGGGGATCCGGCGGCGCGGGACGCGCAAGCGGTGGCGCGGGATAAGGCGTTGGGGTATTGCAGTTGATGAGAGACGTAAGAACTTCTTTTTTTGCAAAAAAAGAAGCAAAAAAACTCTTATTAACCACGGCTTTTGAGTGGCCACAGTTTGGCCGCTCAAAAGCCG